>NZ_DASYTH010000464.1:0-5043 GCF_036002505.1 Actinophytocola sp. | reverse complement strand
CGGACGCGCTGATCGCGAAGCTGACCGTGGACTATGCGCTGTTCGCCATCGTGGACGCTCCCGCTTCTCGGTCCCTTCGAGTCGAGTACAGCCGGGCCACCAGCCTGCACGGAATCCAGGTCACCCAATCCAAGGTGAGTGACCGGCGTCGGGAGGCGCGGTTCCGGTTGAGCCAGTTTCCTCCTTACATCACAATTCTGACGTCGCTGATGTACAAATGCTCGAGCTACCATCTCAGGCTGAGCCTGCCGCCCGGACTGTTCGTAGATGACCACGAGATATACCGGAGCCATAACGGCGGCGACGTCGGCAAACGGCTCTACATCAAAGAATTCATCGAAAGCCGAAAAGTAATCAGGTGGAAGGACGACGGAGAAGCAGCGACGCCCACCTACATGCGAGCCAGGGACCATCGCGCGTTACCCAACGCTCACTTTTACGCCAGAAACGGACATTACCTACGCCGAATAGACCATCTCCATGTGATCAATGTGTCGGAGAGCCCATTCGCCACGCTGCGTCTGGCGACGACGCTGCTGCTCCTGGCGACGCTCGGCCTTATCATCGCTGCGGTTTCGATGACGTTCGGACCGCAGATGTACAACCTGAGAGGTGGGGCCATCGCCGTCGTTGTCTCGGTCCCGGGCATCCTGGCCTCCTGGTCCCGACAAACGTTCGGTATCGAGGCGTTGCAGCGGGCGTGTTTGACGACCCAGATCGCGCTGCGCCTGACTACCGCATTGTCGCTGTCGGGGCTGGCCCTGGCCGTATGCCAAGAGGTCGGCATGTTCCACTGGCGGATCGAACTCAAGCTTTTCGGGGCGGGCGGCCCCACGGTTCCGGTGAAGGATGGCTTCTGGGCCTGCCTGTGTCTCGTCGCGACCGTGGCTGCCGTTTATGTCTATGCCCGCTACGTCAAGCGACGGACCCAGTATCTGACGCTGCGGCGACGTGTGCGATTTTCCGAGGGGCGGCAATAGCGTGAAAATCAATAGCGAATCCAGAAAGGTGGTGCTACAGTGTGGTCACGACTGCCTGACCAGGAGAGCCACATGGGCCGACGTGCGGACCGGCGACGGAACAGGCTCATCAATGATCCGATGAAGGTGGAGATCCGGGGCGAGTCGTTCAACTACTCGGCGGACATCACGGCCGATCCCGACGGCGAGCACCTGCGGACAGCCCTGGGACTGTTCAAAAACCTGGGCCCGAAGGGCGTGCGGGGAATGTTGGGCACGCCGCAAGAGGTGGACAGCGTCTGGGAGGCCGCCAGGGCCGACGCCGAGCGCTCCAGCGGAAGCTAGGCGCCGCCAACGGTGGCGATGACCCGCGTCCACCGAGGCCAGTCACGTACGCCTCCCGGTCGAAACCTGTGCCATTGACCGACGTACGGGCGCCGTTCGCCGGTTGAGTATCTTGCGGCCCCATGGCCCCTCGGCGATGAGTAGTCTGTTGGTCACAGAACGGACACGAGGCGGGGTGTGGGTTGAGCGGGTTGACGAGTTGGGTGCCGGAGGGGCTGGACCTGGACCGGCCGAGTGGGGCGCGGATCTACGACTACCTGCTCGGGGGTGCGCACAACTTCGCCCATGACCGCGAGCTGGCGGAGAAGTTCCTTGTGGCGCAGCCCAATGCGCGGGAGATCGCGCGGTTGAACCGGGCGTTCCTGCGGCGCGTGGTGCTGTTCATGATGGCGAACGGGATCCGGCAGTTCCTCGACCTGGGCTCGGGCATCCCCACCGTGGGCAACGTGCACGAGATCGCGCAGCAGGCCGACCCGGAGACCCGGGTGGTGTACGTGGACTACGAGGACGTGGCGGTCGCGCACAGCGAGCTGATGCTGGACGGCGACGAGCGCGCCAGGATGGTGCAGGCCGACCTCACTCGTCCGAGTGACGTACTCGATCACCCGATCAGCCGGATGCTGCTGGACTTCACCGAGCCCGTTGGGCTACTCATGGTCGGTGTGTTCCACTTCGTCGCCCCGGAGAAGGACCCGAACGGCATCGTGAAGACGTATGCGGACACCCTGGTGCCCGGCAGCTACCTCGGTTTCTCCCAGTTCACCGCGGACATGATGCCGGCGGAGATGGCGCGCGTCGTGGAGGTGATGAGCCGGAGCCGGGACCCGATGTACCCGCGGAGCCGCGCCGAGATCACCGAGCTGTTCGACGGCTTCGACATCGCCCCACCGGGAATCGTGGCCACCTCCGAGTGGCGCCCGGAGTCGCCGACGGACACCAGCGACGACCCCCGGCGGGCCGGCATCTACGCGGGGGCGGGCCGCAAACGGTGAACGCTGTCCCGTGATCACGCCGGACGAAGATCCCCTCCGGGGGCTCGCGAAGACCTGGTTTCAGGTGGTCGCCGCGAGCGCGTACGTGCCGATGTCGGTGCGCGAGCTCGAGGCGTTCCTCTACGACCTGGCCCGGATGCTGACCGAAGCCCTTGCCGCGCAACCGTTCTCGCCGAAGCCAGGCGTCATGGTCGGCGGCCAGATGGTGGCCGGCCAGCTCGTCGGGCTGGACACGCTGGAGCGCTCGCTCGATCTGCTGGCCGAGCGCCTGCCCGACCACGGCACGGACCGCGACGTCGTCGCCCTGCTCGGCGCGGTGGCCACCGGCTACGCCAACGCGATGCGGCGCCGGACGCTGGAGCAGCAGGAGGACATGAAGCGGGCGCTGCTGGCCGCCAAGCAGCGCGCCGAGCGGGTCATGCGCGCCACCGAGAGCCGGTTCCGCGAGGTGTTCACCTCCACCCCGATCGGCGTCGCGATCCTCGACCTGGAGGGCCGGATCCTCGAGGCGAACCCCACGCTGGCGGGCATCCTGGCCTGCCAGCCGGCCGACCTCACCGGCGCCTCGCTGACCGACTACCAGGCCGAGGACGAGCCCGGCAGCCCGGTCCAACCGCCGCGCGGCCGGCTCAAGCTGGTGCGCGAGGACGGCGACACCGCCTGGGTGTTCGTCGACGTGTCGCCGCTGCGCGAAGGTCCGGACGCGCACACCTCCTACGTGATGACCGTGCAGGACCTCAGCGAGCTGCAGCTGCTGCAGGGCCGGTTCGGCCACCAGCTGCTGCACGACGCGCTGACCGGCGTGGCGAACCGGCTGTACTTCGAGTCGCAGCTGGAGAGCCGGCTCGGGCAGGCCGCGCCGACCGCCTCGATCACGTTGTGCTGCCTCAATCTCGACGCGTTCTCGGTGCTCAACGAGGGCCTCGGGCACGACGTCGGCGACCACCTGCTGAAGACCGTCGCGAAGCGGCTGGAGACCGTGGTGGACGGCGAGCAGGCGCTGGTCGCCCGCACCGGCGGCGACGAGTTCGCCGTCCTGGTCGAGGATTCCCCGCTCACCCCGGACATCCCCGAGCTGGTCGGGCGGATCAACGAGGCCCTGGCCGAGCCCGAGTACGTGGACGGGCGCGGCGTCGCGGTGACCGCCTCGGTCGGGGTGGTGCGCTCCCCCGCGTCGGCGATGTCCGGCGCGGAGCTGTTCCGGGCCGCGGACTCGGCGCTGCACGGCGCCCGGGCCAGCGGCCGGCGGCAGTGGATGCAGTTCGACCGGCGGCACGACGAGCGGGTGCGCCGGGACTACCGCGCCGCGGCAGCACTCCCCGGAGCGTTCGAGAGCGGCGAGCTCGAGGTCGCGTTCCAGCCCGTGGTTCGGCTGGCCGACCGGCACACCGTGGCCCTGCACGCGACCCTGCACTGGCCGGCGCGGGCGGACGGGCCGCTGGACGGCCGGGAAACCCTGAGGCTGGCCGAGCGCACCGGCCAGTCCGTCCTGTTAGGACCGGAGCTGCTCGGCACGGCCTGCCGGCGGCTGCCCCGCCAGCTCGTCGCCGAGACCGATGCGGTGCTCCGGATCCGCTTGTCCCGCCTGCAATCCGCGGACGACGACCTGGTCGCCGTGGTGCTCCGGGCCACCACGGCCGCGGACCTGCCGCCGCCGCTGCTGGAGATCGCGTTCGACACCGGCGCGGTGCTCGAGGAGTTCGGCAGCGCGCCGGACAACCTCGAGGTGGTGGCCGACCTCGGGGTGCGCACGGCACTGCACCCGTTCAACGGCGGCCCGCGCGAGCTGGCCCTGCTGGAGCGTTCACCGGCCCGGGCGGTGGTGCTGGACGACCGGCTCGACAGCCGCCCCCGGCCGGTGGCGCTCCTGGTGGCGGCCGTCCGGGAGGCCGGCGCGACCGTGTCGGTGGACGGCGTGCGCACCGAGGAGGAGGCCGACCGCTGGGCCGGCATCGGCGTGCACAGCGCGCAGGGCCCGCTGTTCGGCGAGCCGGCCGACCTGGATCAGCTGTTGTCCGGCAACGGGCTGGCGGCAGAATGATCAGCGTGACCGTTCCGACCCCGCAGGGGGACATGCAGGCATACGTGGCGACCCCGTCCGGCGAGGGTCCCTGGCCCGGTGTGGTGGTCGTGCACGACGCGCTCGGCATGAGCCGCGACGTGCGCAACCAAGCCGACTGGCTGGCCGGCGCGGGCTACCTGGCGGTCGTCCCAGACCTTTACCGCGGTGGCCGCAAGCTCACCTGCTTCATGAGGTTCATCCGGGACGCAAGCCAGCCGCTCGGCGACATCGACGCCACCCGCGACTGGCTGGCCGGGCGGGCGGACTGCACCGGGACGGTCGGCGTGATCGGGTACTGCATGGGCGGCGGCTTCGCGCTGATGCTCGCCCCGGGCCACAATTTCGCCGCGGCGAGCGTGAACTACGGCGTGGTGCCGAAGGACGCGGAGCGCGCGCTGGCCGGCGCGTGCCCGGTCGTCGGCAGCTACGGCGAACGCGACTTCGGGCTGCGCGGCGCCGCGGCCAAGCTCTCCGGCGCGCTGGCCGCGAACGGGATACCGCACGACGTCAAGGAGTATCCGGGGGCCACGCACGGGTTCCTCAACGATCACGACCCGGCGGACATACCGGCGCTGGCCAAGCCGCTGCTCAAGCTCACCGGCATGCGCTACCACGATCCGTCCGCCCAGGACGCCCGGCGGCGGATCCTTGAGTTCTTCGCCGCCCACCTGAGGTGACGTTCGGC
>NZ_DASYTH010000463.1:0-1909 GCF_036002505.1 Actinophytocola sp. | reverse complement strand
CGGGCCGCGCCGAAGACGTTGGCCGACGTACCGGCGACCACTCCGGAGTCCGTTGCGATGTCGAAGGCTCTGAAGAAGAAGGGCTTCGTGTTCGTGGGCCCGACGACGGCGTACGCACTGATGCAGGCGAGTGGGATCGTCAACGATCACCTGGCCGATTGCATCGCCCGCTGATTGTCAGCCTTGGGGGCTGTCTGGCTGTGTGCCGTAGCCCAGGTCTTTCGTCACGTCGAAGGACGGCGCGCCGGGGTGCTGGTGCGGGTGGCAGGCGGTAGAGGTCGACGGACACGCCGGCCAAAGGGGAGGTGGCACTCCGCGGTGCGCGGCCGGCTGGGGGATGGCAGCCCGGCCGGCCGCGCCTTCGCGGGACCGCAGGAAAAGGGGTTCTCCTGCCTGATGTGTGGGGCTGGTCATGGGCGTCCTGGGAGCTGGGGGCGGTGACCGCCGAGGGTCAGCAGTGCCATGGCGATGAGGTTGTCGGGGTTGCCGAAGCCGTAGGCGATGCGGGTGATGAGTCGGATTTTGGTGTTGGTGGATTCGATGAGGGCGTTGGACAGGCCGTGGTCGAGGCTGGCGTGGATGGCGGGCAGGTGGTTGCGGATGCGGCGGCCGAGCTGGACGTATTCGGGGATGCGGGAGCGGGCTGTCCACCGCAGCCACCGTTGCAGGGCGTGTTTGGCTTGGTGGCCGGTGAGTTTGAAGACGGTTCTGAGGCCTTCCTTGAGGAGGTAGGCGCGGTGCAGGTAGGGGTGGGTCTTGGCGATCCAGGCGAGTTTGGTCTGCTGGCGGTCGGTGAGGTTTTCGGGGTTCTTCCACAACACGTAGCGGGCTCGTTTGAGTGCGCGTGCGTCGCCTTGGGCGATGTTGATGGGCCGGGATCGTCCCTTGCTTTCCGGACGCGATCCGCCGGGGGCGCGGCGGGCGGTGTTCCATACTTGGCGGCGGACGGTGTCCAGGGCGTCGGTGGCCCAGGCGACGATGTGGAACGGGTCGGCGCACAAGACGGCCTGCGGGGCACGCTCGGCCACGACGGCGGTGATCCAGGTGGCGCCGTCGGCGGACACGTGCGTCAACTGCCGGCTGCGGTCGGGGCCGAGGGTGTCGAAGAAGGCGCGCACGGTGTCCTTGGTGCGCCCGGCCTTGGCCCACAGCAGCCGTCCGGTGTCGTGGTCGACCACGACGGTGAGGTAATGGTGGCGCTTGCGGTAGGAGATCTCATCGATTCCGATCCGGCGCAGCCCCTCGAACCGGTCGACCACCGCGTCGACATCGGCCCAGACCCGGGCGATGATCGATCCCACCGTGCGCCAGGTGATCCGCATCAGCTGGGTGACCGCGGTCTTCGACGTCTGGGTGGCCAACCACGCCACCTGATCATCGAACGCGTACGTATGGCCGGCGTCGTGGCGGGCCCACGGGACATGAGCGACCACCACCCCGTGCTCGGGGCACTCCACCCGCACCGAGTCGGCCTCCAGCCAGACCCGGACCGTGCCCAGGTCCAGCCCCCGCCACCGGCGCCGCTCACCACGCCCCTGGTCATACCCCCGGCACCGGCGCCCGCAGCGCCCACACCGGCCCCGCAGCCGCGCCACCGGACGCACCGACACGACCACGACCTGCTCGTCCTCGTCGAACTCGACGGCCTCGATGACCGTCTTGTCGACCGCCAAAACCGCACGCCATAAGCTGTTCTCACGCACGCCGTTCTCCTGCTCACGGTTCCTGTTCCTTGACAGCTCAGAAACCTAGACAGGGAACGGCGTGCGCCACTCACGGCACGCTCAAACCACCCACACATCGAGCAGAAGAGCCTGAAATGCGGCGCGTCCGGCGCAGAGCTTGGCAAGAAGCGACGAATGATCGCAAGGTCAGCTGGTCGGGCCCAGCCGGGCGCGGAGCTCGAGGT
>NZ_DASYTH010000462.1:0-69885 GCF_036002505.1 Actinophytocola sp. | reverse complement strand
CAGGACCCCAGGTGCACCTCGTAGACGCTCATCGGCGCGTCGGTCCACCGGGTCGATTCGCGCTTCTCCAGCCACGGCTCGTCCCGCCACAGGTAGTCCGAAGTGGACACAACCGAGGCGGTGGCCGGCGGCACCTCGGTGGCGAACGCCATCGGGTCGGCCCGCTCATGCCAGCGCCCGTCCTGGCCGAAGATCCGGAACTTGTACCGGGTGCCCGGCGGCAGGCCCGGAACGAACAGCTCCCACACCCCCGACGAGCCCAGCGAGCGCATCGGGTTCGCCCGGCCGTCCCACCCGTCGAAGTCGCCGGTCACCCGCACCCCTCGGGCGTTCGGTGCCCACACCGCGAACGACGTCCCGGCCACCACCCCGCCCGGGACCTCGTACGAGTGCTGATGCGCCCCCAGCACCTGCCACAGCCGCTCGTGCCGGCCCTCGCTGAACAGATGCAGATCCAGCTCGCCCAGCGTCGGCAGCCACCGGTACGGATCCTCCACGAGCACCGGGTCCCCGCCGTAGTCCACCTCGATCAGATACTCACCCGGCGGCTCGTCCAGCGCGGTGGCGAACAGCCCGTCGGCCACCTCGTCCATGTCGAACCGGTGCTCCCCAGCCACCAGCGCCACGGCCTTGGCACCCGGTCGCAGCGCCCTGGCGACGGTGGTACCCGCATGATCGGAGTGCACCCCGAGCACCGAGTGCGGATCATGGTGCGATCCGTCCAGCAACCGCTCAAGATCAGCGGACGGCGGCATCAATCGGCGCGTGCCCTGCTTGCTCACCCGGTCCATTCTGCCGCTATCCCGCACACCTTGCCGATGTACCGGGCGGTCCATGCCCTGAAGGTGACCTTCAGGGCGTTCAACGTCCCGAAGGTCACCTTCAGGGCATCAACCTTGGGCGATGTAGGACTGGAGTTGCTCGCGTTCGGTCTGCAGCTCGCCGATACGGCTCTTGACGACGTCGCCGATGTTGACGATGCCGACGAGGGAGCCGTCGACGACGACGGGCATGTGGCGGATGCGGCGTTCGGTCATGGTGGCGGCGAGGCTGTCCACGCTGTCGGTGGGCAGGCAGGTGTAGACGGAGCTGGTCATGATGTCCGAGACCCGGGCGTCGAGCAGGTCGGCGCCGCGTTCGTGCAGCTGGCGGACCACGTCGCGTTCGGAGACGATGCCGACCACCTCACCGTTGGCGACGACCACCATGGCGCCGACGTTGTGCCTGGCCAGCTCCGCGACCAACCCGCTGACCGACAGCGCCGGGTCCACCGTCGCCACGTTGGAACCCTTGCCGCGCAACACATCCGAGATCCGCATGGCCACTCCGATCCTGGTGCTGGCTCAGTGACTCACCGTGAAGGTCAGGCTAACCAGCTTGGCCGCCGGCGGAAAGTCGCGAGCGGAATCGCCAGCCAGTCGGGCCGGTAGTGATGCTCCAGCGCCACCTCGTACACCGCCTTGTCCAGCTCGAACGCGCGCAGCAGCACCGGCTGGCTGCGCGGGTCGAACGCCACCTTGGCGTACCCCTCGCAGAAGGCCGCCTGGTTGCGGTCGGCCCACTCCGCCGCCCGGGCCAGCCGCTGCCGGTCCTCCTCACCGCTGGCGACCAGGTGAAACGCCGCGTAGTCGAACGAGCGGAGCATCCCGGCGACGTCCCGCAGCGGCGAGCGCAGCACCGTGCGCTGCTCCGGGATGGTGTCCGGCTCACCCTCGAAGTCGATCAGCACCCAGCCGGACGTGCTGCGCAGCACCTGCCCGAGGTGCAGGTCGCCGTGCACCTGCTGGACCTCGACCGGCGAGCGCAGCTCCCGCACCGCGTCGAACGCCTGGCGCAGCATGTCCTCGTGCTCGCGCAGCTCCGGCACCTCGGTGAGCACCGAGTCCAACCGGGCGTGCATGGCGTCCACCCGGGCGCCGAACCCGGCCGAGGTCACGGTCTCGGTGCCGAGCGTGGCCGCGAGGTCCGCGTGCACCTCGGCCACCGCCACCCCGAGCCGGTTGGCCTCGCCGGCGAAGTCGCCGCCCACCTCGTCGGCGTGCAGGTCCGCCTCGGCCAGCAGGTCCCGCACGCTCGCCGTGGCGGTGGCCCAGCCCTCCACCGCGTTCGGCAGGAACTGCTGCAGGAAGCCGAGTGTGGTCGCCAGGCCCGCCGGTTCGCCCTCGATCGTGCCGAGCGGGTCGGCGATGTGCGGGCTCCCGGCCGCGTGCAGCGCCCGGTGCAGCTCGACGTCCCGGTTCGGCCCGGAGGACGGGCGGCGGAACAGCTTCAGGATGTAGTTCTGGCCGTAGATCACCGAGGTGTTGCTCTGCTCCACCCCGATCGGCCGGGCCCGGAGCCCGGTCTCCAGGGACACCCACGGCTCGTGCCGGAACCGCAGGCCGCCCCGGTTCTCGTCGGCGGCCACCAGCTCCAGCAGCTGGCCCATCAGCTCCGGGTCATGCGGCGCGTCGTACACGTGCCGACCGCCGGCCTGGCCGATCACCGCGTGCCCCACCTGCTCGACCAGCTCCGTGCGCAACCCGAGCAGCAGCTGGTACTGCTCGCCGTCCACGTTCACCAGGGCCTGCACCAGGGCGGGGTCGCCGTCGATGATCGTGGTCGCGTGCACCGTCTGCACGACCTCCGCGCCGCGCCGCTTGGCCGCGAACCAGCGTTGTGCGGGCAGCCACTGGCGGATCGGCTCGGCCAGCTCGTCGAGCAGATCTTTCGCTTGAATCGTCGTCACGGCGCCTCGCTCTCGTCCCCTTGCGTGATCTGGAACCAGTAGAAGCCGTGGCCGGGAAGGGTGAGCAGGTAGGGCAGCTCACCGATCGGCGGGAACGGGACACCGCCGGTGAGCTCGATGGGCACCAGTCCGGCGTGGTCGGACAGGTCGAGCTCGACCGGTTGCGGGAAGCGGGAGAGGTTGTTGACGCAGATGACCAGGTCCTCGTCGCCGCCCGGCTCGACCCACCGGCGCAGGTAGGCCAGCACGCTCGGGTTGGAGCAACCCAGCTCGGTGAAGTCGCCGAATCCGAACGCGGTGTGCTCGCGGCGGACCTGCAGCATGCGCCGGGTCCAGTGCAGCAGCGAGGAGGTGCTGTTGGACTGGGCCTCGACGTTCACCCCCTGGTAGCCGTAGATCGGATCCATGATCACCGGCAGGTAGAGCCGGCCGGGGTCGCAGCGGGAGAAGCCGGCGTTGCGGTCCGGGGTCCACTGCATCGGGGTGCGCACCCCGTCCCGGTCGCCGAGCCAGATGTTGTCGCCCATGCCGATCTCGTCGCCGTAGTAGAGCACCGGCGAGCCGGGCAGGGACAGCAGGAGTGCCGTGAACAGCTCCTGCTGGTTGCGGTCGTTGTCCAGCAGCGGGGCGAGGCGCCGCCGGATGCCGATGTTCGCCTTCATCCGCGGATCCTTGGCGTACTCGGCCCACATGTAGTCGCGTTCCTCGTCGGTGACCATCTCCAGCGTCAGCTCATCATGATTACGCAGAAAGATGCCCCACTGGCAACCGGAGGGGATGGCCGGGGTCTGCGCCAGGATCTCTGAGATGGGAAAACGCGACTCGCGGCGCACCGCCATGAAGATCCTCGGCATAAGGGGGAAATGAAACGCCATGTGGCATTCGTCACCTCCGGCCGCCGGGTCGCCGAAGTACTCCACCACGTCCGCCGGCCACTGGTTGGCCTCGGCCAGCAGCACCCGGCCCGGGTACTCGTCGTCCACGACCTTGCGGCAGCGCTTGAGGAACTCGTGCGTGCGCGGCAGGTTCTCGCAGTTGGTGCCCTCCTCCTCGAACAGGTACGGCACCGCGTCCAGCCGGAACCCGTCGATGCCGAGGTCCAGCCAGAACCGCAGCACGTCGATCATGGACTCCTGCACGGCCGGGTTGGCGTAGTTGAGGTCCGGCTGGTGGGCGAAGAACCGGTGCCAGTAGAACTGGCCGCGCACCGGGTCGTAGGTCCAGTTCGAGGACTCGGTGTCCACGAAGATGATGCGCGCCTTGGGATAGCCGGTGTCGGTGTCGGCCCAGACGTAGAAGTCGCCGTACGGTCCGTCGGGGTGGTTGCGGGACTCCTGAAACCACGGGTGCGCCTCGGAGGTGTGGTTCAGCACCAGGTCGGTGATCACCCGGATGCCCCGCCGGTGCGCCTGGTCCACCAGGTAGACGAAGTCCTCGACGTTGCCGAACTCCGGCAGCACGGCCCGGAAGTCGCTGATGTCGTAGCCGCCGTCGCGCAGCGGGGAGGCGTAGAACGGCGGCAGCCACAGGCAGTCCACGCCGAGCCAGTCCAGGTAGTCCAACTTGTCGGCTAGGCCGCGCAGGTCCCCGGTGCCGTCGTTGTCGGAGTCGTTGAACGCTCGGACCAGCACCTCGTAGAAAACGGCGCTCTGATACCAGGCGAGGTCCTTCGCGGCTGGTCGGGCATGCCGGAAGTCCTCCGCCTGTGGTTCGACCAGATGCCCGTCCGCGGTCATCGCCTCGCCCGTATGCGGCACGCCATCGAGCCCGAGCGCCGCGTCCGGACGTGGTTCTTCCAGGGGTTCAGTCATGTCAAACCCATCCTTGGCGGCCGTCGTTGGTCGTCTCCATCGTTATCATCCGACGCCGATCCCGCTAGACAACGCGCGGGGCCGAAGATCACCAAAACGTCGCACCCGGATAGCGGTTTCCTATCGGCCCGGGGACACGCTAGGAACGATGGGTGACGACTTCAACACACGCCGAACCCGTCGCCTACCCGTTCAACGTGGCCGAGGGCCTGGATCTGGCCGCGGACTACGCCGAGGCCCGCGAGGCTCCGGGCATGATCCGGGTGCGGCTGCCCTACGGGGAGCCGGCCTGGCTCGCCACCCGCTACGCCGACGCGCGGCTGGTGCTCGGCGACCGGCGGTTCAGTCGCGCCGCGTCGGTCGACCGGGACGAGCCGAGGCTCGGCGCCGCCCGGCTGACCGAAGGCGGCATGCTGGCCATGGATCCGCCCGAGCACACCCGGCTGCGCACGCTGGTGGCCAAGGCGTTCACCGTGCACCGGGTCGAGCGGCTGCGGTCGCGTGTCCGTGAGCTGGCCGAGTCCATTGTGGACGATCTGGTGGCGCTGGGGCCGCCGGCCGACCTGGTGGAGAACTTCGCGCTGCCGCTGCCGGTCGCGGTGATCTGCGAGCTGCTGGGCGTGCCGGTGGCGGACCGGCCGCAGTTCCGGGTGTGGAGCGACGCGGCGCTGTCCACGGCCCGGCTCACCCTCGAGGAGTTCAACCAGAACCGGGAGGAGTTCCGCGCCTACATGCGCGAGCTGATCCGGCAGCGCCGGGCCGAGCCCGCCGACGACCTGATGACCGCGCTCATCGAGGCCCGGGACGAGCGGGACCGGCTCTCCGAGCTGGAGCTCGTCGACATGTGTGCCGGGCTGCTGCTCGCCGGGCACGAGACCACCGCCACGCAGATCCCGAACTTCGTCTACGTGCTGCTCGAGCACCCCGAGCACTGGGCGGCGCTGCGGGCCGACCCGGACCTGATCCCGGCCGCGGTGGAGGAGCTCATGCGGTTCGTGCCGCTCGGCGCCGCCGCCGGGTTCGCCCGCTACGCCACCGAGGACATCGAGGTCGGCGGCGTGCTGGTGCGGGCGGGTGAGCCGGTGCTGGTCGCGGTCGGCGCGGCGAACCGGGACGCGCTGCGGTTCGCCGAGCCCGGGAAGCTGCGATTCGACCGCGAGGAGAATCCGCACATCGGCTTCGGCCACGGGGTGCACCACTGCCTGGGCGCGCCGCTGGCCCGGGCCGAGCTGCAGGAGGCGCTGCGGGTCCTGGTCGACCGGCTGCCCGGGCTGCACCTGGCCGGCGACGTCGAGTGGAAGACGCGGATGATCGTGCGCGGGCCGCGGACCATGCCCGTAGACTGGCGCTCCGCCATCGAGGTGAATAGGACACAGTAACTCATGAGCTGGCAGCTGGAGGTGGACGGGCACGCGTGCATCGCCTCCGGGATGTGCGTGGGCCTGGCGCCCGAGTTCTTCCGCCTCGGCCCGGATCATTCCGAGCCGATCGACGACGAGATCGAGCCGGACGGCGTCGTGCTGGACGCGGCGGACACCTGCCCGGCGATGGCGATCACGGTGCGCGAGGGCTCCGAGGTGATCGGGCCGCGGCCGTAACCCCGCGAGTCCCCGGTTCCAGCACCTGAGTTCGCGCTTCCGGCTCGCGGGTTCTCGGTTCGAGGCCTGCCTGAACCGGGAATTCGCGGTCTGGAGGCGGGGACTCGCGGTCCTGAACCGGGGACTCGCGGTCAGGCCCGGAACACGCTCAGGATGTGCGCCACCGCGTGGATGGGGTCGAGCCGGACGTAGTTGTCCTGGCCCCACTCCCAGTTGGCGCCGGTGACCTCGTCGCGCACCGGAAAGCGGTCGGACCAGCCGAAGCCGAGCGCCGGCAGGTCGAGCTGGACCGTGCCCTCCTGCGGGTGGTGCGGGTCCAGGTTGACCACCGTGATCACGGTGTCGCCGCTGGCCGGGTCGACCTTGGAGTAGGCGATCATGGCGTCGTTGTCGATCTCGTGGAAGCGCAGCGTGCGCAGCTGCTGCAGGGCCGGGTGCGCACGGCGGATGCCGTTGAGCCGGGTGATCCACGGCTCCAGCGAGCGGCCGTCGGCGAGCGCCTGGTTGAAGTCCCGCGGGCGCAGCTGGTACTTCTCCGAGTCCAGGTACTCCTCGCTGCCCTCGCGCACCGCCACGTGCTCGTACAACTCGAAGCCGGAGTACACGCCCCAGCTCGGCGACAGGGTCGCGGCCAGCGCCGCCCGCAGCGCGAACATGGCCGGGCCGCCGAACTGCAGGCTCGCGTGCAGGATGTCCGGGGTGTTCACGAACAGGTTCGGCCGGGCCTCGTCGGCGTGCGCCACGATCTCGTTGCCGAACTCGATCAGCTCGTGCTTGTAGGTGCGCCAGGTGAAGTAGGTGTACGACTGGGTGAAACCCAGACGCGCCAAGCCGTACAGCCGGGCCGGCGCGGTGAACGCCTCGGACAGGAACAGCACGTCCGGGTCGCTGGCCTTGACCTGCGCGATCAGCCACTGCCAGAAGTTCGGCGGCTTGGTGTGCGGGTTGTCGACCCGGAACACCTTGACGCCCTGGGCGATCCAGTGCTTGATCACCCGCAGCATCTCCGCGTAGATGCCCTCGGGGTCGTTGTCGAAGTTGAGCGGGTAGATGTCCTGGTACTTCTTCGGCGGGTTCTCCGCGTAGGCGACGGTTCCGTCCGGCCGGGTGGTGAACCACTCGGGGTGCTCGGTGACCCACGGGTGGTCCGGCGCGCACTGCAGCGCGAAGTCCAGCGCCACCTCCATGCCGAGCTCTCGTGTGCGGTCGACGAAAGCGCGGAACTCGGCGAGCGTGCCAAGCTTCGGCAGGATCGCGTCGTGCCCGCCCTCCTCGGCGCCGATCGCCCACGGCGAGCCGACGTCCTCCGGTACCGAGATCACGCTGTTGTTGGGGCCCTTGCGGTTCACCCGGCCGATCGGGTGGACCGGCGGCAGGTACACGATGTCGAAGCCCATCCGCGCGATCCGCTCGAGCTGCGCGGTGGCGGTGGCGAACGTGCCGTGCAGCGGCTTGCCCGACTCGTCCTCGCCGCCGGTGGAGCGCGGGAAGAACTCGTACCAGGAGCCGAACAGCGCGCGCCGCCGGTCGACGTAGATCTGCTGGGTGTCCCCGGCCGTCACCAGTTCGCGTACCGGCCGCTCGTACATGATCTTGTGCACGGCGTCGGTCAGCGCCTCGGCGATCCGCGCCGGCAGCGGTTTCGTGGTGTCCCGCAACGCCTCCGCCGCGGACAGCAGCAGCGCCCGGTCGCCGTTCGCGCTCGCCTTCTTCGCCGCCCGCTCCAGCAGCCGCGCGCCGCCCTCGAGATCGTTGGCCAGCTCCTCCGCGCTCTGCGCCGCCGCCACCTTCACCTCGACCGCGTGCTTCCAGGTCGCCCACGGATCACCCCAGGCGTCCACCCGGAACGTCCACATCCCCTGCGCGTCCGGCGTGATCGCGGCCACCCACCGGTCCAGCCCGATCCCCTCGGGCACCATCCGCGTGCGCCGCTCCTTCTTGTCCTTGGGCCCCCGCCACGCCACCGTGGCCGCGACGGCGTCGTGCCCTTCGCGCCAGACCGTCGCGTGGACCGGAATTTGCTCACCCACCACGGCCTTCGCCGGATGCCTCCCGCAACTCACCAGGGGAGCGACATCGTCCACACCAAGCCGACCAACCACCGGCGACGCCCTCCCAACCACATCGAGATCCGCTACCACTAAGTCTGCACGGCCGGCTCAACGCCCACACGACGGCGGGTGTGTTGGCGCCTCAGGTCGTCGTGTTGGCGCGCCGCGTAGATGTGTTGGCCTTCGACGGTGTGGTGGTTCGTGTCCCTCGACTATCGCACCGTGCGGTATCACCCGGTATCATGTCCGTGTGGCCATGACTCTGCGCCTTACCGAGGCCGAAACCGAAGCGCTGCGTCTCGCGGCGGAGCGAGAGCATCGTTCGATGCAGGACGTGGCGCGGCAGGCAATTCGGGAGTACACGTCTCGACGGACGGCCGTTCGGGATGCCGCGCTCAGCAGCATCCTTGCTGAAGACGCCGAGTTGCTTGACCGGCTTGCCCAGTGACTCGTCCGATCGACTATCTCGATCTTGAGGACCTCCCCGCGGCCGGGAACGCCATCCTTGGTCGCGCTCCTGAGGTGCGTGACTGGGGACTCCTGCACGCCGCGCTTGCTCGGGCCCAGACCAATGTGTTCGGGACTGACCCGTATCCGACACTGCCGGAGAAGGCCGCCGCGCTTCTTCACTCGCTGGCGCGCAATCGTGCTCTGGTCGATGGCAACAAACGACTCGCCTGGGTTGCGACCCGGTTGTTCGCGGCGATGAACGGCTCGGTCCTTCGTGCGCCGTCGGTCGACGAAGGTGAGAAATTCGTGGTCGGTGTCGCGGCTGGGACGATTGAGCTTCCTGAGATCGTCGCCACCCTTGCGGCGTGGGGGACCTGGGCGTCCTTGTAGCTCTACACGACGGCTGGCTGGACCGGTCCGAGGTGTACGCGGATCGGCGTTCAGGGGCGTGCTCTAAGGTCGCCAGGATGAAAGCAGTGCGCCGCTTCACCGTGCGGGCCGGGCTCCCGGAACCGTTGGCCGAGTTGGGAACCCTGGCCACGAACCTGCGCTGGACCTGGCATCCGCCGACCCAGGATCTGTTCGCCGCGGTCGATCCGGAGGGCTGGGAGCGCCTCGGCGACCCGTTGCGGTTACTGGCGGAGGTACCGGCCGAGCGGCTCGAGCAGTTGGCCGGCGACTCGACGTTCCTGGCCAGGACCGGCGCCGTCCATGATGACCTCCGGCGCTACCTGCAGGCCCCGCGGTGGTACCAGCGCCGGGCGGACGAGCTGCACACGCACGGCGGCGACCATGCCCACATGCCGGACTCCATCGCCTACTTCTCCATGGAGTTCGGGGTCACCGAGGCACTGCCGAACTACTCCGGCGGCCTCGGCGTGCTGGCCGGTGACCATCTCAAGGCGGCCTCGGACATCGGCGTGCCGCTGATCGGCGTGGGGCTGCTCTACCGCTCCGGCTACTTCCGCCAGTCGCTGTCGCTGGACGGCTGGCAGATCGAGCACTACCCGGTGATCGACCCCAACGCCCTGCCGCTGGAGCCGCTGGTCGAGCCGTCCGGTGCGCCGATCCTGGTGCACGTCTCGATGCCCGGCGGCCGGGTGCTCCGGGCGCGGATCTGGAAGGCCAGCGTCGGCCGGGTTCCGTTGCTGCTGCTGGACTCCGACATCGAGGACAACGACGAGGACCTGCGCGGGGTGACCGACCGGCTCTACGGCGGCGACCAGGACCACCGGATCCGCCAGGAGATCCTGGCCGGCATCGGCGGCGTGCGCGCGGTGCGCACCTACTGCGAGCTGACCGGCCACCCGCAGCCGGAGGTGTTCCACACCAACGAAGGACACGCCGGGTTCCTCGGCCTGGAACGCATCCGCGAGCTGGTCTCCGGCGAGCAGCTCGACTTCGAACAGGCGCTGTGCGCGGTGCGCGCCGGCACCGTGTTCACCACGCACACCCCGGTGCCGGCGGGCATCGACCGGTTCCCGGTCGACCTCGTGCAGCACTACTTCGGCGACGGCACGCTGCTGCCGGGCATCGAGGTCGGCCGGGTGCTGGCGCTGGGCGCCGAGGACAACGTCGGCATGTTCAACATGGCGCACATGGGTCTGCGGCTGGCGCAGCGCGCGAACGGGGTGTCGCGGCTGCACGGCGCGGTGAGCCGGGAGATGTTCGGCGGGCTGTGGCGCGGTTTCGACACCGCGGAGGTGCCGATCTCCTCGGTCACCAACGGGGTGCACGGCCCGACCTGGGCCGCCCGCGAGATGAGCGGCCTGCTCGGTGAGTCCGATGTGGATGGTGAGGTGTCGCTCGGCGGCGGGGCCCCGGTGACCGACGCGCTGCTCTGGGAGCTGCGCTGCGGGCTGCGCGAGCGGCTGGTCGCCGAGGTGCGCCGCCGGGTGCGCGCGGCCTGGCTGCAGCGCGGCGCGTCCGCCCTGGAGCTCGGCTGGACCGGCGCGGTGTTCGACCCGGACGTGCTCACCGTCGGCTTCGCCCGGCGGGTGCCGACCTACAAGCGGCTCACCCTGATGCTGCGCGACCCGGAGCGGCTCAAGGCCTTGCTGCTGCACCCGGAGCGGCCGATGCAGCTGGTGGTGGCCGGCAAGTCGCACCCGGCCGACGACGGCGGCAAAGCACTGATCCAGCAGGTCGTCCGGTTCGCCGACGACCCGGAGGTGCGGCACCGCATCGTGTTCCTGCCGGACTACGACATGTCCATGGCGCGCTACCTGTACTGGGGCTGTGACGTGTGGCTGAACAATCCGCTGCGGCCACTCGAGGCGTGCGGCACGTCCGGCATGAAGTCGGCGCTCAACGGCGGGCTCAACCTGTCCATCCGGGACGGTTGGTGGGACGAGCTGGCCGACGGCACCAACGGGTGGGCGATCCCGACCGCGGACGGGGTGAGCGACCCGGTGCGCCGCGACGATCTCGAGGCCGCGGCGCTCTACGAGCTGATCAATTCGCAGGTGGCGCCGCTGTTCTACGAGCGCGGCCACGACGGCGTGCCGACCCAGTGGCTGGCCCGGGTGCGGCACACGCTGGCGTCGCTGGGCCCGCAGGTGCAGGCGTCCCGGATGGTGCGCGAGTACGTGGAGCGCCAGTACACGCCGGCCGCCACCGCGGTCGGGCTGGCCCGGGCGGACGGCTTCCAGCTGGCCAAGGACCTCGCGGCGTACCGGTCGCGGCTGGCCGTGGCGTGGCCGCACATCCGGATCACCGACTGCGAGCTCGGGATGGGCGACGGGCACGCCCCGGTGGTCGGCGCGCCGGTCCGGGTGCTGGCCACGGTGGACCTCGCCGGCCTGGATCCGTCCGATGTGGAGGTTCAGGCGGTGGTCGGCCGGGTCAGCGACTCCGACGACCTCACCGACGTGGTCACCGCCACGATGCGCCTCGACGGCGGTCGCTACGTCGCCGAGTTGCCGCTGCCGCACACGGGTTCGCTCGGCGTCACCGCCCGGGTGCTTCCGCGGCACGAGCTGCTCGCCACCCCGGCGGAGCTGAACCGGGTGGTGCTGGCGTAATGCGATGAAGGGGGCCTTCCTCACGTCCAGCGTGAGGAAGGCCCCCTTCATCGCACCCTCAGCAAACCTCCAGGCGGCTGCGGGTGTTGGCGACCCGCGGCCACCAGGGCACGAGCTTCTCCGCCTCACCGATGACCTGGCGCGCGGTCCGGTTGTCGCCGGCGGCCATGTGTGCCCGGGCGAGCGTGGCCAGGTCGTCGGCCCGGCCGATCACGTCGTCGCCGGAGCCGGCGGCGATGCGGGCCAGCGCGATCGCCCGGTCCAGGTTGCCGCGCAACAGGTTCAGCAGCGCCCGCGACCCGTTCAGCTTGTGCCGCGGGTACCCCAGCGTCTCCGCGTTCGTGATCGCCGTGCTGGCCGTGGACAGTCCCAGCTCCGAGTCGAGCTGGCCGGCCTCCACGGTCGTGCACGCCAACCCGGCGAGCGCCGCGAACGACACCGCCGCCTCGTGCGGCTCCTGATCCGACTGCGACGCCAGCTTCACCGCCAGCACCATCGCCTCGGCGTAGCGCCCGCGTGCCTCGAGCACCACGATCCGCGCCGCGATGGCCGTCCGAAGATCCGGGTACGCCTGCGCGAGCTTCGCCGCGGCCCGCTCCGCGGAGACGAGGTCTCCGTTGTGCGCCGCGTCGATGGCCTGCCCGGTCAGCGGCGCCGCCTCCATCTGCCGCACCTGCCGCGGGCTGAGCTTGTGCAGCCGGAACAGCATCCACCCGGTCGACGTCGACCCGGCCGTCTTGCGCGGCACCAGCGCGTAGGCCACCGCCAGGCCGCAGGTGACCGCCATCCCGTGGAAGAACGCCCCGCCGCGGAATGCGTCGGTGACCATCCACGCGCACACCGCGACCCCGGCCGCCGCCGAGACCAGCGCCGCACCCCACATCCGGAGCCGCACCGGACCCCGCCCGGGCCCGACCGCCACCGCCAGGAACAGCGGAAGCGCCCGCAGCACGACCGGCCGCGCCGCCGTCCCCCACTCACCCAGCCGCGGCCCGACGCCGATCACCACCCGGTGCACCTGCACGCCCAGCAGCAGCGCCCCCACCAGCTGCCCGACCTGCAACCCGGCCAACCCCACCAGTATCCCGAAGAGGGCGCCGAACACCCCGGAGAGCACGCCAGAGACCGACCGCTCGATCACCCCGAGGGCAACCACCACGGCCACACTCAGCACGAACCCAGGGCGAAGCCCCATGCGCACCATCCGCACTCCTCGGACGCTACGCCTTTATCACCCCGTGACCTATGACCCAGCGAGCGTCCAAAGGGGCAACCGCTGCCGGCGAAGCAACGTGACGTTCCTTGCCCTCTACGGCATGAACGTGACGTTGCTTCCCCACTGCTCATGCCGGGACGCGGGTGGCGGCGGCCTGTCGGGCGTCCTCCTCGACCAGGTCGGCGTTGATCGCCGCGGCGGTGTGCAGGCCCGCGGCGGCGGCGCTGATCACCTGGGCCATCGGGTCGGTGACGTTGCCGGCCACCCACACGCCGGCGACCTCCGTGGCGCCGCGCTGGTCGGCGGGGATCCGGGTGCCGATGACCTGCCCGTTGATCTCCATCGGTTCCGGCTCCAGGCCGAGCGAGCCGAGCACCCCCGCGCGGGCCCGGAAGAACGGCTGCACCGCCAGCGCCTGGCACGGCACGACCGGGCCACCGCGCAGCCGGACCCCGGTCAGCGCGTCGCCGGTGACCTCCACGGCGGCGACCTCCCCGTCCACGACCGCGATCCCGCGCGCCGCGAGCTGCTCCCACTGCTCTTCGGTGAGGTCAGGCCCGGTGTGCCGGAACAGCGTGACGTCGTCGCTGAGCTGCCGGAACAGCAACGCCTGGTGCACCGCGAGCGGGCCGCTGGCCAGGACCCCGATGGCCTGGTCCCGCACCTCCCAGCCGTGGCAGTACGGACAGTGCAGCACGTCCCGCCCCCACCGTGCGGCCAGCCCCACCACCTCGGGCAACTCGTCCACCAGCCCCGTCGTCACCAGTAACCGCCGCGCCAGCGCCGTCTGATCGCCGAGCGCCACCCGGAGGTCGTCCCCGGCCCGCTCGGCCGCCGTGACCGCGCCGAACACGAATTCGCCGCCGTACCCGGCGACCTCCGCGCGCCCCGCCGCCAGCAGCTCACCGGGCGGCGTGCCGTCCCGGGTCAGGAAGTTGTGCACCTGCCCCGCCGGCGCGTTCCGCGGCGTGCCGTCGTCGATCACCAGCACCCGCCGCCGCGCCCGCACCAGTGCCAACGCCCCACTGAGCCCGGCTGCGCCCCCACCGATCACCACCACGTCATATTTCTCATTCACAACCCGGACTATCCGTGTGGCCAGACCATCCGGCAAGTAATGTTGCCGAAGTGGCAAACGACCTCGGCGCGGCGCTCGACGCCGTCGGCCCCCGCCTCCGCGCCGTACGCCAGCGCCGCGGCGCGACCCTGTCGCAGCTGTCCAAGACCACCGGCATCTCGGTCAGCACCCTGTCCCGCCTGGAGTCCGGCCAGCGCCGCCCCACCCTCGAGGTCCTGCTCCGCCTGGCCCAGGCCCACCAGGTCCCGCTCGACGACCTCGTCGCCGCGCCCCCCACCGGCGACCCCCGCATCCACCCCCGCCCCATCGAGCGCCACGGCATGACCCTGTTGCCGCTGACCCGCCGCCCGGGCGGCATCCAGGCCTACAAACTGATCATCCCGCCGGGCACCCCCACCGCCGAGCCGCAACCCAAGACCCACGAGGGCTACGAATGGCTCTACGTGCTGTCCGGCCACCTCCGCCTCGTCCTCGGCGAGCACGACGTCACCCTCAACCCCGGCGAAGCCGCCGAGTTCGACACCCACATCCCGCACTGGTTCGGCAACCCCACCCCGCACCCCACCGAGGTCCTCAGCCTCTTCGGCCCCCAGGGTGAACGCCTCCACCTCCGCGCCCGCCCCCCGCGTTGACACCGGGGCACCCGGTTCACACGTGGCAAAATACTGGCAACTTGTTCTATCTCCCACAGCCGCAAAGGCTAGTAAATTTGTAGCACCGTTCGCCGGACCTGGGCATGCCCCTGGAGGGGAGCGACCGTGCGCGTTCCTGATCAAGCGAGAAGTTCGCGATGGTCCTCTGTCGGCCCGTCGACCTTGAGTGGCCTCTGCGTGATCGCCATCGCCGGTGCCATCGGCAACGTGTTCAATCCGCGCCTGCTGATCATTCCGGTGCCGCTGTGGTCGTTGCTTGGTGCCTCAGGGTTTCTGCTCGTCACATTGGGTTCTGCACTGCTGCGACAGCGTCCCCGAAGCGCGCGGACGAAACGAGTATTTCTGGTTATATCGGCATTCGATCAAAAGCACTATGTAGCCAAGCTGGTACGTAACCTGCACAGCGTTCTTGACCAGCGGGGGTACGCTCTCGAGCTCAGGATTACCGATCCGGACTACAGCGCCGTTGGCCAACTGCACTGCCTGCGGCAGGTCCTCGAGCACAAGGACGACTATGTCGGCGGATTCGTCATCGCGGTCATTCCTCAACTGGCGGACCGCATGCAGAAAGACCTCGTCGACTTCTGCGGGAAGCTGGCCCTTCCGGTGGTCTTCCTTGACGTTGAACCGTTTGAGAACGAGTTCCACTATCCCGCCAACGCGGCATTCGTCGGGTACAGCGCCGCCGAGATCGGCGTGGCAGCGGCGGGCTGGGTCGCCGAATACCTGGTCCAAAAGCAGACTCCCTGCCCGACCGTCCTCGTCATCGGCGGTGATTCGCAGCACCAGCGCCAGCAGCGATTCAAGGAGGAACTCATGGCCAAGCTGAGTCCTGTGCTCGTGCTTGAGGACAAGGCCGACTTTGATCGCCTACGGGCACGCGACGTGACGCGGAGGCAGCTGAAACGTGCCCGCCTCAATGGGCAGGGGCTCGACGTCATCTTCTGCACGAACGATGAAATGGCCCTGGGCACGGTCGATGGGCTTCTTTCCGTCGAACCCACGACCGTGGTCGACACGATCGTCGTCGGCGTCGACGGCACTCCACAGGCCAAAGCATTGATCGATGCCGGCCCAAGCCCGCTTCGTGCGACGGTCCATCAGGACTCCCACAAGGTCGCCGAAACCGGCGTCGATCTGCTGGATCGGATGATCCGCAAGGAGCAGGTGCCCATCCGCACGTTTTTCCCAACCGACGTGCTGGCGCGAGACTGATCCGCGGCGCAGGTTGCGTGCTTTGCGCATGCCCAAGCCGGTGAAGAAGTCGATGCGGTCGCCGTGGGTGCTGACATAGACGGGAGTGGTGTGGGGCGAGCCATCTGGCAGGACGGTGGCGGGGTGAGCGATCGAGCTGCCGTCGAGGACGGGGCGCACGTGGGGTCAAGCATGGGGGTGCTCCTTCAGCGGGGGTTGTCGGCGCGCCAGGCGACGTAGTCGGCGACGGCCGTGGCGACGTCGAAGGCCGGCTTGAAGCCGGTGTCGTGGGTGAGCCGGGCGATGTCGAGGTAGGGGTCGTCGCCGGGGCCGTGCTGCCGTCCGGGCAGGAGGTCGAGCCGCAGGCCGGGGGTGATGGCCCGCAGGGCGTCGGCGAGTTCGCGGTTGGCGAACGGCCGGCCGCTGGACACGTTGTAGGTGTTGTGCCGCAGGGTCTGCGCGGTCGTCAGGAGGGCGATCGCGCGTCCGGCGTCGGGCGCGTAGCAGCTGTCGCCACCGTCGTCGGCGTGCAGCGGCCGCGGCTGTTCACCGCGGAGCACGGCGCTGATATACGGCGGGATGTGGTTGAACGGTGATTCCGGATCCATCAGCGGTCCCCAGATGCTCCCGATCCGGAGTACGACCGGCTCGATCCCGGTGCCCTGGAGGCTGTGGGTGGTGAGGGGTTCGACGGCCTTCTTGAAGGCGATGATCAGGTGCGGCAGGTCCGCGGTGGGCAGCGCGAGCTCCTCGTGCCAGGGGATCTCGGTCCGGCCGACGTACACGCCGAGGCTGCTGGCGACCGCGAACCGGCGCACGCCCCAGGTGCGGGCGGCGTCCAGCGCGTTGAGCAGGCCGGTCGTGTCCGTGCGGAAGTAGTGGACCGGATCCTCGCCGGGGATGCTGCCGGCGAGGTGGACGATGTCGCTGATGTCGTGGCGACCGCCGAGGGCGAGAAAGGCGTCCCGGTCGGTGACGTCGAGGTGCTCCACGGTGACCCGGCCGGCGAGGAACGACGGGACCTCTGCCCTGCGGTGAGAGGTGACGACGACCTCGTGGCCGAGGTCGAGGAGCGCGCGGGCGGTGTGGGCGCCGATCATGCCCAACCCTCCGGTGACGAGGATCATCGGACCACCTCGTAGTGCAGGTGGGTCACGCCGGGTGCCGGGACGGCCTCGACCAGGCGGAGCCGCACATGCGACGGCAGCTCCTGGAAGTACGGGCGGCCGCCACCGAGCAGGACCGGCACCTGGTGCAGGACGAACTCGTCCACCAGCCCGGCCTTGAGCGCCTCGGTGACGACGCCGCCGCCCTGGAGGCCGACGTCCTTGCCCCCGGCCGCTGCCTTGGCCGCCGCCACCGCGTCCTCGATGCCGGTGGTGATCAGCGTCTGGCGCTCGGACTCCTCGGTCCGGGGCGCCGGCCGGTGGCTGAGGATGAACAACGGCGCGGTCGGGTGCGGGCCGCCGCCGCCGAACTCCTCGGAGTCGTCGTAGGTGTTCCGTCCGGAGATGATCGCGCCCACGCGGGCGGCGAGGGCGTCGAAGACGCGGGCGCTGGGCTCGCTGAGCTTGAACCCGTCGAACACCCGGCTCGGCGTGTCCCCGTCGAAGTACCAGTCGAAGAGGAATCCGGCGTCGCCGAGCCCACGCCCGGGGCCCGGGCCACGACCGGTGATGTAGCCGTCCACCGAGACGGCCAGGGCACAGATGACCTTGCTCATGTCTCTCCTTGATCAGACTCGCCGCCGGTTGCGTCGGCGAACTCGGCCAGGTCAGGCACGAGCTCGAAACTACGAGCGGGGTGACCTCGGGTCTTGAACGAATCGTGCAGGGTCAGAGCCGGAGCGGCGGCCTGTTCCGGGTGGCAAGGAAGGGCTGATATGAGGCGGAATGGTCGTGGCTGCAGAGGCAGTGCTCGGTGTCGCCGCCACCGAGGAGCCGGCGCGGGGTGACGCCGGTCAGGCGGAGGCATTCCCGGCTGAGGTGTGCCTGGTCGGCGTAACCCGCGTCAATCGCCAGCCCCGCCATGCCGTCCGTACCGCGCCGGCCCGTGGCGATGGCGCCGGCCTGAGCCAGCGCGAGATATCCCTGGAACCGCAACGTCCGCTGGAGGACCTTGGGACTGACCCCCACCGCGTGCAGGCAGCGGCGGCGCAGTTGGCTCGCGGAGAGGGCCAGGTGGGCGGCCAGGGTGTCGATGGTGACCGGGTGCCAGGGCATCAGCGCCCGCACGGCCTCGACCACCAGCGGATCCACCCGGACCGCACGGCGAAACTCCTGCACGAGGTGGGCCTGCAGGAGCGTGAGCGCCCGCTCGGGTGTCCCGGCCCCGGCCATCGTCTCCACCAGGCGGTCCACCGTACTTCCCCACAGCTCCGCCAGGCACAGGCGCTGGTCCACCAGGTCGTCGAGCACCGTCGGCAGGCGCGGCGCGGTCCCCGGTTGGAACCGCACACCCACGACGGTGGTGTGCGCCGGAATGACCTCGATCTCCGGACCGGTCAGCGGACCGGCCAGCAGCGGACGGCCACCGATCGGAAAGTGGATCTCGACCCCGCCGGTGGGCAGGTGCCGCTGCACGTACGGCGCCGCACCGGTGCGCTGGATCCAGACCGTCCGCACCACCTCCGCCAACTCCGGCAACGGCGGACGCTCTACATAAGACCCCATCCCGATCATCCTCGCACGGAAGCGCCCGAGCTGGATCGACGTCAGGGCTGGGGCGGTCAGAGGCTGAAGGCGATGGAGCGCAGGATGAGGGCGAGGATGAACACCGCGGTGAACGCCAGGTCGATGGACAGGCCGCCGGCTCGGACCGGTGGCAGCACCCGGCGGACCGGCGCGATCACCGGTTCGGTGCCGGCGTGTGCCAGCGCGCGAGCCCGGCCGGCCCACCCCGGGCGGTTGGCCAGCAGCTGCGTCCAGTCCAGGATCATGCGCGCGATCAGCAGCACGATGAACGCCGTCAGGGCGAAGCCCAGCAGGTCTCCGATGATGCTCATGACGAACTCCTCCGTGCTGGCCGCGTTGGCCGTCTCATCGTTGTCAACGGGGGGAGCGGGGCCGAAAGTGCCGTTTTTGCGGAGTTCTCAGCGGATTGTCAGGTCGAAAACCGATCAGGTCGCCCGGTCGCACTATTGCGGGATTGTTGAACGATCCTACGATAGATGTGTGGAACGGCGGGACGAGAGGATCGTGGGATGAGCCTGGTGTGGTACGTGAGCTACGGGTCGAACATGCATGTCGACCGGTTCACCTGTTACGTCGCGGGTGGGACCCCGGACGGTGGCAACCGGAGCTATCCGGGTTGCCGCGACCGCACCCCACCGCTGGCGATCCGCGGTTGCTCGGTGCCGGGCGGGGTCTATTTCGCCACCGAGTCGCCGGTGTGGGGCGGCGGTCGGGCGTTCTTCGACCCAGAGTTGCCCGGTGTCGCCCACGCGCGGGCCTACTTGATCACGCAGAAGCAGTTCGCCGACGTGCGTGAACAGGAGATGTACCGGGAGCCCGGCACCGACCTCGATCTGCGCGAGGTGCTGGCGAACGGCCGGGCCCGGCTGGGGGACGGCCGCTACGAGACCTTGATCCATCTCGGGGACCACGACGACCACCCGATGCTCACGTTCACCGCGCCCTGGTCGTTCGGCCAGGAACCGCTCGTCGCGCCGGCACCGCCGTACCTGAGGATGCTCGGCCACGGCCTGCTCTCGGCACACGGATGGAGCCTGCGGGAGGCCGCCGGGTACCTCGCCGGCCTGCCTGGCGCCGCCGGTGTGTGGTCGGTGGACGAGATCGTCCCGATGCTCTACCCGCACGTCGTGCTCACCTGTGCGATGACGGTGGATGGCCGCGTCGACACTGTCACGGACCCGGTCAACCACCTGCGGGCCGGCTGCGACGCGATCCTTTCCGGCACCGCGGAGCGGCTCGAGGTCACGCTGACCGTCGGGAAGGATCGTTCAGCAGATCGGACGCATATCCCCAACGGCGACACCAGGAAGCTGGTCTACGAACCGAGCGGTGACCTGCGCACGGTAATGCATGACTTGGCGGAGCGCGGGATCCGGCGGCTCGTGGTCGACGGGAGCACCACCGCGTACCCGCGGTTCCTCGCCGCCGGGCTCGTCGACGAGATCCACCTGGTGGTCGCACCGACGGCAGAGGTCAGGCGCTGGAAGTCGGTGTGGCCTGGCACGTGAGCTACGGAATGGCCGGGGTGCCGCCCTGCCGGGTGGGGAGGCCGGCGGCGCGCCAGGCCCGGTAGCCGCCGATCAGGTCGGTGGCGTGCGGGAGGCCGACGCCCTGCAGATCGCGGGCGGCGAGGCTGGAGGCTTCGCCCTCGTTGCAGACGACGATCACCACCGACTCTTCGCTGACCTCCGGGATGCGGTGCGGGCTTTCCGGGTCGAGGCGCCATTCCAGCACGTTGCGTTCGATGATCACGGCGTCCGGAATCTCGCCCTCGGCGGCGCGGAAGGCGTGCGGGCGGATGTCGACGAGGAAGGCGCCGTCGGCTTGGCGGCGGGCGGCGTCTTCCGGGGTCACCCGGGCGAGCCCGGCGCGGGCTTCCGCAACGACCTTGTCGATCCGACTCATGGTTCTACCGGCTCCAGGCGTAGTTCGGCGAGGGTGCGGCGGGCGGGGTAGTTCGGCGAGGGTGCGGCGGGCGGGGAGGGGCGGGATGTCGGCGGGGATGTCGCGCAGCGAAGCGTACTCCCGGGTGGGGACGAGCGGCGGCGAGTAGGCGTGGATCGACGCGGCGCGGGCGGGACCGAGGTTCTGCACCTGGTGGGCGCGGCCGGAGCCGAAGCCGGTGCCGGCGCCGGGGGTGTGCAGGTGGTGGCGGATCGGGCCGGCCGGGTAGCGGTACGTTTCGGCCAGTTCGCCCAGGAGCACGGTGAACGCGCCGGCGGCGCCGCCGTGGTCGTGCGGGGCGGTGCCCTGGCCCGGGAGCCAGGACAGCAGCCACAGCTCGATCTCCTCGGTCAGCGCGAGGCGGGCCCACCAGCGCTGCGGGCCGGTGAAGCGGAGGATGCCGAGCAGCGGCCCGCGCAGCGACGAGGCGACGGCGGCGGTGAGGCCGCGAAGCTCCCCGGGTGTCCACAGTGGATTATGGGGGACGACGAGCGGGATGAGCGGGGCGAGCGCGGGCAGGTGCACAGCAGCATGCGCGAGGGGTGCGGTCATGGGAGAACTCCTGGTCAGGAAAGGTGATCAACGGCCGTTGACGGGTGCGGTCAACAACCGCACGAGGCCACCAGGAGTAGGTCGATCGTGCGGTCCCGCCAGCAGAGCAGACCGGTCACGGTGCCGATCGTGGCACGGTGACCGGCCCGTGGGCCAGCCGTCTCAGGTTGTGGTACGGGGTGCGCGGAACACCACCAGGCCTCGAGCGGGCACGGTCACCTTGTCGCCCGGCTCGAACGGCGTGTCCGGGTCGGGGTTGCCGCGCGGTGCGCTGGAGTCGAGGACCGGCTCGAAGTGGTCGCCGTAGTGCGCCTCGGGCAGCACGACCTCGATCGGGGTGTCGCCGGCGTGCAGCAGAAGCAGCCAGGAGTCGTCGGCCACCAGCTCGCCTTCGCGGTCGCGGGACAGCGACTCGGAGCCGTCGATCCACATGCCGAGGGTGCGCCGGGTGTCGTCGAACCAGTCGGGGTCGGTCATCGGGTTGCCGTCCGGCCGGAACCACACCAGGTCGGGCTCGCCGGAGCGGGTCGGCCGGCCGTCGAAGAACTTGGGCTGGCGCAGTGCCGGCGACTCGGCGCGCAGCAAGGTGAGCCGCCGGGCGAACGCGAGCATGTCCTCGGCGCGCGCCTCCACCGACCAGTCCACCCAGGAGATCTCGTTGTCCTGCACGTACGGGTTGTTGTTGCCGTCCTGGGTACGCCAGCGCTCGTCGCCCGCGGTCAGCATCGGTGTGCCGGTGGCCAGCAGCAGCGTGGCCAGCAGGTTCCGGGCCTGCCGGTCGCGCAGGGCGAGCACCTCGGGATCGGCCGTCTCGCCTTCCACGCCGCAGTTCCACGAGCGGTGGTCGTCGGTGCCGTCCCGGTTGCTCTCCCCGTTCGCCTCGTTGTGCTTGCGTTGGTAGGAAACCAGGTCGCGCAGCGTGAACCCGTCGTGCGCGGTGATGAAGTTGATCGACGCCCAGGGCCGCCGGGTGTTGGAGGCGTAGAGGTCCTCCGAACCGGACAGCCGATACGCCAGGTCCCGCAGGCCGACCGCGCCGCGCCAGAAATCCCTGACCCCGTCCCGGAACCGACCGTTCCACTCCGTCCACTGTGGAGCAAACTGGCCGATCCGGTAGCCGGCCGCGGTCGCGTCCCACGGCTCGGCGATCAGCTTGCACCGGGCCAGCACCGGGTCCGTGGTGATCGCGGTGAAAAGCGGCGAGTGCGGGTCGAAGTTGCCGCCGTGCGGCCGGCCCAGCGCGGTCGCCAGGTCCAGCCGGAAACCGTCCACGCCCAGCTCGGTGGCGAAGTACCGCATCGAGTCGACGACCATCCGCACCACGGTCGGCGAGGCCGGGTTGAACGTGTTGCCGCAGCCGGTCAGGTCGACGTCGAAGCCCTCCGCGTCCAGCAGGTAGTACGACGGCGCGTCCAGCCCGCGGAAGGACAGCGTCGGCCCGGTGATCCCGCCCTCGCAGGTGTGGTTGTAGACCACGTCGAGGATCACCTCGATGCCTGCGGCGTGCAGCGCGGCCACCATGGTGCGGAACTCGGCCAGCTCCTGCCCGGGCTCGCTGGCGTAGGCCGCGTGCGGTGCGAAGAAGCCCAGCGTCGAGTAACCCCAGTAGTTGTGCCGGCCGGAGCGCAGCAGCGGGGGCTCGTCGACGAACGCGTGCACCGGCAGCAGCTCGACCGCGGTCACCCCGAGCCGCAGCAGGTAGTCGATCACCGCCGGGTGGGTCAGGCCAAGGTAGGTGCCGCGCTGGTGCTCGGGCACGTCCGGGTGCCGCTTGGTGAACCCGCGCACGTGCAGCTCGTAGAGCACCGTCTCCTCGAACGGCACGTCCGGCTTGACCCCCGTGTCCGGTCCGCCCGGCGAGGTCACCACGGACAGCGGCACGTGCCCGAGGGAGTCACCGCGGGACGGCTGCCCGGTCATCACGTCGCCGGTGTAGCCCAGCGCCGGCATCAGCGCGGGCAGCGTGCCGGAGATCTGCCTCGCGTACGGGTCGACCAGGATCTTGGCCGGGTTGCAGCGCAGCCCGCGCGCCGGCCGGTACGGGCCGTGCACCCGGTAGCCGTAGCGCTGGCCCGGCGTCACCCCGGGCACCAGCCCGTGCCAGATCCCGAACGTGCGCTCGGTCAGCTCGATCCGCCGCTCGGTGCGGTCCCCGCTGATCAGGCACACCTCGACGGCCTCGGCCACGAACGAGCTCACCGCGAACCGCACCCCACCGGCCTCGGGATGGGCTCCGAGGGGGAAGGGTCGGCCGGGTATCACATGTTCGGACACTCGTACATCTTTACCAAAAGAGGATCACAGCCGATACGTCTGGTGCTCGAACGACTCCTCGGCGATCACGTCGGGTTGCGCCGCGGACGCCACCAGTTCGGCGAAGAGATGCTGGTGGGCGACCCAGCCGTCGGCGGCGGCGCAGGCCAGGGTGAGCAGCAGCATCCGCCCGGTGCCCGGCTCCGGCACGAACGCCTGCAGCTGCAGGGTCAGCGGCCGGCGCTCCCGGGCCTGTTCCACGCCGGGGACGCGCTGCACGATGACGGCCGGGCCCAGCGCGGTGTCGACCGTGATCGTCTCCCGCACGTCCGGGCCGCCGACGTTCTCCAGCGAGTCCCGCAGCAGCTCCGCGACATCTCCGGACCAGTTCTCCGGCACCTCCAGCACGAAGCCGGTGAGCAGCGCGGGCGCCGCGTCCGGCGGGGTGACCACGGCCATCAGGAACGCGCCCTGCGCCCGGGTCGCCTCGACCGCCTCGGTGGCGACCGCCTCGAGGTCCGCCGCCGCGCCGGCCGGGGCGTCGCGCAGCTCGGCGAGGATGGCCGCGTACTCCTGGATGGCCAGCTGCGGCGTCTCGATCGGAACCCGGCGCACGGCCGGGGGCATGGCGACGAGCATGGGTCACTTGCCTTTGATCAGGTTCGTGGCGGTGGTGACGGCGCCGCTCTCGAGCTGGGCCCGGGTCGGGTTGCCGGCCAGCTTCATCGCCTCCAGCTCGCGCCGATCGCCGGGGCTGAGCTTGACCCCGCTGGCTTCAAGGGTCTTGGTGGTGGCGTCTACATAGCCGGCAAAGGCCTTGCCGAGGAGCTGGTTCCGTTCGGTAAGAGCGAGGATCACGCCGGAGGTAGCGGCCTTGGATTTCAGCGCATTCCTGACGCCGACCTCCGCCGCCTTCCGGTAGAAGTCGCGGAACTCGCGACCCAACGCGGGGAAGCCGCCTGAGGTGAACCCCTCGGCGACGCCTTCGCGCAGGCCGCGGGCGCCGGTGCGCAGGCGACTCGCCCCAATCGCCGGCCGAGCCGCGCCTTTGACCGCGCCGATTGCACCGGAGGTGACCGTCCGGCCAGGCACCATGTTCAGCAGCATGTCGAGGTTGCTCGGCGCGTTCTTGGACTTGGCCACGCGCTGGACGACCCCGGCGCCGAGGGCGACCCCGCCGGTGGCGATCGACGCGGTCTCCAGCGCGCCGGCGACCGGAGCACCGATGACAGTCATCGCCAGGGCGGCCGCGGCGACGCCGGTGACCGCGGAGGCGATCGAGGACACCTTGGCAACGCCGTCCACGACCTGCACGAACCACCCGTCGTTCTCTGGCTGGAACGCGTCGTCCGGGCCGCTACGAACGGCCGACGCCGCCGCGTTGGCCTCGCGCAGGTGCCTGGCCTTGAGTCGCTCGGCGTCATCGATCACCATCTGCAGTGCGGTGTTCAGGGCCGACCAGGTGTCGACGGTTCTGCGGTAGGCGTCGTAGCGCTCGGCGTAGTTCGGGTTGCCGGTATCGCGCGGGAGGGCGCTCGCCGCTTCGTCCATCGCGGCCTCGGCCTCTTTGAGCTGTGCCTTGAGCTTCTTTGCCTTGGCCTCGAGCTCGTCGGCGCGGGCCTGGTTGGCGGCGAGCTGGCCGCTCCAGGTGGACAGCGCCTCGGCGACCGCCTGCATCGACTCGGCGCCGGTGCCGAACGCCTGCGGCAGGTCGTCGCCGTAGTCGTGGAAGTTCTCGGCGGCGTCGCCGCTCCAGTCGTCGGAGACGTCCAGCGCCTCGGCCATGCGGGTGCTGACCTCCTTGAGCTGGAGCCCGGCCCGGAGGATCGAGGTGAGCACGGTGGCCACAGCGCCGCGGTCGCCCTCGGCGGGGTCGAACCCGAGCGCGGGGAAGCTCCTGGTCATGGCTTTCCTCCGGCTCGGTTGAGCGCGTCGCGTTGGGTGGAGAGGGCGATGGTGGTGTCGCGCAACGGTTTCAGCGTCTGGTCGACGAGGATCGAGTCGCCGAGGGCGGTCATCCGCTCCGCGCCGCCCTGCTCGATCAGCTCGTAGTTGTCCACCGCCGCGGACACGTTGTCCGCCATGGTGTCGATCTTCTCCCGCATCGTGCCGAGCCCGTCGGACCACTGCTCGGAGACCTCCTGCACGGCCGCGGTGAGCTCGCCGGGTCCGAGGTTGCCGCAGGTGGTGCCGAGCGCGGTCGCGGCGCCTTCCACCGCGCTGGCCAGCGACCGCAGCTCGCCGATGCGGATCGCGAGGCTGCCGGTGCTGACGGTGAATCCCTGTGCCATGTGCTGTAGTAGATCGGGTGGGCCCAGTGCGGGGGTACCGGCGTTGCGCAACCGGGCAAGGCGGGTGCGCACCAGGGCAAATCGTTGATAATGTGGTCATAATAGAAATTCGGCACCGGCCACAATGTGTGGTCGCGCCGAATTAAGTTTGGTGATTATAGCACGGGCGAGGAGATTTTGTCAAACTCGGAGCAGGTCGGAGAACTGCGGGCCGAAAGCGCGCACATTGATTTTCTCTATGCGAAGTTGGACGCGGAACGGGACGCCGCGACGGCCGAGCTGGAGCGGGTGCTCCGGGACGGCAAGTCGAGCCTGCCGGAGGCGCGCTGGCATCGGGAGGTCGCGTCCCGTGCCCTGTTCGAGCAGGTCAGCCGGTTCAAGGTGGCGGAGAGCGGGCTGTGCTTCGGCCGGATCGACCACCGCGAGGACGGCCGCACCTACATCGGCCGGATCGGCCTGTTCGACCAGGAGGCGGATTACGAGCCGCTGCTGCTGGACTGGCGCGCCCCGGCTGCCCGCCCGTTCTACTGCGCCACCTCCGCGAATCCGGACGGCCTGGTGCTGCGCCGCCATTTCCGCACCAGCGGGCGGCACATCGTCGATTTCCACGATGATGTTCTGGACGTCCTTGACGTGGGATCGGCGCACGGCGCACCCGGGTCCGACGCCGCCCTGCTGGCCGCGCTGACCGCGCCGCGCGACGAGACCATGCGCGACATCGTGGCGACCATCCAGGCCGAGCAGGACGAGATCATCCGGCTCGGGCACGCCGGCGTGGTCGTCATCGAGGGCGGGCCGGGCACCGGCAAGACCGCGGTGGCCCTGCACCGCGTGGCCTACCTGCTCTACCACCAGCGGGAGCAGCTGTCCCGGTCCGGCGTGTTGATCATCGGCCCCAATCCCCGGTTCCTGCGCTACGTCGGCGACGTGCTGCCCTCGCTGGGCGAGACCGGTGTGGTGTTCGCCACCCCCGGCGAGCTCTGGCCGGGTCTCTCCACGACCGCCGAGGAGCTGCCGGAAGTCAAGCGGCTCAAGGGTTCCACCGTGATGGTCGACGTGCTCGCCAACGCGATCGCGGACCGCCAGGAACTACCCGTCGACCCGATCCCGGTCGAGCTCGAGGACGTGACCGTGGCGCTGGACTGGGACCTCGCCGCGGAGGCCCGTGAGCAGGCCCGGGCGACCGGCCGGCGGCACAACCAGGCTCGGGCCGTGTTCGCCGAGGTGGTGCTCGAGGGGCTCACCCGGCGGGCGGTCGACGCCATCGACCCGGACCAGTACAAGGTGCTCGACCCGGACGTCGCGGCCCAGCTGGCCGAGGATCCGTGGGCCGGCGCCGACACCGACCTCTACGACATGCTCGGGCCGGACATCCACGCGGAGCTGCGCCGCAACCCGCAGGCGCGGGCCGCGATCGAGGCGCTGTGGCCGGCGCTGACCGCGGAGCGCCTGCTGCGTGAGTTGTTCAGCTCGCCGTCCCGGCTGGCGGTGGTGGCCTGCAGCCAGCTGTACCGATCCGCTGGGGACGCCTGGACGGTGTCCGACGTGGCGCTGCTCGACGAGGCCGCGGAGCTGCTGGGCCCGGTCGACACCGGGGAGCGCCGCAGCGCGCGGGAGGCCGTCGAGTACGCCGAGGGAGTGCTGGAGATCCTTGACACGGATGAGGATCCGGACGAGGAGCTGCTCCGCGCGGTGGACGTGATCGGCGCCGAGGAGCTGGCCGAGCGGCACGTCGAGCGCGATCACCGGTCGCTGGCCGAGCGGGCCGCGGCCGACCGGGAGTGGACCTACGGGCACGTGGTCGTGGACGAGGCGCAGGAACTGTCCGAAATGGACTGGCGGGTGCTGATGCGGCGCTGCCCGAGCCGTTCCATCACCGTCGTCGGCGACCTGGCGCAGCGCGGCTCCGCGGCCGGCGCCCGGTCGTGGGGCGGGATGCTCGGCCGGTTCGTGGACGACCGGTGGGTGCACCGCCGGCTCAGCGTCAACTACCGCACCCCGGCCGAGATCATGGAGCTGGCGCACCGGGTGGTGCCGGAGGTGGAGCCGCCGGTCTCGGCGCGGCGGACCGGGGAGCAGCCCTGGGTGCGGCGGGTTCCGGCGGAGAAGCTGGCGTTCGCGGTGAAGCTGGCGGTCGAGGAGCGGCGCGCGGGAACCGTCGCGGTGATCGCGCCGGCCGGGGTGCGCCTGGAGGTTCCGTCGCTGACCCCGCGCGAGGCCAAGGGGTTGGAGTTCGACGAGGTCATCGTGGTCGAGCCGGGGCTGATCGAGCAGCCGGCCGACCTGTACGTGGCGCTCACCCGTGCGACCCAGCGGCTCGGCATCCTGCACAGCGCGGAGCTGCCGGCGGCGTTACGTGTTGAATAGGCGCCGTGGCCCAGGGCGGAGCTGAGGATGATCTTGTCATTCGGATGGCGGGCGTCGGTGTCCGGCGTGGTCGCACGCACCTGCTGAGTGGGTTGGACTGGCAGGTCGAGGTGGACGAGCGCTGGGTGGTGCTCGGCGCGAACGGTGCGGGGAAGACCACGCTGCTGCGGCTGGCGGCGGCCGAGCTGCACCCGACCGTGGGTTCGGTGCACGTGCTCGGCGAGCGGCTCGGGCGGGTGGACGTGTTCGAGCTGCGCACCCGGATCGGGTTCTGCTCGGCGGCGTTGCTGGCCCGGGTGCCGGGCGAGGAGAAGGTTGGCGACCTGGTGGTGAGCGCCGGGTACGCGGTGCTCGGGCGGTGGCGGGAGGCGTACGAGGCTGCCGACACGACTCGGGCCGCGGAGCTGATGAAGGCCTTTGGCGTGGCGCACCTGGCGGACCGGGCGTTCGGCACGCTGTCGGAGGGGGAGCGCAAGCGCACGCTGATCGCGCGGGCGCTGATGACCGACCCGGAGTTGCTGCTGCTCGACGAGCCGGCGGCGGGGCTGGACCTCGGCGGGCGGGAGGACCTGGTGGCGCGGCTGTCGGAGCTCGCGCTGGACCCGGACGCGCCGACCACCGTGCTGGTCACGCACCACGTCGAGGAGATCCCGCCCGGGTTCAGCCACCTGCTGCTGCTGGCCGACGGTGGCGTGGTCGCGGCTGGTCTGCTGGAGGACGTGCTGACCAGCGAGAACCTCTCCGCGGCGTTCGGCCAGGCGCTGGTGGTGCAGCGGTCCGGGGACCGGTACTTCGCCCGGCGTCGTACTGACGGGTAGCCTGCGCTGGCAGGTCGGCTGCTGAGGAGGTTTGGGACGTGAGCGAGCTTGCGAGCGAACCATCGAACACTGCCCTGCCGCCGAGGGACGAGGCGGCAGGGCCGCCATCACCGAGCTTGCGAGGTGATGGATCGGGCGAGTTCATTCGGCTCGAGGTGGACGGCGGGGTCGGCACCATTCGGTTGGACCGCCCGCCGATGAACGCGCTCAACAAGCAGGTGCAGGAGGAGATCCGCGCGGCCGCGGTGGAGGCTTCGGCGCGGGACGACGTGCGCGCGGTGGTTGTCTACGGTGGACAGAAGGTGTTCGCGGCCGGCGCGGACATCAAGGAGATGGCTGACGTGTCCTATGTGGACATGGCGGCCCGGGCGGGGGCGCTGTCCTCCGCGTTCACCGCGGTGGCCGAGATCCCGAAGCCGACCGTGGCCGCGGTGACCGGGTACGCGCTGGGCGGCGGCTTGGAGCTGGCGCTGTGCTGTGACCGGCGGGTGGCCGGGGACAATGCCAAGGTGGGGCAGCCGGAGATCCTGCTCGGCATCATCCCGGGTGCGGGCGGCACGCAGCGGCTGGCCCGGCTGGTCGGGCCGAGCCGTGCGAAGGACATCGTCTACACGGGACGGTTTGTCGACGCTGAAGAGGCGCTGTCGCTGGGCATCGTGGACGAGGTGGTCGCGCCGGACGACGTGTACGAGGCGGCGCTGCGCTGGGCGCGCCAGTTCGTGAACGGGCCGGCGCGGGCGCTGGCCGCGGCGAAGACGGCGATCGACGGGGGGCTCAACGGGTCGCTGGCGGACGGGCTCAAGCTGGAGAGCCAGGTGTTCGCGGCGCTGTTCGCCACCGAGGACCAGAAGACCGGCATGCGGTCGTTCGTCGAGAACGGTCCGGGGAAGGCTGTGTTCAATGGTCGATGATCCAACTCCGAACCCGCATGCCACGGCCGAGGAGGTCGAGGCGGCGCGGTCGGATCCCAAGCTGGCCAACGTCCTGTATCACGACTGGGAGGCCGACTCCTACGACGAGAAGTGGTCGATCTCCTACGACGAGCGGTGCATCGACTACGCCGTGGGGCGATTCCGCTCGGTGGCCGGGGAGCGGGACTGGCCGTACGAGCACGCCATGGAACTGGGCTGTGGCACCGGTTTCTTCCTGCTGAACCTCATGCAGGGCGGGGTGATCAAGAAGGGCTCGGTCACCGACCTGTCGCCGGGCATGGTCCGGGTCGCGCTGCGCAACGCCGCCCAGCTCGGCCTCGACGTGGACGGCCGGGTCGCCGACGCCGAACGGATCCCCTACGAGGACAACAGTTTCGACCTCGTGGTGGGCCACGCCGTGCTGCACCACATCCCCGACCTCCCCGCCGCGTTCACCGAGATCCTGCGCGTGCTGAAGCCCGGCGGCCGCTTCGTCTTCGCCGGCGAGCCAACGAAAGTCGGCGACTGGTACGCCCGCCACCTCGGCCGCACCGTCTGGTGGCTGACCACCAACGTCACCCGCCTCGAACCGCTGCGCACCTGGCGCCGCCCCCAGGCCGAACTGGACGAGTCCTCCCGCGCCGCCGCCCTCGAAGCCGTCGTCGACATCCACACCTTCGACCCGACCGCCCTCGAACATCTGGCCCGGACCGCGGGCGCCGTCGGTGTCCGAGCCAAAACCGAAGAGCTGTCCGCGGCCCTCTTCGGCTGGCCCGTCCGTACCTTCGAAGCCGCCGTCCCCCCGGAGAAGCTCGGCCTGCGCTGGAAGCTCTTCGCCTACAAGTCGTGGCTGCGCCTGTCCTGGCTCGACGAGCACGTCCTCCGCCACCTCGCCCCGCGCGCCCTCTTCTACAACGTCATGATCACCGGCACCAAGCCCCGCCATGTTGGCCCCTGACGTCGCCGTGTTGGCCCCTGACGTCGCCGTGTTGGCGCCTGGCGTTGCCGTGTTGGCCTCCTGCGCGGTCAGGCCGCGTACTTCCGAGCGGCGAACGCCTGGGCAAGCCGGTCGAGCAGGTGCCGCGAATCCCGCATGTCCTCGGTCCGCGTGCGGATCACGAGCCATCCCCGGGCCTTGAGACGGGCGTCGCGTTCGGCGTCGTCGGACTCGCGGTTCTCGTGCGCCTCGTAGCCGTCGTACTCGAGCGCGATCCGCAGTTCCGGCCAGGCCAGATCGAGCCGGTAGATGACCCGTCCGTCGAGATCCCGCACCTCGTACTGAGGAACCCCGAGTGGGTAGCCGGCGTCGGCGACCAGGAGCCGCAGCCAGCTTTCCGGCGGAGACTCGGCCTTACCGGTGGCCAGGCTGAGCAGGACGGTGGCGCGCGACGTGCCCCTCCGGTCATCGCGCCGGTTCAGACGCTCCTGGACGGCACTGATGAAGCGGTCGGCCTTCGCGGGCCCGACCAACGCGATCGCCTGATCCGCGCAGGCCAGAGCGAGCCGTCGCGGCTGCGTGCACAGTAGTTCCGCGATGACCAGGTCGAGGACGACGACCGACATCTTCAGCAGCTCGCCGACGTCCCGTTCGGAGAAGCGGTCGTGGTGCACGACCAGACCCGGACGCCGGCGCACCCACCGGGAGTACGGGACGGACACGTGGATGTCCGGGCCTTCGGCTGCGGTGCAGCCGTACAGGCAGGCGGCCGTTGGTCCGGAGAGGACCGCGCCGTCCCCGGCGAACAGGAGGGCGGCTGCCGCTCGGGTGGGCAGCTCAAGTGCCCGGGCACGTGGCACGACGACGCCGGGCCACGGCTGCATCAGCATGCCGTCCCGCAGTGCTGTGCGCAGGCCGTGTTCGCCGACGGCGAGTGCCAGGTCGCGCCGACGATAGGCGCCGTGCAATGAATCGTCTCCATCTGCCATGGGTCAAGGCTCCGCCTTCGACGGGTCGAGCCGACCGTCTCTTCCGCAATCTGTGGATAACGGGGTCGATTGTGGACAACTGAGGTGCGTGAGCCGCAAACAAACCAGCGCCACGCGCCAATATGGCGACGCCACGCGCCAACATGGCAGCGTGAGGCGCCAACATGGCGAACGTAGGGTGGCGCGGTGGGTTACGAGTTCAGCCCGGCGGACGTCGCTTACCTTCGCTCGCCGGAGGGTGACGCGGCGGTGGCCGAGGTGGGGCGGTTGGCGCTGACGGCCGGGTCGTATCTGGCCGATGTGCGCACCGCGCGGGAGTTGGTGGGGGAGCGGGCAGGGGCGGTGCTGGAGACGGTGCTGCTGCGGCGGCGGGCGGCGGCGAAGGTGGAAGAGCCGGGGCGGTGGCTGTTCACTGATGAGGCGCTGCAGCAGGCGACGCCGGAAGTGGTGGCGCGGCATCGGGCGGAGCGGTTTGCCGGGCGGGATGTGCACGATGTGACGTGCTCTGTGGGGGTTGATCTCATCGCGCTGGGGGCGGTGGCGCGGCGGTGTCTGGGGTCTGATCTTGACCCGGTGCGGCTGGCGATGGCTCGGCACAACTGTGCGGTGCCGGTGGTGCGGGCGGATGCGGTGCGGCCGGTGAGTCGGGGGACGGCGGTCTTCGCCGACCCGGGGCGCCGGGACGCGGCGGGGCGCCGGCGGTGGCGGCCGGTGGACTTCCTGCCGCCGCTGGACTCGCTGGCGGAGGTGTACCGGGGACGGGATCTGGCGGTGAAGTGCGCGCCGGGAGTGGACTTCGCGGACGTGCCGTGGGCCGGCGAGGTGGAGATCGTCTCGCTGGACGGGCAGGTGCGGGAGGCGTGCCTGTGGACGGGAAACCTTGCCACGGTGCGGCGGCGGGCGACCGTGCTGCGCACTGGTGGTCCGGAGTGGACGGTTACGGACGCCGAGCCGGAGGACTGCCCGGTTCGCGGAGCGGGTGAGTGGATCATCGACCCGGATGGGGCGGTGGTGCGGGCCGGGTTGGTCCGGCACTATGCCGCCCGGCATGGTCTAGGCCAGATCGATCCGCACATCGCTTATCTCACCGGCGACACTCCACCACCGGATATCCGCGCGTTCCGTGTCCTCGAACATGGCCACTACTCGGAGAAATCGCTGCGCGCCACGCTCCGGCGGCTCGGTGTCGGCCGCCTGGAGATCCTCGTGCGTGGTCTGGACCTCGACCCGAACAAGCTGCGGCCCCGGCTGAGGCTCGCCGGGGACGGTGAGGCCTCCGTGGTCGTCACCCGGATCGGGCGCACCCCGGTAGCGTTCGTCTGCCGGGCGGAGCGAACCTGACGGCGGGAGGCGGCGTGATCGCCTGGAACGCGATCCTGCGGGCCGCGTACGGCGACCAGTTCTTCACCGACGCCCCGCTCGCGTGGTTCCCGATCAGCTGCCAGGACGCCGGATCCGGGGTGTTCACGCTGGCCGCGGCGGCGCTCGGGTACGGGCTGGCCGGGGCCGGTTCCGCCCGCCGGGCGACCTGGCACGCCGTGCTCGCCGCCGTCGCGGCCCTCCTCGTCGACGTCTACCTGTGCTGACGCCCACCTACTCGCGACCCTTCCGCCCAGCCGCGGCTGGGTGCTCTAATGCGCAGTTGGATCTCCGGGATTCTCCTCCTGCAGAGCAATCGGGAGCGGCCATGTCCGACGTCCATGTCGAGCAGTTCGGGTACCGCCAGGAGCTCAAGCGCTCGCTCACGTTCTGGGATCTGCTGATCTACGGGCTGATCTTCATGGTGCCGATCGCCCCGTTCGGGATCTTCGGCAGCGTGTTCAACGCCTCCGGCGGGATGGTCGTGCTGGCGTACGCGATCGGCGCGGTGGGGATGGTGTTCACCGCGATCTCCTACGCCGAGATGTCCAAGGCGTTCCCGCTCGCCGGGTCGGTGTACTCCTATGCGGGGCGGGGAATCGCGCCGCCGGTGGGGTTCATCGCCGGGTGGCAGATCCTGCTCGACTACATCCTGATCCCGTCGCTGCTCTACATCATCTCCGGGCTCGCGATGCACTCGTTCGTGTCCGGCGTTCCGGTGTGGTTGTGGGTGGTCGGGTTCATCGTGCTGAACACGGTGATCAACTACTTCGGCATCGAGCTGACCGCGCGGGCCAACCGGATCATGCTGGTCGCCGAGCTGATCGTGCTGGCGATCTTCCTGGTGATCGGCGTGGCCGCGCTGGTCGCCGGCAAGGGCACCGGCGGTTTCTGGACCCCGCTCTACGACTCCGGCACATTTTCCGTCGGGCTGATCTTCGGCGCGGTTTCCCTTGCGGCGCTGAGCTTCCTGGGGTTCGACGCGATCTCGACGCTGTCCGAGGAGAACCGCGAGACCGGCCATCAGGTCGCCCGCGCCACGATCGCGTCGCTGTTCCTCGTCGCCGTGCTGTTCGTGGTCCAGACCTGGGTTGCGGCGCTGCTCGTGCCGGACCGGCAGAAGCTGCTGACCGACGGCGACCCGGGCGGCACCGCGTTCTACGACGCGGCCGAGCACGCCGGCGGGCACTGGCTGTTCGTGGTCACCGCCGTGGCCACCGCGATCGCCTGGGGGTTCGCCGACGCCCTGGTCGCGCAGGCGGCCACCTCGCGGCTGCTGTACTCGATGGCCCGGGACCGCCAGCTGCCGCGGTTCCTGGCCAAGGTGCACGAAACCTACCGGGTGCCGGAGTACGCCACGTTCGTCGTCGCGATCATCTCGGTCGTCGTGGGGATCGGCTTCACGCTCCGCGACGACTACGGCATCACCCTGCTCACCACCCTGGTGAACTTCGGCGCGCTCACCGCGTTCCTGCTGCTGCACGTGGCGGTGTTCGTGCACTACATGATCCGCCGGCGCAGCTCGGACTTCCTGCGGCACCTGGTCGTTCCGGTGTGCGGGGTGGTGATCCTCGGCTACGTGGTGATCAAGGCGAAGGTCACCGCCCAGGCCGTCGGGCTGATCTGGCTCGGCATCGGCATCGTCATCATGCTGGTGCTGCTCCTGACCGGCCGCACCCCGACGCTGGCCGAGCCCACCGAGCCGGAGAAGGAGGGTGTGGCATGACCGAGGTCGAATACCGGCCGGAGCCCAGCGAGTTCGCCTGGACGTTCGGCGGCGTGCCGCCGGTGCGCAAGGTCAAACCGGGTGACGTGCTTTCGGTGTGGACCGAGGACTGCTACGCCGGCAAGATCCGCGCCGAAACCGATCTCGTGTCGGTGGTGTGCGAGTTCCCGTTCCTCAACCCGCAAACCGGACCGTTCTCTGTGGACGGTGCGAAGCCGGGCGACACACTCGCGCTGCACTTCGTCTCCATCGAGCCGGCCCGCGACGTCGGCGCGGCCACCACGGTCCCGTTCTTCGGCGCGCTCACCTCCGACCACTACACCGCGACCCTGCAGGAGGCCCTGCCCGAGGTCGTCTGGCTCTACGAGCTCGACCGTGCCAAGAGGACGGTCACCTATCACGCCAAGAGCGCCGACCTCACCCTCGATTTCCCGATGGATCCCATGCACGGCACCGTCGGCGTCGCCCCCGCCGCCTTCGAGGCCCGTTCCGCGCTGGTCCCCGACTCACACGGCGGGAACCTCGACACCCCCGAAATGCGCGCCGGGGTCACGGCCTATTTCGGTGTCAATGTCGAAGGCGCGCTGTTCTCGCTGGGCGACGGCCACGCCCGCCAGGGTGAGGGCGAGGCCTGCGGCACCGGCGTCGAAGTCGCCATGAACACCGTGCTCATCGTCGACCTCATCCCCGGCGCCATGACCCCCTGGCCCCGCCTGGAGTCCGACACCCACCTCATGACCGTCGGTGCCGCTCGCCCGCTCGAGAACGCCTACCGCGTGGCCCAGGTCGACATGATCACCTGGCTGTCCGCGCTGTACGGCATCGACCACCTCGACGCCTACCAGATCGTCGCCCAGGCCGCGCTCGCCCCCGTCGCCCAGGTCTGCAACCCCATCTACACGGTCACCAGCAAGATCCCCAAAGCCCTGCTCCCCGCCGCCTCCGCCTACCACGACACCCACGCCAAGCTCAGGCAGCAGGCCCGCCACCTACACCGCTAAATCTGAATATATAGAGTTATCGCATGACCCGTTCCCGGCGCCCCTCCGCCCAGACCACGGCGGTGGTCCTGGCACTGGCCGAGGAGCCGACCGCATGGCGGTACGGCTACCAGCTGTGCCAGCAGTTGGACATCAGGCCCGGCTCGATGTACCCGATCCTGATGCGGCTGGCCGACCGGGGCCTGGTGGAGACCACCTGGGACGCCGACGTCCCCGCCGGCCGGCCACCGCGCCACCTGTACCGGCTGACCGGCTCCGGCCGGGCGCTGGCCACCGAGCTCGCCGCGGCCCCTGCCCCCGGGACGGCGCCCCGGCGGTCCGGGCTGCCGCGGCTAGCCGTTAGTTCCCAGGCTCGGTAGGCGGGTCGTGAGAAGGCCATGATCGCCAGAATGGGAGCTAGACGCTCGAATATGAGCGTCTAGCTCCCATTTCGCTGATCATGGACAGCTCCCCGTCAACCGCCGCACCCTCGCCCTCCTTCGAGACACGCGCTAGCCGGCCAGGCGGGTGAGGAGGAAGTCGCGGACCTCGTCGACGTCGGTGTCGGTGGCGATGTCGACGGCGCGGGCCAGGGTGGAGCCGAAGGTGGCGATGATCTCCGGGGTGCGGCGGTCGGCGACGAGGGCGCCGCGGCTGGGGCCGAAGGTGCAGTCGACCTCGACCGGGTAGGTGGTGGTGCGGAGCAGGCCCGGGCGGATGGCTTCGGCGACGGCGATGGCGTCATGCAGGACGGTGCATTCCTCGCCGAAGAACGTCGTGTAGTGGGCGACGTAGTCGGCGGTGAGGCCGACCAGGGTGGCGCCGAGCGGACCGGCGGCGGACAGGCGGTCGAGCCAGGCGCGGTCGACGCGGCAGCGGAAGGTGAGGTCGGTCGGCACAAGCAGCGTCGGGAGGCGTTCCTCGACGAGGACGCGGCGGGCGGCTTCGGGGTCGCTCCAGAGGTTGAACTCGGCGACGGCGGTGGTGTTGCCGCCGGAGAGCGCGCCGCCCATGATCACTAGGCGGGCGATGCGGGAGCGCAGGCTGGGGTAGGCGGCGAGCAGGGCGGCGATGTTGGTCAACGGTCCGATGGGGACGATCGTCACCGGCTCGGGGGCGTCGCGCAGCAGGGCGGCCATCAGACCGACCGCGTCGGACTCGACGGGGGAGCGGCCGCTGTCCGGCAGGGTGTGGGCGCGGCCGGAGAGGCCGTCGTTGCCGTGCACCAGTTCGGCCTCGTGCACCTGCGGGTGGACCAGGGGCCGGTCGGCGCCGCGGGCCACGGGGACGTCGTCGCGCCCGCAGAGGGCCAGCAGCCGCAGGGCGTTGCGGGTCGTGGTGTCGAGTGCGGCATTGCCGAACACCGTGGTCACCGCCAGCAGGTCGACCTCGGGGCTGGCGCAGGCCAGCGCGATCGCGAACGCGTCGTCCACCCCGGGGTCGGTATCGATGATCAGCGACGTCATGGGCCAGACGCTAGCCGCCTCGGCTACGGTCTTGCCTCATGACCACGATGTGGGGTTCGCCCGTCGCCGACCGCTGGCGCCGCTCGCGGTGGTCGCGCCGGGATCCGGCCCAGGCCCGGTTCCTCACCCTGGCGTCGCTGCGCTGGGTGATCCGCAACCGCGCCTGGCGGCCGTGGTACCTGGTGCGGTACTGGCGGCTGCTCAGGTTCCGGCTGGCGAACCCGCACATCGTGTTGCGCGGCATGGTGTTCCTCGGCAAGGACGTGGAGATCCACTGCCGCCCCGGCTACGGCCGGATGGAGATCGGCCGCTGGGTGCACATCGGCGACGGCAACGCCATCCGCTGCCACGAGGGCTCGCTGCGCATCGGTGACAAGGCCGTGTTCGGCCGGCAGAACGTGGTCAACTGCTACCTCGACATCGAACTCGGCGACGCCGCCCTGGTCGCCGACTGGGTCTACATCTGCGACTTCGACCACGTGATCTCCGACATCCACCAGCCGATCAAGGACCAGGGCATCGTCAAGGCCCCGGTCCGGATCGGCCCGGACACCTGGCTCGGCACCAAGGTTTCGGTGCTCCGCGGCTCCCGCATCGGCCGCGGCGCGGTGATCGGCGCGCACGCCATCGTCCGCGGCGACATCCCCGACTACGCCATCGCCGTCGGCGCCCCCGCCCGCGTCGTCCGCGACCGCCAAGCCGACTACGACGCCGACGCCGAACGCCGTACCGCCATCGCCGACATGTCCCGCAAAGCCAACGACGCACTCCGGAAAACCCTGGAGCAGCACAACTGATTCAGCGGTCCGGAGTGCGGTGAAGGCGTCCTTGCTCACGCCCACGGTGAGGAAGGACGCCTTCATTGCACGTTGAGCTCGGCCGCACGGGTGGCCATGACGGCGTAGCCCATGACGTTGGACAGGGCGTTCGGGACGCCGTCCGGGCGCCACCAGTTGAGGGCCACGACTCCGTCCGAGTCGGGGCACCAGGGGCCGAGGAGGGCGGCGAACTCTTCCCGTGTTCTGCTGACGGCGGTGATGCCCGCCTCGGCGAGGATTCGGCGGCCCGCGGTGGTGAGGTCCGGGCCGAGGCGCTCGCCGCTGGCGTGCGAGGCGGCAAGCATGCTGCCGGCGGTGAGCCGGGCGTGGTATTCGGACAGTACCCGGACGAGGTTGTTGCTGTCGGGGACGCAGTGCAGCACGGCGACCGCGAACACCCCCAGCGGCTGGTACGGGTCGAGCACGCGCCGCGTGGCCGGGTGTTCGAGAATCCCATGCACGGCGCACAGATCCGATTGGATCACCCCGATCCGGGGATCGCCGCTGGTGCGTAGTTCCACATTGGCCGTCACGACCGGGTCATTGTCCACGTAGACCACCCGGCACTCGGGGTTCACGCCGTGAACGATCTCGTGAATCGGCCCGAAACTGAGCAGTCCCGAGCCCAGGTCGAGGAACTGGTCGATACCGGTGTCGAGCATGTGCAGAGCTGCCCGGCGAAGAAATGACCTGTTCTCCAGCGCGAAGTTCTGGTAGCCGGGGATGATGTCGAGAATTTTTCTCGCGACCTCCCGGTCGGCGGCAAAATGGTGACCACCACCGAGCACGAAATCGTATATTCGTGCCAGCGCCGGTCGGGCGATGTCAACCTCGGGGGTGGAATGCGGCGGTGTCATGAGGACCGTCACGGTAGCACATCACCGGGTGGCGGATGCCGTGGCGCCGACGGACTCGGAGTGTCCAAACCGGAAAGTTGGGATATCCGATCGTCGTGGAAATGGTAACAATGTCACGTCGTGAAAGCGTTACCGGAGGCGATCTTGGGGCGACCGAGGTCGGGGTGATCCCCCCGCTCCGTGGTGCGGTAGATCTCGGCGGTGGCGGCGGCGATCTTGTGCCAGTCGAAGTCCTCGCGGAGGCGGGCTTTGGCGCGGCGGGCGCGGCGGTCGGCGGCGACCGGGTCGTCGAGAACGCCGCGGACGGCCTGAGCGAGGGCGTCGACGTCGCCGGGCGGAAACGACAGGCCGGATTCGCCGTCGACCACCAGCTCGCTGAGGCCGCCGGTGGTGGCGGCCACCAAGGGGGCGCCGACCGCGGCGGTCTCCAAAGCCACGATGCCGAAGGGCTCGTAGCGGCTGGGGAGCACGACCACGTCGGCGGCGGCGAGGCAGGCGACCAGGTCCTTGTCCGGCAGGTGGCCGACGAAGTCGATGGCGCGGACCAGGCGGTGCTTGCGCGCCAGCGCCAGCAGCGGGCCGGCCTGGCGGCCGCGGCCGGCCATCACCAGGCGGGCGCCGGGGTGCGTGCGGCGGATCCTGGGCAGGGCGGTGACGAGGTCGAGGACGCCCTTCTCCCATTCCAGGCGGCCGAAGAACACGATCAGTGGTTCGCCGTGCGGGCTGTGCCGTCTTCGGGTCTCGCGAACGGTCTCGGCGGGGACGCGCCAGCCACGCGGCTCGATGCCGTTGTGGATCACGGCGATCTCGTCCGGCTCGAGCTCGAACAGGTGTGCCACCTCGGCGCGCATCGCGGCCGAGCAGGTGATCAGCGCGTCGGCGCGGTTGGCCAGCCACCATTCGACCGAGTGGATCTGCTGGTTGAGCGGCTGGGAGAGCCAGCCGCTGTGCCGGCCGGCCTCGGTGGCGTGCATGGTCGCCACCAGCGGCACCCCGGCGTGCTCGGCCAGCGTGATCGCCGGATGGGTCACCAGCCAGTCGTGCGCGTGCACCACGTCCGGGCGCCATTTCCGGAGCAGCGCCAGGCCCGCGCGGATCATGGCGTGGCCCATGGCGAGGGTCCAGGCCACCAGGTCCTTCTCGAACGTCAGATGCGTCGGGTCCTCGGCCACCCGCACCAGCCGGACGCCCTCGTGCACCGACCGGGCGGTGGGGTGCGTGGCGGCGTCCGTACCGGCGTCGTGCCGGCACAGCACGGTCACCTCGTGGCCCTGCTGAGCCAGGTGCTTCGCCAGCGCGTGCACGTGCCGGCCGAGCCCGCCGACCACGACCGGCGGGTACTCCCACGACAGCATCAGGACACGCATGGCAACCGTGATCCTCGCAGGGCCGGGATGCCCCGCGCGTCGAGGTGCCCGAACGGCCCGTCCTCGGCGCGCAGTTCCGCGGCCCTGGAACGCGCGCGGTCCCGGTCACCGGCGCGGACCAGCGCGGCCAGCTCGGCGAACCGCTCGCCGTGCACCTTCGCCCGCCGCCGCGCGTAGTCCGCCGCCGAGTCCTTGGTGACCATGAACGCCCAGTCGCTGGACAGCGCCAGCAGGGCCTCGCGCACGGTCTGGTCCAGCACCGGATCCCGCAGCGCCGTGGCGGGCAGGGCGAGCAGCTCGTCCTGGATCGCGGCGCCGCCGTCGACGAGGTCGGACACCTGCGCGCCGTCCCACACTCGCCAGTCCTTGCCCGAGCCCCACGAGGACGCGGGCAGCTCCACCGGCGTGCCCAGGTGCCCGGCGGCCAGCGCCCCGCGCAGCGTGGTCACCCGGACCCCGGCCTCGGGCAGGGTGCGCAGCACGGTCTCCAGCCAGGCCGGTCCCTCATACCACCAGTGGCCGAAAAGCTCCGTGTCGTAGGCCGCCACGACCAGCCCCGGCTTTCCGTGCCGTTCCTGGAGATCGCGCACCCGGGCCACCACGACGTCGACGAAGTCCTTGGCGTGCCGGCGAACCGCGGCCGCGGCGAGGCCCGGGTCGTAGGGTTTCTTGTGCTCCGGCGGCACGTGCTTGCCGGTGACCCGGGCGGGCTTGAGGCCCGACGGGTGGTCGTAGGTGTGGAAGTCCCGGTACGCCGCGTTTCCCGGGTAGCCGGCCTTCGGTGACCACACCCGGTACGTCACCTCGAGGTCCCGGCCGAAGCACACCACGTCCGACCCGCCGACCGGCCGCGCCGCGTGCGTGTCGCCGCGCAGCGCCGGACCGTCCACCAGGAACCGCCGCACCCCGGCCGCCGCGTAGTCCCGCTCCATCCCCGGCGCGAAGCCACACTCCGGCGCCCAGATACCCTCCGGCCGGTACCCGACGCGCAACTCGGTGTCCGCCAACCCGGTCCGCAGCGCGAACTCCCGAACCGGCTGGCGCAGCAGCGGTTGGAACGGGTGCGTGGCCGGCCCGCCGAGCAGCTCGATCACGCGGGAGTCCACAAGCGACCGCAGCACCGGCGAGAACCCGTGCCGCCACCGCGACTCGAACTCCGCCAGCGCCCGCGCCGCCGCCCGGTACTCGGCCGCGGCCAGCTCACTCAGCAGCGGGTCGCCGCCCCGCCACCGCCCCGCCGCGTACTCCGTGCGCAGCCGCCACAACCCCAACCAGTCATGGAACGCCCGCAGCGCATAGGGATCATCCAGCTGTGCGGCCAGAACCGGCGTCACCCCCAGGGTCAGCACATCCCGGTGGCCGTCGTCGGCGAACCGCTGCAGCAGCTCCACCACCGGCAGGTACGAATGCGCCCACGCCTGGTACAGCCACTCCTCACCCACCGGCCAGGACCCGTGATGCGGCAACCACGGCAGATGGCTGTGCAACACCAGGCAGAACGTCCCGACCGGCTGGTTCATCGGCGCGCCACCGCGACCAGATCCAGGCTGGCGTCGAGATCCACGGTCGTGATCACGAAGTCGTCCGTGGCCACCGCGCTGACCTCGGCGAGGAGCTCAGGGGGCCACGCCCCTCCGCGGAGCACCACCTCGACCTGCGCGTCGATGATCGACGGGCGGATTCGCGGTCCGTGGTGCAGGCCCGCCAGCAGCTCCACCTCGAACCCCGCCCCACGCAGCAGCTCATCCAGCTCGGCCGCCGACAACTCCCTGGTGTGAAACGGGTTCAGCGGCGTCTCCCGCCCCGGCGAGAACGTGATCCGGTTCGGCGTGGTCACCAGCAGCCGCCCTCCCGGCCGCAGCACCCGCCGGCACTCCCGCAGGAACCCCTCCTGATCCCACAGATGCTCGACCACCTGCAGGTTCGCCACCACGTCCACACCGGACGACCGCACCGGCAGCGCCGCCAGGTTGCCCCGCACCGCCCGCACCCGCGGATACGCCTTCCCCACGTGCGTTGCGGTCAACGCGTCGTAATCCAGCCCGCACACCAGCCGCGCCGCCCCGGCCAGCAGGTCCGCCCCGTAGCCTTCGCCGCATCCGGCCTCCAGCACCACCGCGCCCGCGCAGTACGGCACCAGCGCCCGGTACGCCGCCTCATGCCGCCGGAACCAGTAATTTTCCTCGACGATCCCGGGCACGGTCCGCTCCCCGGTCAGCGGGAGCTGACCGGTTTGACCAGCGGCTTCCGGTGGCACGCGGCGGGCCTCCTGTGGGGTGCGGTGGTTACCGCACGGTAGCCGATCGCGAAGGGTGTTCACTCGCACGGGGTCGGCGGGAGGCGTGAGTGCACGTTGCGAGCTCGGAGCGCAAATTCCGATCAAGCCGTGTCCATTGTGGATTTGCCCAGTTACGTCAAAAGAGTGAATCGGCGAATTCCGGTGCCCTGATCTTGTATCTGTGGAATGCTCGCACTCTCTGTCTTGATACAGAGCCCCTCGTCGAGGGAGAGGTAGTGCGCGAGCTAGATCGAATACTGACCACGCAGCGTCCCTTTGGCCCGCCGGACACCGAAACCGTGGTGAATGCCGGCGTTCATGATGCCGATCGGCTGTTCGACCGGAGCAACCTGATCTATGCCAGGGCGATGGGACCGGCGCGGCCGACCTACATCGTCGGGCGGAAGGGAGCCGGGAAGACCGCGTTTCTGTTGAGCTCGACCTTGCGGGGCGGGCCGCCGTCGGAGGTGCTGCGGACCGCGACGGTCTACCACGAGATGGCCGCGGTGCTCCGCCGGTACCGCAACGGGCGCGGGCCGCTGTTCGTGGAGCAGGCCGCGGAGATCTGGCTGGCGCTGTTCGAGCAGGTGGCGGTGTACCACGCGGGGCGGCACGCCTCGGCGGGCGACTCGCCGAACGATCTGCAGGTGCTGTGGGACTACCTCGGCCCGCCCGGAGCCGGGCCGGAGGACGCGACCGGGATGGCGGAACGGTTCCTGTCCGAGCTGCAACGGCGGATCGCCGACCCCGGCGTGGTCGGCCTGCGCGAGGTGCTCGAGGGGCAGGCGCACGGCGGGAACACGATCGGCCGGGTGCGGCAGGCGATGGCGAACGTGCTGCGCGGGCGGGGTGAGCCGCTGGTGATCGTCATGGACAACCTGGAGGACCTGCACGAGCAGCTCGGCGAGCTGCACCACGTGCTCGCCGGGATGTTCGCCGCGGTCGGGCGGGTGATCGCGGACCACCAGGACTGCCGCCCGTACGGGTTGCAGATCTGCCTGCCGTCGGAGCTGTTCGACCAGATCCACGAGATCTCCGCCGCGCCGGAGAAGGACTTCAGGCTCAGCTACCTCACGATCTACTGGACCGCCAAGGAGTTGCTTCGCCTGGCCGGTACCCGGCTGCAGCTGTTCCTGCAGATGCACCACCCGGACCGGGTGGACGCGCTGCGGCGCGCGGCCGACCGGTTCGACGAGCCCGACCCGGCCGTCGCGCTGCTGCGCGCGGCCCTACCCGAGACCGTCCGGAATGGACTCGGCCGGCCCGAGGATCCGCTGGCCTACGTGCTGCGGCACACCCAGCTGCTGCCCCGGCATCTGATCGAGATCCTGAACAGCGTGTTCACCGCCCGGGTCCGGGACTCCCTGCCGTGGGCGGTCTCCCCGGCCGCGGTGCTGATCGGCACCCGGGCGGCCGAGCGGCTGATCGTCAAGGGGGTCTTCGCCGCGCACCGCGCCTCGTTCCCGTTCGCCAGCGACGCGCTGAACCGGTTGTCCGACGCACTGCCGATCTGCTTTCCCGCCAACGAGCTCCGCAAGATGTTCAACCGAAAGGGAATCCGGAAGCTCACCGGAGTGGATTTCGACGATTTCCTGTCAATGCTGTTCACCCTCGGTGTGGTCGGTGTCCGGTTCGACCAGACCGCGCGCTACAACAAGGCGCATTTCCAGTACACGTTCGACTCGGTGCTCACCGCCGAGGAGGATGTCGACCATTTGTGCTTCCACCCGCTGTTCACCCGGTTCCTGCACGAGCGGTCACTTCCGGGCCTGCGCAAGGGCCGGGCCCTGGCCACCTACCCGCACGGCTGCGACCCGGCGGACGAGGACTACCGCGTCTCGCTCGGTTACGCCGAAGCGCTCCAGCGGAGTTGATGATGGCGCTGCCACCCCGGACCAACCGGCCGCTGCCCAGCGAGGCGGCCGAGTACGTCGAGGCGCCGCCGGCCGGCATCCGGATCGGGATAGCGCTCTCCGGCGGCGGGATCCGGTCCGCGGCGTTCAACCTCGGTGCCCTGCAGGCGGTGCAGGCCAAGGGCGTGCTCGACCGGGCCGCCTACCTGGCCGCGGTGTCCGGCGGGAACTACGTGGCCAGCGCGCTGACCATCAGCGGCGCGCACTCCGACCCGGCGCACGACAACGGCACCCCGCTGTGGAGCCGGGGCTCGCCGGAGGAGCGCTACCTGCGCCAGCACACCGACTACCTGGCACCGGCCCGCACCGGGAAGGTCTGGCTCGGGCTGAGCCTGATCTACGGCGTCGTGCTGAACTACCTGCCGTTCCTGCTCTGCGCGTTCATCGCCGGGCGGCTGGTCGGCTGGCCGCTGCACGCCGCACCCCGGCCGGTGGCGGGGTTGCTCCTGGTGGCCGTGGGTGCGGTGGCGGTGGCGCTGGTCCTGGTGGCGTTCCGCCGGTTCCATGACGGTCGCCCGGGGGACTACGGCAACACCCGCTCGGAGGGGATCGCGGCGAACCTGGTGACGGCCGCCGCGGCGGTGGGTGTCCTGCTGGCCCTGCCGGTGCTGGCCGGGCTCTACGGTTCGGTGTCCACGTCCCTGCTGACCTGGCTCTTCGCCGATCCGGTGATGGCGTTCGACACGGCGGCCGGGCGGCTGGCCGCCGCGACGGTCTGGCTGCTGGTGCTGCTGTGCGTGGCCGCAACCGCCCTGGCGCTCAGCCAGCGGTTCCGCGCCCGCCGGCTGATGCTGGTGCTGTCGTCGCTCGCCGGCGCGGGGCTGCTGCTGGTGCCGCTGCTCTCCGCGCTCGACCACGCCATCCGGTACGGCCTGCGCTCCCCGGCCGACCTGATCGGGCCGGCGGCCGCGCTGCTGGTCGTGCTGATCATGGCGGTGTGGGTGCACAACCGGCGCTACTCGATGCACCTGTTCTACCGGGAACGGCTCAACAGCGCGTTCGCCCTGCGGCGGACGCGGCGGCCGGGCCCGGGCGGCGGCGAGCAGGTCATCGCCGAGCCCATCGGGTACGCCGAGCCACTGTACTTCTCCGAGGTCGGCGCGAAGCTCGAGGGCAACGGCCGGCGGCTGCCGAAGCTGATCGTCTGCTGCGCGGTGAACCTGACCATGCACGAGGTCCCGGTCGGCCGGTTCGCGGCCTCGTTCACGTTCGAGCACGACCGGTCCGGCGGCGTGCCGTTCGGCTACCGCGGCACCGCGGACTACGAGGAGCGCGCGGGCCTGGCCGGCACGCAGCTCACCCTGCCGTCGATCATGGCGGTGTCCGGCGCCGCGCTCTCCCCGTTGATGGGCCGGTTCACCTACCCGCCGCTGCGCTTCCTGATGGCGCTCACCAACGTCCGGCTCGGTGTGTGGATCAAGAACCCGCTGCACCGCGGTTCCGGCCGGACCGACGCGGCGCTGTCCCGGCTGCCCGGCTGGCTGGCCCGGGTGATGACCTCGATCCGCACCGGCTGGCACGAGCCGGGCGCGCTGTACGTGCTCCGGGAGGCGCTGGGCGGCACGCGGTCCACGCACCGCTTCATCTACCTCACCGACGGTGGGCACTGGGAGAACCTCGGGCTGGTGGAGCTGCTGCGCCGGCGCTGCACGCACGTGCTCTGCTTCGACGCCAGCGCCGACCGCACCGGCGCCGGCCTCGACCTCGGGCGGGCCATTGCCCTGGCGCGCACCGAACTGGGCGCCGACATCGAGGTGGACCCCGCTCCCGTGCTGCCCGACGAGACCGGCCTCGGCGCGGACATCGCGGTGGCCGGGCGGGTGCGGTATTCCAAGGACCAGGAGGACGCCAAGCTCGTCTACGCCCGGGCGGTGCTGACCGGCGCGTCCAGCTGGGACCTGCACGCGTTCCGGGCCCGCGACAGCCGCTTCCCCAACCACTCCACGACGAAGCAGGTGTTCAGCGACGAGCAGTTCGAGGCCTACCGAACCCTCGGCTACGAAGCCGGCTGCCGCGCCGTCGAGCTCCTCAACATCCCCGACCCGCTGCTCCGGATCCCCGGCCCGCAGTCCGGAAACGGCATGCTCAGTACGGGCCCGAAGGCTCCATGAGTCCGGTGATGTGGTGGCGGATCACCCTGGTGTCCGCCGGGATGATCGTCGTGTAGCTGTTCCCCGCGTTGTCCGGGCGTTGCAGCAGCAGATACCGGCCCTGGGTGGTGTCGGTGTAGGCCAGCGAGCCGATCAGCTTCGCCTCTCCGTACTTGCCGCGGTGCACCGAGATGGCGGCCGTGGTGAGCGTGGTTCGGGTCAACACCTCCAGTTGGTTGGCCTGGTCGCCCCGAACACCGGCCGAGCGCAACCAACTTCGCTGCGCCACACTGCCCTTCCCGTCCACGGCGAGCTGCACGCCGCGCTGGTACACGTCCGTGGGAATGGAGTAGGCGCTGCCGACTCCGGACCGCGCCTCCGGCAGAAGGTTGAGAAACCAGGTCGTCATATGATCGGAATGCAGGCTCGAGAGCGACACCTGCTCGCCGTCGATGAGCGCGCCGGCCGCCACCGGCCCGCGCGCCGCCACATAAGCCCGGCGCCGCTGCCCCGACATTTCCCGCCAGCCCAGACCGCGACCGTGCCGGCCCAGTATCTCCAGCAGATCCGCCAGCTCCGGTTCGACCTCGCGCAGCGTCCCCAACCGCGACCGCGCCATTTCGGCCTCGGCCTCCGCCACGTACCGCCGTCGCTCCTCCTCGTCCACTCCATGCTGGTCCACGGCCAGAAACACCGGCATCAACGGCAGTCGAAGCGCCTCCCACAGCACCTCGAACACCAGAGTTGACATCGTCAAGGAGACAGTCACGACTACTCGTATGGCTCAGGTGTGCGAGACACTACCTTTTCCGCTAATCCCACGTCGGTGTCACAGGGGGCGACACCACGCTTGGTCTCGTCGAGGATGGTCAGCGAAATGTAGCCGTCGGCCGCTCCGAAGGCGGTGAAACAGTACTTGTCCGAGCCCGTGGTCACCGGGTTGCCCGACCATGCCCTGCGCCCGCCGATCTGAATAAACTTGCCGTTGGGCGACACGCTTGGCGGGGTGTAATCGGAGAACTTGAGAGCGTTGCGACTCACCTTGACGGTTAGGATACTGAACGCGTCACTCATTTGTACGGTCACGACGCAGGCATCGCCCTTGTCTCTGGGTTCATGCGTCGTGTGCCCGCCTCGGTCGGGGCGTATGGGCAGGTCGGCCAAGGTGAGCAGGTCACACATGGCCAGGTCGTCGAGGGACCGCTGGGTGCTGGGAGCCGACATGGTGGAGCTTCGCTGGGGTGCGCTTCCAATTTCCGCCCGGGGTACCGGCGACCCTGCCACGAGGGAGGTGCACGCCATCGGGAGAAACAGGGCCGTGGTGAGGGCCATGGACGTGGCGATGAGCTTGAGCGCGATCATTGGGGGCCACTGCCGTCGAATTCTTTTGCGCTGTCGAGGTCGGTGTGCAGGTGGGCCGCCAGCGCCTGCCGGAACGCTTCGTGAATATCCTCCAGTGGCCCTATGATATCGCCCAGTACCCCGGCGAGGCCTCCGTCCGAAGGCCCCATGCGATCGGCCATCTTTTTCCTGATCTGCAACGATGGTGGAAACTCGCCAAGGGGGACGTCGGCGGCTCTCCCGGCTTCTTCAATCAGATTGATTCGGTGCTCAGTGATATCGTTGATCTTCTGGGCGAACCGGTTGAGCCACGCCTGGATGGACGTGGGGTCCATGGCCACCGACTCAAGCCATGCCTCCACTACGGAACCGGCGTTTCGCGCGACTTCCCGGGTGTCCTGCACGAAATCGGTGACGCCGCTTGCTCTGGTCCCAACGATTCCGAACGAGCCTAGGGCGTCTTGGTCGGCCATCGCATTATCTCCACTAATCCACGCCGATGACCGGTGGGGAGGTCATCTGGTCGGTGCCGAACAGGTCTTCGGAGTCCTCGCCGGACTCGAGGAACGCCGGGCGCTGGTGCTCGGCGTCCTCGTCACCCGATCGCCGGCCGCCGCCCGCGATCGGTGACTCCGCCGCACCGGGTCCGAGACCGCCCGCGCCGCGCCGGCCGAGAGTTTCCCGGTCAAGCACGCCGCCGTTGCCGGATGCCGGCAAACCACGGCCACCGCCGGGGTTGCCGCTGCCGGTCCGGCCAAGCGGCGCTCCGGTTGTCCGCCCACCCGGCGCCCCGGGGAGGGGCGTCGCCGCGCCCGTGCCCGGGGCGGCCGATTTGCCATGGGGAGCGTCAAAAGGCACGTCGACACCGGGCGAGGAGTTCGCGACAGAGGTGGCATTCGCTTGGGAGGTGACCTGTACCGGCCCTGTGGTCAGGGTCCGCCTTGGGCCGGGTGGTGCCGGCCGGTCGGTCAGCGGAGCGGGGCGCGGTGGATCCGTCCCGGTGTCCGGCCCCGGCACGATCGGCCCCGGAGCGCCGGGAGGAACTGGCCCACCCGGACCGCTGGGGATGGGCCGAGGCGCGGGAGGCTGAGGTTTCGGGTCGGCCGGTTGCTGCTGGAATGGTTCAAACGGGGGTGAGTCCGCGTCGGCGGCCCGAGCGGCGTCGGTGAGCTGCTGCATGACGTCGCGGCCTTCCTGCGTCCGGAACTGCAGCTCCACCGCAAGAGGTACCGCCATGGGCCCGAGCACCAGTGGACCGGCTCCGCTTTCCACCAGATCATCGGTCGGCAGCAATGGCGGCACGTGGGAACGCGCGGTACCGACCTGCTCGAGATACCTGCTGAACACCGTGCTGAGCCCGTGGGCGTGCTCCGCCAATCCTTGGACGTAATTGCGAACCCGCTCGATCGCTTGCCCGCCCTTCCGTGCCGATGGCGCCTGCCAGATGTGCTCCAATTGGCCTACCAGGTCCTTCAAGTCGGCGAGACCTGAATACAGCTCATCGCCGATCGCGGCCAGTCGGTTCATCGTCTCAAGACCCGCCTCTGGTTGCACGCCCACGGTCAGCTGTTGATGAATCGACCGCAGCCTCAAGGCTCCGGGGTTGGGCGGGTTATGTACATAGGAGTCGTTGGCAGTCACCAGATCCATCCCTCTTCCGGACGAAGCCGCACCCGGCACGCGTGAGCTAAAACGCCGGTGGGACGACACGGTGACGCCAGTGGTTCACAGCAGGACAAATTGCCCTGAAGCTGTCAACAATGGAGTCTGGCCGGCGAAGTTCCTTTTCGCCTGAAATCGATCAGGTTACCGCTGGGTGGTGCGGCTTTTGCGGCTGGCGGTGGCGCCGAGGGAGAGGCCGAAGAGGGCCGCGCCGGGGATGGCGAGCCACATTGGCCAGAACTCTTCTACGTGGGAGTCTGTGACGCTGACCAGAAGCCAGACGGTGACATTGACGCAGACGACGGCCAGCCAGATCGTCCAGAGGACCTTGAGCGGAGCCGGGAGGCCGGCGTAGTAGCTCAGGATCGGGTTGTCCGGCTCGGGCGTGGCGGGTGCCGGTGCGGGCGGCGAGGGTGTGGCGGGCCGGAGCGCGCGCGGGGCCGGGAGATCGGTGAAGAGGTCGGCCAGGTCGCCGTAGGTCACCGCCTGGTAGGCGCGGTGCAGGCGGGCGTCGTACTCCTGGATGTCGAGGCGGCCTTCGTCGTGGGCCGCCCGGAGCTGCTCGGCGGCGGCCTGCCGATCGGTGTCCGAGGCTCGTAACTCCCGCCGCCGCTCGTCCATCCAGCTACCTCCCCGCGCCTGTTGGGTGCAATCGTGTGACGGGAGGCCGGGATGGTGGCGGGCTTCGCTCAGGCATTGTCGAGTTGATCTCCGGTGGCGGGACTAACCTGTCCACTACATCGGGTGAGTACGGTCACGAAGCTCGGCGGCGTGCTCGCGTTCGCCCTTATGCTACTGGCAAGTAACATGCGCACGCTGGTGAAGCGGGGAGGTCGAAGCAGACCCATGCCAAACATCGTGGTCCTGGTCAAGCAGGTGCCGGACACCTACTCGGAGCGGAAGCTGACCGACGGCGACTTCACGCTCGACCGCGACTCGGCCGACGCCGTGCTCGACGAGATCAACGAGCGCGCCGTGGAGGAGGCCCTGCTGCTCAAGGAGGCGCACGGCGGCGAGGTCACCGTGGTGAGCGTCGGGCCGGAGCGCGCGGGTGAGGCCATCCGCAAGGCGCTGTCGATGGGGGCGGACAAGGCGGTGCACGTCTCGGATCCCGCGCTGCACGGCGCGGACGTGATCCAGACGGCGAAGGTGCTGGCCGCCGCGATCGGCCGGGTGGAGGGCGCCGAGCTGGTGATCGCCGGCAACGAGGCGAGCGACGGCGGCGGCGGGGCGGTGCCGGCGATCCTGGCCGAGTTGCTCGGCTACCCGCAGCTCACACACGCGCGCAAGGTCGAGCTGGACGGCACCACGATCAAGGTGGACCGCGAGACCGATGACGGGATCACGCACCTGGAGGCCAGCCTGCCCGCGGTGATCAGCGTCGGCGAGAAGATCAACGAGCCGCGCTACCCGTCGTTCAAGGGGATCATGGCGGCCAAGAAGAAGCCGGTGGACACGCTGACCGCGGCCGACCTCGGCATCGACGCGAGCGAGGTCGGCCTCGCCAACGCGTGGTCGGCGGTGGTCGAGGCGTCGCCCAAGCCGCCCCGCACGGCCGGCCAGAAGGTCGCCGACGAGGGTGACGGCGGCGCGCGGATCGCCGCGTACCTGGTGTCCCAGAAGCTCATCTGAACTCGAGGAGAGACATGTCCGAGGTCCTGGTCCTCGTCGAGCACGCGGACGGCGAGGTCAAGAAGGTCACCTACGAGCTGCTGACCGCGGCCCGGGCGCTCGGCGAGCCGGCCGCGGTGGTGGTCGGCGCGCCCGGCACGGCGGCGAAGCTGCGCGAGGCGCTGGCCGCCTACGGTGCGGCCAAGGTGTATGTGGCGGAGTCCGACGACGCGGTGAGCTACCTGGTCACGCCGAAGGTCGACGTCCTCGCCGCGCTGGTCGGGCAGGCGTCCCCGGCCGCGGTGCTGGTCGCGGCCACCGCCGACGGCAAGGAGATCTCCGCCCGGCTCGCCGCGCGCACCGGCTCCGGACTGCTGGTCGACGCGGTCGGGCTGGAGGGCGCCGGCGCGGACCTGGCCGCCGTGCAGTCCATCTTCGGCGGCGCGTTCGTGGTGAAGTCCAAGTCCACCAAGGGAATCCCGATCGTGTCGGTGCGCCCGGGCGGCCTGGAGGCGGAGCCGGCGCAGGGCGCGGCGGTCGAGGAGGCCGTCGCGGTGCCGGCCGTGGACCCGGCCAAGGCGGCCCGGATCACCGGGGTGGAGCCGATCGTGGGCGGGGACCGGCCGGAGCTGACCGAGGCGTCGGTGGTGGTCTCCGGCGGGCGCGGGGTGGGCAGCGCGGAGAGCTTCGAGGTGGTCGAGCGGCTCGCCGACACGCTGGGCGCGGCCGTCGGTGCGTCCCGGGCGGCGGTCGACTCCGGGTACTATCCCGCTCAGTTCCAGGTCGGGCAGACCGGCAAGACGGTGTCCCCGCAGCTCTATATCGCGTTGGGCATCTCCGGGGCGATCCAGCACCGGGCCGGGATGCAGACCTCGAAAACGATCGTCGCGGTGAACAAGGACCCGGAGGCGCCGATCTTCGAGATCGCCGACTTCGGCGTGGTCGGTGACCTGTTCAAGGTCGCGCCACAGCTCGCCGAGGAGGTCGCGAAGCGCAAGGGGTAACGAGGGGTTGAGGGGTTTGCCGGGGAGAAACGTTCACCAACGCTGCACTCGAACGTCATCGATTCAGGCTCGCGCCGGTAGGTCCGTGCCAAGTAGACCAACCTCATGACGACGTCCGAACTCCTGATCACCACGGCGGAATCGGGAACAGACGCCCCGCGCTACTCCTTTCTCGTCGCCCGGCACGGCGATGAGATCGAGGCAGCCCAACGGCTGCGGCACCGCGTGTTCGCCGGGGAGATGGGTGCCACCCTGCACAGTCCGGTCCCCGGGCTGGACATCGACCACTTCGACGACTACTGCGACCACCTCGTGGTGCGCCACGACCCCACCGGGGAGATCGTCGGCACCTACCGGGTGCTGCCGCCGGGCCGCGCCGCCGAGGCCGGCGGGCTGTACTCGGAGACCGAGTTCGACCTGGCCGCGATCGGCCCGATCGGCGACGCGCTGGTGGAGACCGGGCGCTCCTGCGTGCACCCGGACCACCGCAACGGCGCCGTGGTGAGCCTGGTGTGGGCCGGGATCGGCCGGTACATGTACCTGTCCGGGAACCGGTGGCTGGCCGGGTGCGCGTCCGTGCCGCTGGCCGACGGCGGCTCGCTCGCCAGCGGAGTGTGGAACCTGGTGCGGGACAAGCACTACGCGCCGCCGGAGTACCGGGTCCGGCCGCTGCATCCGTGGCGGCCCGGCGAGGTGGCGGCACCGGCGCGCCCCCTGCTGCCGCCGCTGCTGAAGGGATACCTGCGGCTCGGCGCCTGGGTGTGCGGGCCGCCCGCGCTGGACGCCGACTTCGGCGTCGCGGACCTGTTCGTGCTGCTCGACCTGCAGCGCGTCGATGAGCGTTACCTGCGGTTCTTCCTGGGGGGACTGGCGTGAGCGCCGGCGAGCGACCGAGCAGCGCAGGGAGGGAAGCCGTCGGGTCCAGAGGCCGCGAACCGCGCGAGCGAGGAACGAGCGAGCGCAGTCAGACACAGCACGCGTGGATGCCCACATCGCCGTGTGGCCCGGATTGCCTCCCGGGGGACGAGCCGACGGTCGGGAAGCTACGGGCGTCGCGGCGGCTGGTCCGTGCCGGCGGGGTGGTGTTCGCCGCGCTCGGGGCGGCCGCGGTGATGCCGGTGGCCGGGCGGCGCGGGCGGGAACGGCTGGTGCGCTGGTTCTTCCGGGCGGTGCTGCGGGCGTTCGGCGTGCGGCTGGAGGTGTTCGGCTCCTTCGCGGGGCAGGGCGCGCTGGTGGTGAACAACCACATCTCCTGGCTGGACATCGTCGCGGTGAACGCGGTGCGGCCGATGCGGGCGCAGGCCAAGAGCGAGGTCCGGGGCTGGCCGGTGATCGGGTGGCTGGCGACCGCGGCCGGCACGGTGTACATCGACCGGGAGCGGCTGCGCACGCTGCCGGCGGCGACCGCGGAGCTTGCGTCGGTGCTGCGGGCCGGGTCGATGGTGAACGTGACGCCGGAGGGCACGAGCTGGTGCGGACTGGCCTCCGGGCGGTTCCGCGCGGCGCCGTTCCAGGCGGCGATCGACGGCGAGGTCCCGGTGGTCCCGGTCGCGCTGCGGTTCCGGATGGCGGACGGCCGGGAGACCACGGCGCCCGCGTTCATCGGCGACGAGACGCTGATCGATTCGATACGCCGGGTGGCCCGGCTGGACGGGCTGGTGCTGGAGGTGCATGTGCTGCCCGCCATCGAGCCCGGCCGGGCAGGTAGCCGGCGCGAGCTCGCGGCACTGTCCGAGGCGGCGATCCTGTCCGCGCTCGGCCGGGTCCACGTGCCATCCCAGCGGCGGATGCGGCTGGCTCGGCCGCTCGCCGAGCACCGGGTGCACAGCCACTCCGCTTAGCGGCATGTTTGCGCCTCACGTCGACGTGTTGGCACCTCACGTCGGTGACTTGGCGCCTCACGATCCCGCGAAGGGTGTGGCTCCGAGGGGTCGGTGGGACTGGCGAGGCGCGCGAACGCGCCACACGCCAGTACGGCGACGCCAGCGGCCAATACGGCGACGCCAGCGGCCAACATGGCGTCGTGAGGTGCCAACATGGGCGGTAATGCACTGGACCTCCATCGGGGTGGAGGTTGCAGGATTACCTGGTGACCGCCACCGACGCCGAGCCGAGAACGTCGCTCTGGGGGCGGGATCGCCGGGCGGCCACGGTGGGCATCGTGGTGATCATTACGGCCCTCGCGTTCGAGAACCTCGGGGTCAGCACGGCGATGCCGCGGATGCTCACGGAGCTGGACGGCAACGCGCTGTACTCGTGGCCGTTCACCGCGTTCCAGGCGGCCAGCGTGACGGCGACGGTGCTGTGCGGGCGGGTCAGCGACCGGTTCGGCCCGGCGCCGGCGCTGCTCACCGGACCGAGCCTGTTCCTGGCCGGGTTGCTCGTCGCGGGCACGGCGTCCGGGATGCCGGCGCTGCTGGCCGGGCGGGTGCTGCAGGGGCTCGGCTCAGGCACCGGGGTGGTGGCGGTCTACGTGCTGGTGGCGCTGGTGTATCCGGAAGACGTCCGGCCGCGCGTGTTCGGGTTGGTCGCGACGTCCTGGCTGGTGCCGGCGCTGGTCGGGCCGACCGCCGCGGGCCTGGTCACCGAACAGGTCGGCTGGCGCTGGGTGTTCCTGGGCCTGACCCCGTTCGCCGTGCTGGCGCTGCTCCTGCTGCTGCGCACGGTCCGCCGGCTGCCGGATGCCGAGCGGGCCGCGCCGCGCCGCCGCGGCCTCGCGCTCGCGGCCGTCGCCACCGGGTTCGGCGTCCCGGCGCTGACCTGGGCGGCGCAGCACCCGTCCGTCGCCACCGCCGTGCTGGGCGTTGCCGGGCTGGCCGCGCTGATTCCGGCGCTGCGGGTGATGCTCCCGCGCGGCACGCTGACCGCCCGGCCCGGGCTGCCGGTGGTCATCCTGTCGCGCGGGCTGCTGGCCGGGGCGATGTTCGGGGTCGAGGCGTTCGTGCCGCTGACCCTGGTGGCCGTGCACCACCTGCCGGTGGCGCTGGCCGGGCTGCCGCTGACCATCGCCTCGATCGGCTGGGTGGCCGGATCCCAGTGGCAGGGCCGGCATCCCGGCATCGCGCGGACCACGCTGATCCGGACCAGCTTCCTCATCCTGGCCGCGGTGCTGGCGGCGATGACGTTGGTCGCGCCGAGCTGGGGTCCGGCCTGGCTCGCCGGGCCGCTCTGGCTCGTCGCGGGTCTGGGCATGGGCATCGGGTTCCCGTCGATCAGCGTGCTGACGCTGAAGTACGCGGCGGAGGGCGACAAGGGGTTCGCCTCGGCGGCGGTCCAGGTCTCGGACATGGTCGGCTCGGCGCTGACCGTCGGGTTCGGCGGAGTGTTGCTCACCACACTGGCCTCCGCCACGCACCCCACCGCCGCCGTCATCGTGCTGGACCTGCTGATGGCGGGCCTGGCGCTGGCCGGCGCGGTGCTCTTCCGGCCGGGCCGGCTGGCCCGTGCGCCCCAGGTAGGTGACTGAATTTCTCTAGGGCGGACTACCCTGGTCGACTGATGACTTATCTCGACCACGCCGCCACCACACCGATGGTGCCCGAGGCCATCGCGGCCATGACCCGGGCGCTTCCGTTGCTGCGGAACGCCTCGTCGCTGCACGCCTCCGGCCGGCGGGCGCGCCGGGTGGTGGAGGAGGCGCGCGAGGAGATCGCCGCCGCGCTGGGCGCCCGGCCGTCCGAGGTGATCTTCACCGGCGGCGGGACGGAGAGCGACAACCTCGCGGTGCAGGGCATCTACCGGGCGCGGCGCACGGCCGACCCGAAGCACCGGCGGGTACTGGTCTCCGCGGTGGAGCACCACGCGGTGCTGGACGCCGCGCAGTCGCTGGCCGAGCACGAGGGCGCCGAACTGACCCTGCTCGAAGTGGACGCGTTCGGCCGGGTGCACCAGGACACGCTGCGTGCCGCGATCGCCGAGGACCCGGACTCGGTGGCGGTGGTCAGCGTGATGTGGGCCAACAACGAGGTCGGCACGGTGAACCCGGTCCGCGAGCTGGCCACCACCTGTGCCGGGCACGGCATCCCGTTCCACACCGACGCGGTGCAGGCGGTGGGCGCGATCCCGGTGGACTTCGCCGCGTCCGGGGCGAGCGCGCTCACGCTCACCGGGCACAAGGTGGGCGGGCCGTACGGGGTGGGCGTGTTGCTGCTCGGCCGGGACGTGCCGTGCGCGCCGGTGCTGCACGGCGGCGGGCAGGAGCGGGACCTGCGCTCGGGAACCCTGGACGGGCCGGCGATCGTGGCGTTCGCCACCGCGGTGCGGCTGGCCGTCGAGCGGCGCGCGGAGCAGGCCGGGGACCTGGCGGCGCTGCGCGACGAGCTGATCGACGCGGTGCTCGCCGTGGTGCCGGACGCCGTGCTCAACGGCGACCCCGGCCAGTCCGATGTGGACGGTGCGCCGTCGCGGCTGCCCGGCAACGTGCACCTGACCTTCCCCGGCTGCGAGGGCGACAGCCTGCTGATGCTGCTGGACGCCAACGGCATCGAGTGCTCGACCGGTTCGGCGTGCTCGGCCGGGGTGGCGCAGCCCAGCCATGTTCTGCTGGCCATGGGCATGGATCCGGCCGCCGCGCGCGGGTCGCTGCGGTTCTCCCTCGGGCACACCTCGACCCGGGCGGACGTGCGCGCGGTGGCCGAGGTGATCGGCCCGGCGGTGGCGCGGGCCCGGGGCGCGGGGCTGGCCGGCATGCGGCGGGCAGCGGCGCAGGTGGAGATCTGACCATGCGGGTGCTGGCGGCGATGAGCGGGGGCGTGGACTCCGCGGTGGCGGCGGCCCGGGCGGTGGACGCCGGGCACGACGTGGTCGGCGTGCACCTGGCGCTTTCCGCACAGTCACATCGGGGGACACCCCCGGGCCCCCGGGCGGGGACGCTGCGCACCGGGGCGCGCGGCTGCTGCACGGTGGAGGACGCGCACGACGCCCGGCGGGTCGCGGACATCCTCGGCATCCCGTTCTACGTCTGGGATTTCGCCGAGCGGTTCACCGAGGACGTGATCGAGGACTTCGTCGCCGAGTACGCCGCCGGCCGCACGCCCAACCCGTGCCTGCGCTGCAACGAGCGGATCAAGTTCGAGGCGCTGCTGGACAAGGCGCTGGCGCTGGGCTTCGACGCGGTGTGCACCGGGCACTACGCCCGGCTGTCGCTTGTGGACGGCTGGCCCGAGCTGCGGCGCAGTGCGGACGCGGAGAAGGACCAGTCCTACGTGCTGGCCTCGCTGACCGCGGACCAGTTGCGGCACGCCATGTTCCCGCTCGGCGCTTCGGTGAAGGGGGCGGTGCGGGCCGAGGCCGCGGCGCGCGGCCTGGCCGTCGCCGAGAAACCTGACAGCCACGACATCTGCTTCATCCCGGACGGCGACACCCGGGCGTTCCTGACCCGGCAGCTCGGCGAGCGGCCGGGCCGGCTGGTGGACCAGACCACCGGCGCGGTGCTCGGCGTGCACGCCGGGGTGCACGGGTTCACCGTGGGGCAGCGGCACGGGCTGGGCCTCGACGTGCCGGCGCCGGACGGGCGGCCGCGCTACGTCCTCGCCCTGGAGCCGGTTTCCGGCACGGTGAAGGTGGGTTCGGCCGAGCAGCTGTCCGTGCGGGAGATCGTGGGCCGGCGGCCGGTGTGGCCGGCCGGCGCGGCCCTGACCGGAGATGTCCGCTGCGTGGCGCAGGTGCGCGCGCACGGCGGCACCGCCGACGCTGTAGCGTCCGTTGTGGACGGTGAATTGGTGGTGCGGCTGCCCGAGGGCCTGCGCGGGGTCGCCCCGGGCCAGGCGGTCGTGCTATACCAGGACGACAGGGTGCTCGGCAGCGCCACCATCGCCGCCACGCGGTAACCACCCGATCAGGGGAACCCAAGGGGCGTAAGCCAAGCACCACTAGGGTGAACCCGGCGATTCGCGCCATTTACCCCGATGGTGCCCTTTGGTAACACGGGTTCATGCGTACAACTCGTTCTCTTGCCGTGCTCGGCGCGCTCGGCGTGACCATGCTCAGCGTGGTCGCCACCGAAAGCGCCGCGCAGACCGACTCCTCGTCCCGCGTCGCGCACGCGGTCGTCCGTGACGCCAACGGTGTCACGCTCGGCACCGTCAGCTTCTTCGCCGACCGCGGGAAGCTCGCCGTCGCCGGGCGCCTGTCCGGGGTCGCCCCGGGATTCCACGGTTTCCACGTGCACGCGATCGGTCTCTGCGACCCGCGGGCCACCGACCCCACCGGCGCCGTCGTCCCGTTCGCCTCCGCCGGGCCGCACCTGGACAGCGGCGGCCACACCCATGGCGCGCACTCCGGCGACCTGCCCTCGCTGCTGGTGACCGCGGACGGAATCACGACCACCGCCACCGAGACCGACCGGCTCAACTCCGCGCTGCTGTTCGACGCGGACGGCAGCGCGATCATCATCCATGCGGGGCCGGACAACTTCGCCAACATCCCGGCCCGCTACTCCGCGGCCGGCGTGCCCGGCCCGGACGCCGCCACGCTCGGCACCGGTGACTCGGGCGCCCGCTTCGCCTGCGGCGTGTTCGTGCGCGGGTAGCCGCGCCAATCCTCGCTCCTAGGTCCGCTAGCGTTACGCCGCACACCGAATCGTCGACTATCTGGTGGAAACCAGACGCACACGGGGTGAGGCGAGCATGGACAAGACCGGTCCGAACGGCGATCGCGAAACGGACGGCGGCGACCGGCTGCCGGAAATGGTCAACTTCCCGGCGAGCGTGCTCGTCCGGCACCGGTCGCGGCTGCTCGACCCGTCCACCGCGGTGCGCTCGGCCGGCAGCGCCCGGCCGGAGCCCACCGCGTACCGGGCGGACACCCTGCTGGTGCCGCTGCGCCAGGCGCTCGACAACGAGACCATCGCCCGCTACAACAAGGTGCTCGACCCGCTCCAGGTGGAGCTCACCGTGGTGCTGCCGCGCACGGAGCGGTGGGCCGAGGCGGTCAGGACGTTCGACCCGAACTTCCCGATCCCGGTGCTGATGCGGCTCAAGGACGACGCCGTGACCGACCGCGCGCCGGACCCGTGGGCCGCGCTGGTGGCGCTGCGCCGCACGATCGGCGTGGACGACCTGAACGGCGTGGGCCTGGAGCACCTGACCGTGGCGGCATCGGTGGAGATCGAGGGAGCCCCCGCCGGGCAGGGACCGTCCGTCGCGGACGGTCAGGGCGAGCGGATCTCACTGTCCACAGGGGAGCGCAACCCGGTGCGGCTGTTCCTGCCGAAGCCGGCGCGGGCCAAGGATCCGGGCAAGCTGGCGGCCGGGCGGCGTCCGGTGGTGGCGGTGATGGACACCGGCATCGGGCCGCACCCGTGGCTGCCGGTCGGCCCGCTCGGCGGCGACCCGGTGGTGGAGGTGTCCGACGAGTTCCAGGCCCTGGTGTCGGAGCTGGAGACCACCCTGGCCGACGTGTCCGGTGACGCGGTCGCCTCGCTCGCCTCGCCCGAGGAGAAGCCCGACGCCATCCAGCCGCTGCTCGGGCTGATCGACTCGCACTCCGGGCACGGCACGTTCGTCAGCGGGCTGGTTTTGCAGAACTGCCCGGACGTGCGGGTGCTGTCGCTGCGGGTGCTGCACACCGACGGGATCTGCACCGACGTCTCGGTGCTGCTCGGGTTGGAGTGGCTGCGCGCCCGCGTGCAGCACGCCATCGACCACAAGAAGCCGGAGCTGATGATCGACGTGGTGTCGCTCTCGCTCGGGTTCTACCCGGAGCGCGACGACCACACCACCCGCCAGCTTTTGGCCGAGGCGGTGCAGCGGCTGACCGACCTGGGTGTCGTGGTGGTGGCCGCGGCCGGAAACGACGCCACCACCCGGCCGTTCGTGCCGGCGGCGCTCGCGCTGAACGCCGGCGGCACCAACGGCGGAAACCCGTTGCTGGTCGCGGTCGGCGCGCTCAACGCCTCCGGGGCGACCGTGGCGGCGTTCAGCAACGCCGGCGACTGGATTCACCGGTGGGCGCCCGGCGACGCGGTGGTGAGCACCGTTCCGCTCTGGCAGGGCGCCATGCAGCCGGACCTGCAGCTGCCGGACGGCACGAAGACCCGGTCCGCGCCCGACGAGGACGACCTGACCACCGGGTTCGCCGTCTGGGCCGGCACCTCGTTCGCCACGCCGGTGGTGGCCGGGCTGCTGGCCCGCGAGTTCCAGGCGCTGCCCGACTCGTTCGATCTGGTCAAGCGCAAGCAGCGGGCGGAAGGCGCGCTGAAGGCCGTCGACACCAAGCTGGCCAAGAACCCGTGGCGGGGACCGGCCGCGTCCTGACCGCGTCAACCCGGCGCCGACCCGTACCGTGAGCGGCATGTCGAGCGGCGCGCCCAACCGGGGCAGGGACCGGGCGCTGCGCCAGGCGACAGCCCTGCTGCAACGCGCCCGGGAAGCGGTGTGGGCGTACCGGATCGACCGCGGTCGCACGCTGCTGCACGCGGCGCTGCGGGTGCTGGACGAGGTGCCGCCACCGGTCGACGCCGAGGTCGCGGCGCTGCGCATTCGGGTCGTGGTGAACCTCAGCTACGCCGAGGCGGAGGCCGGCTCACTGGACGCCGGGCTGGCCCGGTTGGACAGCGCCGGCGACGAGCTGGCTTCCCTGCCACCGGGCGAGGTCCGGGACGAGCTGGACGCGTTGATCCTGTCCGACCGCGGTTTCCTGCTCATCCGGGCCGGGCGGATCGACGACGGCCTGCAGGTGCTCGATGTCGCCGCGGAGCGCCTGGAGGCCGGGCTTTCGCGCGGCGGCGGGGATCCCAACCTGCTGGCCACGGTCTACCTGAACCGGAGCCTGGCGCACATCGACTTGGTCCAGACCGGTGCCGCGACCGCCGACGTGCGCCGCTGCATCGAGCTCTCCGACGAGTACGACCTGCACCCGCTCGGCATCAAGGCCCGGCACAACCTGGGTTATGTGGCCTACATGACCGGGGACATGCCGACCGCGCTGCGGCATTACTCCGAGGCCGAGCGCGCCTACCGGGAGCTGGTGCCGGGCATGGTGCCGGTGCTGCAACTGGATCTGGGCCGGGCGCTGCTGGCCGCCGGTCTGGTGGAGGACGCGGCGCGGCACCTGGACGAGGCGCTGCCGCAGCTGCGCCGGCAGCGGGCCAGCAAGGACGCCGCCGAGGCGGAGATCGCCCGGGCGGCGGCGGCGTTGCTGGCCGGGGACGTGGCGCAGGCGCGGCGCCGGGCCCGGGCCGCGGAGCGGATGTTCACCCGGCGCGGCAACACCCGGTGGGCGGCGGTGGCGGCGCTCGCGGCGCTGCGCGCGGACGTGGCGGTTGCCTTGGCACGCGGGCGGATTCCGCGCGCGCTGCCGGTGGACGCGGTGAAGCTGGCCGACCGGTTGCGGGCGCTGCTGCTGGAGGACGAGTCGGCGCTGGCGTTGATGCTGGCGATCCGGATGGAGCTGCGGCGCGGCGACGTCGCGGCGGCCACGCTGCTGTTGGAGGCGGTGCCGCGGCCGCGGGCGACCTCCCCGGTGGACAACCAGATGCTGCTTCGCTTGTGCCGCGCGGAGTTGGCGCTCGCCGGCGGTTCGTCGCGGGTCGCCCTGGGCGAGGCGCGGGCGGGTCTGGCGGAGCTGGGCCGGGCGCGGGACCGGATGGGCGGGCTGGATCTGGTCTGTGGCACGGCGATCCACGGGCGGGAGCTCGGCGAGCTGGCCGTGCGGCAGGTGCTGTCCCGGCGGCGGACCAGTGCCCGGCAGCTGTTCGGGTGGCTGGAGCGGACCCGGGCGCAGGTGTACCGGTACGAGCCGATGCCGGCGATCGACGATCCGGTGCTCGCCGGGAAGGTGGACGAGCTGCGGTCGCTGCGCCGGGCGGTGCAGCTGGAGCGCGTGGCCGGGCGGCCGGCGCGGCGGCAGGCCCGGCAGGCGGCCACGCTGGAGCGGGAGATCCTGCGCCAGGGCTGGTACTCCTCGCCGTGGGGGCAGCCGCGGCCGGTGGCCACGTTCGGCGAGGTCGCCGACGCGTTGGGGGACCGGGCGCTGGTCACCATCGCCGCGTCCGGCGACGAGCTGGTGGCCGTGGTGGTCGCCGCCGGCCGGGCCCGCCTGGTGCGGTCGGGATCTCTCGCCCGGGCGGCGGAGTGGGCGGCGCGGTTCCACGCCGACCTCAACGCGCTGGCCCCGGACAGCCTGCCCGGGCCGATGGCCGAGGTGGTCACCCGCTCGGCCAGCCGGACGGCGGACGCGCTGGACGCGCAGCTCATCCGGCCGCTCTCCCGGCATCTGGCCGCGGACTCGGCGCAACGCAGCGCCACCGCGCTCGACTCGCAGCTGCTACGTCCACTATGGACAGCCGCCGGCGGCCGGGAGCTGATCATCGTGCCGACCGGCGCGCTGTACGCGGTGGCGTGGGGCAGCCTGCCGTCGCTCTCGCACTGCCCGGTGGTGGTCGCCCCGTCCGCCACCGCCTGGCTGGCCGCCGAACGGGCCGCGCGATCCGCCGACCGCGTCCTGCTCGCCCGCGGACCGCTCCTCGGCCAGGCCATCGCCGAGGAGGGTCCACTGCGGACGGTATACCCGTCTGCGCTGCGGTTGAGCGAATCCGCCGCCACCGTCGGTGCGGTTCTGTCCGGTTTGGACGGTGCGGGCATTGCGCACCTCGCCGCGCACGGCGCCCACGAGCCGACCAACGCCATGTTCTCCCGCCTCGAGCTTGCCGACGGTCCGATGTTCGCCCACGAGCTGTCCCGGCTGCGCCAGCCGCCCCGCCAGGTCGTGCTCGCCGCCTGCGAGCTCGCCATGAACCACATCCGCCCCGGCGACGAGGCCCTCGGCTTCGCCGGTGCCCTGCTGGCCGGTGGCGTCCGCACCGTCATCGCCGCCATCAGCCGCGTCGGCGACATCGCCGCCGCCTCCGCCATGGTCGACTACCACTCCCAACTCGCCGCTGGCACCCGTCCCGCCGTAGCCCTGGCCGAAGCCATCGCCGCCGACCCCTTCCGGCGCCCCTTCATCTGCCTCGGCGCGGGTTGACGGAACGTCGTCGGATGGGCCGTGTGGGGGACGGCGGGTGTCGCTCTGTTGGGCCTTATCGGGACGGTTGCGGGCTGGGTACGTTCGGCGCGTTCCGTTCTCCCAGGCCCTTTGTGAGGTTGATCATGACTTATCCGGGGAGCCGGTATCTGCCGCCCGTCGGGCTGGAGATTCCGTGTAGCTGTCATGCCGCGGACACGCCGTTACGGGTGGACGTTCTCGGTGTGGTCCGGCTGGATTTCAAGGGTGGCATCCGGGTCCGGGTCGAGGCGAACATCCGGGAGGGGCTCGGTGGTGTCCGGCTCAAGGTGATCGGTCACGAGGTGAGTGCCGACTCGGAGGCGCTCGGCCGGGTGACCATCTCCCAGGCCGACATCGACACCACACCGCTGAGTTTGCTGGAGATCATCGGGAACTCGCCGGTGTACCGGCAGACGATGTTACTCGACTTCACGGTCACGGTGGAGAAGCCGCCGGGCGGGGGCGGGCCCATGGTGCTGTCGAACACGAAGACCGCGACGCTGGTCAGCGGCACCCTGGACCATTTCCCGCCGACCGGCGACGTCTACCAGCTGCAGGAGCCGGTCGATCTGGCGCCGGTGGGCTCGCCCGACCAGGTCGTCGCCCAACTCCAGCAGTTCCCGGTCACCGTCTCGCACAACCCCTAGCGGACGGATGAACTAGCCAGACCAGCAGACCTTCACGTCGTACTGCTCGAACACCCGGTCAGCGGTGAGGATCGTCAAGTTGTCGAGTTGTGCCTGAGCGATCAGCAACCGGTCGAACGGATCGCGATGATGCGGTGGCAACAGGGCGACATGGAGAGCATGGCTGTGTGTAACCGGCAGCGCGCTCATGGCGCTGCTGCGCATGCGGTCTGGAACATATTCAGCCGGGGTTGTCGGTAGCGGCAGCTTGCCGAGGCCGTACTTGATGGCGATTTCCCAAGAGCTCGCGGCTGACAGGAGGAGCTCCGTCGTGGGATCGGTCACCAGCGTGAGCGCTCGCTTGTTCAGCCGTTCCGGCTGCGCTTGCATCCACAGCCAGGACTGCGTGTCGACAAGCAACTTCATGCGCCGAACGCCTCGAGGATGTCGTCCGGCAACGGAGCGTCGAAGTCGTCCGGCACTTCGAACAGCCCGCGGTCCCGGCCGAGGACTCTCGAGTGCCCACGTTGTACGGGCACCAACAGGGCCACGGGTTGCCCGCTGCTCGTTATGGTGATTTCCTCGCCTGCCGCGACCCTGCGGAGCAGGGCAGAAAGCGTTGTCTTCGCCTCGTGGACACCGACCTCGACCATGCGCCCAGCATAGACTAAGTCCCCGACTAAGTCGAACTAACGCACGAACTCGAACAGGCGCACATCGGGCCGGTAGGGTCGGGCGGGCCCGGTCAGCCGGTGGCTGCCGACGCCCATCCACGAGTCCTCTTCGCCGTCGAAGGCCAGCTCGGTGAACCCGTTGTCCGCGAACCAGGCCCGGATGGTCGGGGTGAGGTCGGGATCTCGGCGGTGCCGGGTCCAGATGACGGTGGCACCGCGAGCGCAGAGGCGGGGAAGCTCGGCGATCGTGTGCTGGATGGCGGCATCGGTGACGTTGCCGAAGACACCGCACACGAGGGCCAGGTGAGCGGGGACCACGTCGCGGTAAGGGGTGGTCGATCCGGCGTCAGCGGTGTGCACGGTGATCCCGCCGAGGCCGCCGGCGTGGGCGGTTTCCCTTGCGGCGTCGGCATTATGCGGGTCGAGTTCGACCAGGACCGCCCGGACGTCGGGGCCGCGGGGATGATCGGGCAGCACACCGAGCAGATCGCGGCCCTGCCCCGCGCACATGCTCAGCACGCGCACCGGGCCGGGCGGCGCGGCGTCCAGCGCCTCGCGGATCCGTTGCTGCACCACGACCAGGCGACGACTCAGGACCGATCCCGGTTCGTCGTACCAGTCGTGCCAGGCCACCCAGTCCCGCTCTTCGTCGTCCCACTCTTCGGTCATGGGTCCGACGGTAGCGAAACTACGGCAGCAGCAGGTTCACGTCGCCGAACTCGTGCCAGAGGTAGCCGTGCTCGATGGCCTCGGTGTAGCACCGGTCGAGCAGCGGGCGGCCGGCGACCGCGGCCAGCATGTCCAAATGGGACGCACGAGGCTCGTGGAAACCGGTGAGCAGACCGGTGATCGCCCGCACCCCCAGCTCGGGCGTCACGATCAGCTCGGTCCAGCCGCCCGCCGCGCGGACCACACCGTCCGGGCCGGTCGCGCTTTCCAGCGCGCGTACGGCGGTGGTGCCGACCGCGATGATCCGGCCACCCGCCGCCCGGGCCTGGTTGACGACCCGGGCGGTGTGTGCGGAGACCGCGAACCGTTCGGGATAGGGGCGCTCGTGTGCCTCCGGTGAGGCGACGCCGGTGTGCAGCAGCACCGGCGCGAACTGCACGCCGGCGCTGACCAGCCGGGCGACCAGCGCGGCGGTGAACGGCCGGCCGGCGCTGGGCATCTCGGCGCTGCCCGGCGTGGTGCCGAACACCGTCTGGTAGTAGGAAAGCGGCCAGCGCTGCCGCACGTAGGGGTACCGGATCGGGGCGCCGATTGTGGTGAGGTAGGCCGGAACCGCGCGGTCGACGTCGGCGACCCAGAGCCGGCCCGCCGAGTACGGTTCGCGCAGGGTGAGCGTGGCGCCGCCGAGCAGGTGATACTGCTCGCCCGCTGCGCCACCGGAGTACGGCTCGGTCGCCTTCGCGGTGTTGCGGCGGACCTCCACCAGCCAGGTCCCGTCCGGGCGCTCGGTGGAGAAGTGCACGGTGCGGCCGCCGCCGGCGACCCCGACCGCGGCCGGCAGCGTCGCCGAGGTGTTCACCACGAGCACGTCGCCGGGTTTCAGCAACGTGGGCAGATCCGAGAACCGTTGATGGCGTACGGAGTTGTCCGAGCGACGACCCACGAGCAGGCGTACCCGGTCCCGCGCCAGGCCACGCGCCTCGGGCGGCTCGTGTGCCTCAAGGTCGGCGGGCAGGGTGAACTCGATCGCGGTCATCTCTCGCTCCACACCATGACGTTCGCGCCGGCCGGCCCGCGCACGGTGAACCCGTAATGGCCACGCGGGTACCTGGCCGGCGGCGCGGACGCGTCGGCCATGCCGGTGTACACACCGTCCACTTCGGACTCGCTGGCCACTTCGAAGGCGACCAGCGGCGGATGGCCCACCCCCGGCGAGACGAGCTCGACGAAGGCGCCCTCGGCCACCCGGAGCACCGCGCCGCGCTCGCCGTCGCGATCCCAACCGTCCACCACGGACAGTCCGAGTTGGTCGGTGTAGAACCGGGTGGCCGCGTCCAGATCCGCTACCTCGAACGGGAGCCACAGCGCCCTCATGCGGGTACCGCCAGCTCGGAGAGCCGCACCCGGCCGGACTCCGGGCGGGTCCGCAGCAGGTGCAGGAACGCCGGCACGGCGGTGTCGGGCAGTGGCCGGTCGCTGATGTCCTCGCCGGGGAAGGCCTCCTGGTGCATCCGGGTCCGCAGGTCACCGGGATCCACCCACCAGACCCGCACCGAGGGTTCCTCCGCGGCCAGGATCCGGCTGGCCTGCTCGACCGCCGCCTTGGCGGATCCGTAGCCGCCCCAACCCTCGTAGGCCTCGACCGCGGCGTCCGAGGTGACGTTGACGATCGCCCCGCCACGCTCCCGCAGCGACGGCAACGCCCACTGCAGAAGGCCGATCGGGCCGACCACGTTCACCTCGAACACCGCGCGCAGCACGTCCAGCGGGTAGTCGGCCAGCCGCGGCTGCGGGCTGGGTCCGAGGATGCCGGCGTTGTTCACCAGCAGGTCCACCCCGCCGAGTTCGTCCGCGGCGCGGACCAGCGCCGCCCGGTGCCCGGGATCGGTGACGTCGCCGGCGAGCGCGGTGACGCCGGGCAGTTCGGCCACCGCGCCGGCGAGGGCGCCGGCGTCGCGGGCGTCCACGACCAGCCGCCAGCCCTCGCCGGCCAACCCCTTCGCGATGGCCAGGCCCAGCCCGCGGGACGCCCCGGTGATGATCGCGACAGGCATCGCGCAACCTCCTTCGTCTCTGATCTCGAAGCTAGGGGCGGACAACGGCGCCGCCATCGGGCTGGGGACGGGACGGTCCTCGGTCTTTGGACCTAGGACCTCGGCCCGATCCGCGGCCGTGTCCCGGTGAGTACCGTGGGGCTGTGACCGGGATCGAACGGGACGAGCTACGCGAGGTGAGCGCGGCGGTGCTGGCCGTCACCGCGCACCTGTCCGTTCGGGACGTGCTGCAGACGATCCTCACCACCGCGCGCCGGCTGCTGGACGCCCGCTACGCCGCGCTCGGCATCCCGGACAGCAAGGGCTCGTTCCGGGAGTTCCTGGCCGACGGCATCAGCGACGAGCAGTGGGTCGCGATCGGGCCGGTGCCGCGGCAGCACGGTGTGCTCGGCCTGATGCTGTGCGACCCGAACCCGGTGCGGCTGGCCAACATCCGCGACCACCCGCAGTTCGGGTGGTGGCCGGCGGCGCATCCGGAGCTGACCGACTTCCTCGGCATGCCGATCGTGGACGGCGCGGAGATTCTCGGCGAGCTGTTCCTGGCCAACAGCTGCCGGCCCGGCGGGTTCACCGCCGAGGACGAGGAGCTGCTCCGGCTGCTCGCCGCGCACGCCGCCATCGCGCTGGTGAACGCCCGGCTCTACGAGCGCGGCCGCGAACTGTCCATTGTGGAGGAGCGGAACCGGATCGCCCGGGAGCTGCACGACGCGGTGACCCAGAAGCTGTTCAGCTTGAGACTCGTCGCCGAGGCCGCGTCGACGCTGCTGGACCAGGACCCCTCCCGGGCCAGGGAGGAGCTGGCCGCGGTGCGCCGGCTGGCCGCCGAGGCCACCGACGAGCTGCGCGCCATCGTGGTCGGCCAGCGCCCGGTGGACCTCACCGGCGACGAGCTGGATGTGGCTCTGCGCAAGCAGGTTGACCTGCTCGACCGGGTGCACGAGCCGGCCGTGCGGTTCGTCGGCAGCTGCGTCGGGCGCCTTTCCGACGAGGCGCAGCAGGCGGTGTTCCGGATCGCGCAGGAGGCCCTGCACAACGCGCTGCGCCACGCCGGCGCGTCCCGGATCGACGTGGATCTGGTGTCCCGCAACGGAAACGTGGTGCTCTCGGTGACCGATGACGGCCGCGGCTTCGACTCCGGCACCGCGGCCGAGGAAAACCGCCGGCTCGGCCTGGCCTCCATGCGCGAGCGGGCCCGCTCGGTGGGCGCCCGGCTCAGCGTGACGTCCACGCCCGGCGCCGGCACCACCGTCCGGCTGGCGGTGCCGGCATGATCAAGGTACTGCTCGTCGACGACCATCCCGTTGTGCGCCAAGGACTTCGCACGTTCCTCGACCTCCAGGACGACATCACCGTCATCGGTGAGGCGTCCGACGGGGTCACCGGCGTCGCCGCCGCCGAGGAGCTCCGTCCCGACGTGGTCCTGCTCGACCTGCGCATGCCCGGCTCCGACGGCCTCGACGCCCTGCGCGGCCTCCGCGAGCACGCCAACCCCGCCCGGGTCCTGGTGATCACCAGCTTCACCGAGCCCGCCGCGGTGCTCCCCGCCGTCCGCGCCGGTGCCGCCGGCTACGTCTACAAGGACGTCGACCCGCCCGCCCTCGCCGCCGCCATCCGCTCCGTCCACGCTGGGCACGTGCTCCTCCACCCCGACGTCGCCCGCCTCCTCGCCGCGGACTCGCATCCCGCCACCGACCTCACCGCCCGGGAACGCGACGTCCTCACCGAGCTCGCCCGCGGCCGCTCCAACCGCGAGATCGCCCGTACCCTTTCGCTGTCGGAGAAGACGGTCAAGACGCACGTCAGCGCCATCCTTGGCAAGCTGGGAGTGCAGGACCGCACCCAGGCCGCCCTGCGGGCGGTGCGTTCCGGGCTGGTCGACGCAACCTAGGGGCAGGCACATGACGCTCGCCGGCAACCTGCGCACCACCGCGCGGTCGCTGCTGCAATCCAGTACTCCGGTACAGAAACGGGGGCTGGCGCATCCGCTGACCGGTCCCGCCCTGCGGGACTGGACCTACGTCCCGCGCGACCGGGCGGGTCTGCTGTTAGGCGACATGGACAAGAGCCAGCGGCAGCTCGTGCATCGCGTGCTGGGCCTGGTGCTGAGCGAGCCATGCCACGCCCAGGTCGCCGTGATCATGGCCATGGAGGACGTGCTCGACCGGCGCGAAGGGCATACCCGGGGCCGGCACTCGACCGACTTCTGGTTTCTGATCTTCGGTGAGCCGGGCGCGGACGGGACCTGGTCGATGCGCCTGGAGGGCCACCACCTGTGTGTGCACGTCACGGTGTCCGGCGAGCAGGTCGTGGTCGCACCACTGTTCCTCGGCTGCAACCCCGCTGTGGTCCGGCAGGGCGAGCGGATCGTCACCGCACCGCTGTGGCACGAGGAGACGCTGGCCCGGAACATCCTCGCCGAGCTGCCACCCGCCGAGCTGACCGCCGTGCGCCTGGCACCGAAGGCGCCTGCCGACATCTACACCGGCGACCGTGAGCGGGTGCCGCCGTCGTTCCCGCCCGCGGCCGGTGTCCCGGTCGCGGCGCTCAGCCGGGACGCCCGGCGGTCCGCCCAGGAACTGCTCGAGCTCTACGCGGGGCGCCTGACCGACCCGCTCGGCTCCGACCTCCTCGACCGGCTGGTGGCCGACGATCTCAGGTTCGCCTGGGAGGGTGCGACGGAGCCCGGGCGGCCGCACTACTACCGCTTCACCGGCACCCGCTTCGTCATCGAGTACGACAACACCCAGAACAACGTCAACCACATCCACAACGTGCTGCGCGACCGGGACGCCGACTTCGGCGGCGATCTCCTGGCCACCCACACCGCCGCCGAACGACCCGAGGCCT
>NZ_DASYTH010000461.1:0-1828 GCF_036002505.1 Actinophytocola sp. | reverse complement strand
GCTCGACCGCCGTCGCAACATCCGGCGCCAGCCTGTAGGCGTGCGGCACGCGTTCCGGTACCGCGTCTATCCGACTGCCGGGGTCCTGGTCCTGGCTTGCGATTAAACCTCGGCCTCAGTTCGTTGCTGCCTCCTTCATGATCAGTTCGGTGGCCTGCGTGGCGACGTCACGCATCTGGCGGATGAGCGCGCGCAGTTGCCGGTCGTTGTCGATCCACTCCTGGTAGCGGGCGGCTTCGGTCGCGGTGAGTCGACGGGTGACGGTCTTGCCGTCGATCTTGCCGGTCCACTGGTAATAGGGGCCGTGCGGCTGGGGCGGGTCGGCATGGCAGCGGCAGTTGGGTTTCCCGCAGCGGGTGCGCCGGTGGGTGATAGTGCCGGCGGCGATGTAGCCGATGTCGGCGAGGCGTGCGGCGAGGTCACGGTAGCGGCGCTGGTAGGCGTCCAGCTGCGCTGCGGTTGATCGCGCCATCGCAGGTTCCTTCCGGCGTGTCGAGGTGATTCTGTCACCCCCGATGTCTGACAGTAGATCTACTGTCGGACATGGGGAGGGGCGATGGCAACCCGGGCGAGCAACGCGGGCGAGCGGGCGGCGTGTGCTGGGGCCGCCGACGTGTTGCGGGAGTTTCGCCGCCAGGTGTTTGGGTGCTTGTCCCGGCGCGGTGACGCGTTGTTCGAGCTCGCGGACGCGCTGTTGCTGGCCGGGCCGGTGCCGTCGCTGCCGCACCTGAGTTGCGAACCGATCTTCCGCCGCAGCCACGGCATGATCTACCAGGGGCTGCAGAAAGGCCGCATCGACACCGCGGCGCTGCGGGATGTGCTGGTCGCCCACCGCCCGGCCGGCTGGCCGCTGGTGTTCGGCATCGACGCCTCCACGGTCGCGCGGCCGTATGCCGAGACCAGCCCGGATCGGGAGTTCCACCACCACAGCTGCGCCGGGCACACCGGCAGCGGGGACCCGGTGATCAAGGGCTGGTCCTGGCAATGGCTGAGCCAGCTGAACTTCGACGCCGACTCCTGGACCGCGCCGCAGGATGCCAGACGCATCACCCGCGCCGACGCCGCGGCGGTGACCGTCGAGCAGATCATCGCCCACGCCGACCGGTTGCGCGAACACGGCGAGACCGGCGTGCCGCTCTACGTGATGGACGCCGGCTACGACGAGGCGCCGATCACCCACGACCTGGCTGAGCACCTCGCCCAAGTGCAGGTGCTGGTCCGGGTCCGCAACGACCGGGTGCTCTACCGCGACCCGCCGCCACGCACCGCCGGGCGGCCCGGCCGGCCCCGCCGGCACAGCGCCGACCGGTTCTGCTGCGACGACCCGGCCAGCTGGGGGGAACCCGACCAGACCCACATCGGTGACGACGACCGCTACGGCACCATGGTGGTGATGAGCTGGGGCGGGCTGCACCCCAAGCTGTTCTGCCGCGGCCGATTCGCCGACTTCGACACCCCACCGATCATCAAAGGTCACCTGCTGCGCGTCACCGTGGAACGACTACCCAACGGCCGCACCGCTCCCGGCCCGCTATGGCTGTGGTGGGCCGGCCCCGGCCAGCCCGACCCGAACCTGTGCGCCCGCGCCTATCTGCACCGCTTCGACCTCGAACACACCTACCGATTCGCCAAGACCACCCTGAACTGGGCCGACCCCGCCCTGCGGCACCCCGACCAGTTCGACCGCTGGACCTGGATCGTGATCTGCGTGATCAACCAGCTCCGGCTCGCCCGCCCCCTCGCCGAGGATCACCGCCATCCCTGGGAACGACGACGCGCAACACCCCGGCTGAGCCCCGGGCGCATCCGCCGGGATTTCGCTCGACTA
>NZ_DASYTH010000460.1:0-16329 GCF_036002505.1 Actinophytocola sp. | reverse complement strand
CGGTCGTCGCCGCTGCGTGACCCGCCCAGGACGGCCAGCAGCGCCTCGGCGTGCAGGCGCAGCACCGGCGTGTCCGGATCATGCTGGCGGGACCGGAAACCTGGCGGTACGGCATAGCGCAGGTGCGCGGCGAACTCCGCCACCGCGGCGGCCACGATCTGGTCCGGAGGCCGGTCATCGACCCGGGCCGGCAACGCGATCACATTGCCTGGCACCGTCAGCGCGTCCACCAGGGTGGCCTGCGCCGGATGCGACGCCGACAGCGACGTCCACCACGGGCCCGCTCCGCGCGCCAGCAGCAGCACCCGCGCTCCGGCCCGGCCCGCGGCCGCGACCAGCAATCCCGCCACCGCGGCCGGATCGCGCGCATCCGCGTAGTCGACGACCATCAGCACCCGGCCGGGGGCGGTGCCGGTCGTGATCGCGGCGATGGCGTCGGCCTCTCCGCCGTCCTTCACCCACCAGCTCGCCCACCCCGGGAGCCGCGCACAAAGCTCCCGGGCCAGCCGGGTTTTGCCGTACCCGCCGGGAGCGGCGACCAACCGGACCACCGCCATATCCGGGTCAGCACACCAGCTTTGCAACTCCTGGAGCACCCACCCCCGACCGAAGAACCCGATGACCTCCTTGGCGGGATGCAGCAGCCACGCCACCGACGCCGGCAACTCGGCGACCAGAGTGCCGGTGACCAGACTGCGACTCCGCTCGCGCGCCTCCCACCGGTCACGCACCCGCTCCGCCACCGACGGGGCGAACGCCCCCGCGACCGCGGCCACGGCACCCGCGACAACCGTCCATACGGCCTTGCCATCGGCCACCAACGACCACGCCGCCACCCCGGCGACACCGCCGACGGCGACACTCCCCAGCAGCCGACGACGCACCCGCACACTCCGCCGGCCCAGCGTCACCACCGCAATCTACAAACAGTCAGCCCCCGGCACCCATCCATTCGACCGACAATTCCGATTCGATACATCGGGGCCCGCCTCGGCTGGGGCGTGAGTGGGCGGCCGCACCGTGCCTGAGCGGGTCGGCGGCGAGCTCGACCTTCCCGGGCGCGCCGGCTCCGGCACGCCGCGCCTGATCACCGGCCGGTGGGTGCGGTGCACGCGTCGTTCATCGCACTCCGAACGTCCCTTCGCGCCGTTCGGATGGCACTGTGCGACTGGGCCGGTTAACGTGCTGAGCGGTCGGGAAAGTGAAAACTTTCGTTTTCATTGGTACGTTCGGGTGATTTTGGAGTATACATTGAGTGAAACGTGAAGGTATCGATCGCGTCACCCGCTCGGGGGACTTGTCCCTATTTCGAGGACGGTGCTAGGTTCACTGCTGTCCGATGAGCGAACGAACAACCTGGTCCCCGCCTCGAGTCGCTCATTCCTGTCGCCTTTTCCCGACCATGGAATGATGGTGCGCCCCCGTGACTGCGACTGAATCAATTGAGTCATCGTACAGCGTTAATGGCGACCAGCCGCAGCAGAGTCTCAGTACCGCGGCTGCCCGGAATTTGGCAACAACGACCAAGTCCGTACCGCAGATGCAGGCAATCACGTCACGGTGGCTGCTGCGCATCCTGCCCTGGGTACAGGCCTCTGGCGGCGTTTATCGGGTGAACCGCCGGTTGACGTATGTCATCGGTGACGGCCGGGTGACGTTTACCGGCACGTCCGACGACATCCGGGTCATTCCGCAGGAGCTGCGCGAGCTGGCGTTGCTGCGCGGCGTCGAGGACGACGAGGTGCTCGAGGCGCTCGCCGGCCGGTTCACGCAGGCCGAGTTCGAGACCGGCGACGTCATCGTCACCGCGGGTCAGACCGCCGACCGGATCTTCCTGATCGCGCACGGCAAGATCAACAAGATCGGCACCGGCGAGTACGGCGACCAGACCGTGCTCGGCGTGCTGGCCGACGGCGAGCATTTCGGTGAAAACGCCGTGCTCAATCCGGACTCCTCCTTCGAATTCACCGCGCGGGCCGCCACCCCGTGCACCGTGCTGACCCTGACGCGGTCGAATTTCGAGGAAGTGGCCAACCAGTCCGACGCCCTCCGTGCGCATGTGGAGCAGCTGCGGTCGGCTCCGGGGCGGTCACAGAACCAGCAGGGCGAAGCGGATATCGAGGTGGCTTCCGGGCACGCCGGCGAGCCGCAGCTGCCCAGTACCTTCGTCGACTACGAGATCGCACCGCGCGAATACGAGTTGAGCGTTGCGCAAACCGTGCTCAGGGTGCACACGAGGGTCGCCGATCTGTACAACCAGCCGATGAATCAGGTGGAGCAGCAGCTCCGGCTGACCATCGAGGCTTTGCGTGAGCGCCAGGAGCACGAGCTGGTCAACAATCGGGACTTCGGCCTCTTGTACAACTGCGATCTCAAACAGCGAATCCACACCCGCACCGGCCCGCCCACCCCCGACGACCTCGACGAACTGATCGCGACGGTGTGGAAGGACCCCAACTACTTCCTCGCCCACCCGCGCACCATCGCCGCGTTCGGCCGGGAGTGCAACCGCCGCGGCATCTACCCGAGCACGATCGACTTCAACGGCCACCACGTGCCGGCCTGGCGCGGCATCCCGCTCCTGCCCTGCAACAAGATCCCGGTGACGGACACCCACACCAGCTCGATCATGCTGATGCGGGTCGGCGAGCAGAACCAGGGTGTGATCGGCCTGCACGAGATCGGCATCCCGGACGAGTACGAACCGGGGCTGTCCGTCCGGTTCATGGGCATCGACGAGAAGGCGCTGATCACCTACCTGGTCAGCACCTACTACTCGGCGGCCGTCCTGGTCCCCGACGCGTTCGGCATCCTCGAGAACGTCCAAATTGGACTCTTTGAGGACTGAAGGGTCATGCAACCCTTTGAGCTGCCGGAGTTCTACCTGCCCTACCCGGCGCGGTTGAACCCCCATCTGGACGGGGCACGCGAGCACAGCCGGGTGTGGGCGCGGGACATGGGCATGCTCGAGCCGGCATCCACGCCCCACCCCGCCGTCTGGGACGAGCGCCGGCTCGAGGCGATGGACTACGCGCTGCTCACCTCGTACACCCACCCGGACGCGTCGGCGCCCGAGCTGGACCTCCTGACCGACTGGTACGTCTGGGTGTTCTACTTCGATGACGACTTTCTCGAGCGGTACAAGCGAACCGGCGACGTGGCCGGCGCCCGGGCGTACCTGGCCCGGCTGGCCGCGTTCATGCCGGCGGACCTCGGCGCCCCGCTGCCGGAGCCGGCCAACCCCACCGAGAAGGGGTTGGCCGACCTCTGGTTCCGTACGGTGCCGGTGATGTCCCCGGCCTGGCGGCACCGGTTCGCCGAGACCACCCGGCAGCTGCTCGAGGAGTCGCTGTGGGAGCTGGGCAACATCAACGAGGGCCGGGTGCCCAACCCGATCGACTACATCGCCATGCGCCGCCGGGTCGGCGGTGCGCCCTGGTCCGCGGCGCTGGTGGAGTATGCGGTCGCCGCCGAGGTGCCGCCGGCCATCGCGGACACCCGGCCGGTCCGGGTGCTCCGGGACACCTTCGCCGACGGTGTGCACCTGCGCAACGACATCTTCTCCTACCAGCGGGAAACCGAGACCGAAGGCGAGCTCAACAACGGCGTGCTGGTGGTGGAGCGATTCTTCGGCTACCCGGCGCAGCGCGCGGCGAACCTGGTCAACGACGTGATCACCGCGCGGCTGCAGCAGTTCGAGAACACCGCGGTCGTCGAGCTCCCCGCGCTGGTCGAGGAGTACCGGATCGGCGCCCGCGGCCGGGCGGACCTGGCCAGGTACGTCAAGGGCCTGCAGGACTGGCAGTACGGCGGGCACGAGTGGCACCTGCGCTCCAGCCGCTACATGAACTCCGGTGTGACCCACCGCTCACCGGCCTACCGGCTGCTCACCGGGCCGGCCGGGCTCGGCACCTCGGCCGTGCGGATCCGCTCGCTGGCCGGCCGCCCGGCACCGGTGGCGAAACCGTTCCGGCTGCCGGAGTTCGCCATGCCGTACGCATCCCGGGCCAATCCTCATCTCGGCCGGCTCCGCGTGCACGGGCTGGACTGGGTTCGCCGGATGGGCATGCTCGATGGTCTGGTATGGACCGAGTCCCGGTTCCGAGCCATGGACTTCCCGTTGTTCGGCGCGCTGACCCTGCCGGACGCCGCGGCGCCCGAGCTCGAGATCGTCAACGATTTCAACATCTGGGGCTGGTACATCGACGACCTGCTCGCCGCGACGTTCGAACGCGCCCGGGATCTGGCCGGTGCCAAGGCTTTTTTCGACCGGTTGCGCACCTTTCTCCAGGACGGCCCGGCCGCGGAACCGGCGAACCCGGCCGAGCGCGGCCTCGCCGACATCTGGTCGCGGATCGCGCCGCGGCTCGGCGCGGACACCCGCGCGGCATTCGCCAGGCAGATCGAGGACTTCGCCGACTTCCGGCTGTGGGCAATCGTCAACATCGCCCAGAACCGGGTGCCCGATCCCGTCGACCACCTCGAGATGCGCCGCTCGACCATGGCGTTCTCGCCCCTCCTGACGCTGTTCGCGGTCGTCGGCGACCTTCCCCGGGAGGTCCTGGACGCCGCCGCGCTGCGCACCCTGGCGGACACGGTCGCCGACATCGTGACGCTGCGCGACGCGATCTTCTTCTACCCGAGGGAGATCGAGACCGACAGCAGCATCAACAACGGTGTCGTCGTCGTGCAGCGGTTCCTCGACGTCGATCTGGACGGCGCGGTCAAGGTGGTCAACGACCTGCGCACCGAGCGGCTGGGCCAGTTCGAGCGGATCGCGTCCACCGAGGTTGCGGCACTGGCCGGTGAGCTCGATCCCGAGGACCGGCAGAAGCTGCTCCGCTACGTGGACGCGTTGCGTGCCTGGCTGGCCGGCGACCTGCAGTGGTCCCGGGTGACCGATCGGTACCGCACGGTCCAGCTCGGCATGTCCACCACCCGAGTCGAAGCGTTGCTGTAGACCCGTCCACCGACAAGATCCGGAGTGCCAGGTGACCGTGCACGATGTGGAGCAGCCGGCGCAGCTGAGCCTGAGTACGGCCGCCGCCCGAAATCTGGCCACGACGACCAAGTCCGTGCCACAGATGCAGGCGATCACCCCGCGCTGGCTGCTGCGCGTGCTGCCGTGGGTGGAGGCGTCCGGCGGCACCTACCGGGTGAACCGCCGGCTCACCTACACCCTGGGCGATGGCCGGGTGTCGTTCACCAGCACCGGCGCCGAGGTCCGGGTCATCCCGCAGGAGCTGCGCGAGCTGCCGCTGCTGCGGGAGTTCGACGACGAGGACGCGCTCGGCGAGCTGGCCGGCCGGTTCACCCAGCAGGAGTTCCAGCCGGGCGAGGCGATCGTCGAGTTCGGCAACCCGGCCGACCGGGTGTACCTGCTGGCGCACGGCAAGGTGAGCAAGGTCGGCACCGGAAAGTACGGCGAGCCAACGGTTCTCGGCGTCCTCGCCGACGGCGACCACTTCGGCGACCCGGTGCTCGCCCGGGATGATGTGATCTGGGAGTACACCGTCCGGGCGGTCACCCCGTGCACCGTGCTTTCCCTGTCCCGTCAAGCGATCGAGGAGCTGACCGGGCGGATCGAGGCACTGCGCGAGCACCTGCGCCAGATGCTGGAACGACCGCGAGCCGCGCAGAACCGGAAGGGCGAGGCGGAGATCGCGCTGGCCTCCGGGCATGTCGGTGAGCCGGCGCTGCCCGGCACGTTCGTCGACTACGAGCTCGGTCCGCGGGAGTACGAGCTCGCCGTCGCGCAAACGGTGCTGCGGGTGCACACCCGGGTGGCCGACCTCTACAACGGGCCGATGAACCAGGTCGAGCAGCAGATCCGGCTGACCGTCGAGGCGTTGCGGGAGCGGCAGGAGCACGCGCTGGTCAACAGCCGGGACTTCGGCCTGCTGCACAACGCCGACCTCCAGTCCCGGATCTCCACCCGCACCGGGCCGCCCACCCCGGACGACATGGACGAGCTGCTGTCCCGCCGGCGCAAGACCCGGCTCTTCCTGGCGCACCCGCGCACGATCGCGGCGATCGGCCGGGAATGCACGAAACGGGGCCTCTACCCGGACGTGGTCGAGGTCGAAGGCCGCCGGCTGCTGGGCTGGCGCGGCGTGCCGGTCCTGCCGTGCGACAAGATCCCGATCTCCGCCACGGGCACCAGCTCGATCCTCGCGATGCGCACCGGGCAGGACGACGAGGGCGTGATCGGCCTGCGGCAGACCGGGATCCCGGACGAGATCGAGCCGGGACTGAACGTGCGGTTCATGGGCGTCAGCGAACGGGGCATCCTCTCCTACCTGATCAGCACCTACTTCTCGGCCGCCGTGCTCGTCCCCGATGCTTTGGGGGTACTGGAGAACGTCGAGATCGGAAGGTGAGGAGATGACCGCGACGGAGGAGAAGGCCATGGCGAGATCGGCGCCTGAGGTGCTCGCCTGGAGTCGCGGTCTGGTGGATCCGGCCCTGCGCAAGGCGGTCGACAGCATGCCCGGGCCGATGCGGCACATCGGCGGGTACCACTTCGGGTGGTGGGACGAGCACGGGAATCCGACCGAGACCGACGGCGGCAAGGCGATCCGGCCGGCGCTGACCCTGCTCGCCGCGGCGGCCGTGCGCGGGGATCCGACCGGCGCGGTGCCGGCGGCCGTCTCGGTCGAGCTGGTGCACAACTTCTCGCTGCTGCACGACGACGTGATGGACGGCGACCTCACCCGCCGGCACCGCCGGACCGCGTGGAGCGTGTTCGGCCGCCGCAACGCCATCCTGGCCGGCGACGCGTTGCTGGCGCTGGCCTGCGACGTACTGGCCGCGAGCGGGCACCCGACCATCCAAACCGGACTGCGGATGGTCAGCGCGACCGTGCTGGAGCTGCTCCGCGGCCAGCATGCCGACATTGCCTTCGAGGGCCGCGAGGACGTCGACCTGGTGGAGTGCCAGCACATGGCGGAGGGAAAGACGGGCGCGCTGATGGGATGCGCGTGCGCGCTGGGTGGGCTGTTCGGCGGCGGGAGCGCGGAGCAGGTCAGCCACCTGCGCCGGTTCGGCCAGCGGCTCGGCCTCGCCTTCCAGCACTTCGACGATCTCCTTGGCATCTGGGGGGATCCGGCGACCACCGGCAAGCCGGTCCACTCCGACCTGGACAACCGCAAGAAGTCCCTGCCGGTGGTTGCGGCGCTGACCTCCGGCACCGCCGCCGGCCGTGAGCTGGCCGGGCTTTACCACCGCGACGAACCCCTGTCCACCGGCGAGCTGGTGCACGCCGCGGACCTGGTGGACCGGGCCGGCGGCCGAGCCTGGAGCCAGGCGCAGACCGAGTACCTGATGGGCCTCGCGCTGGAACAACTCCGCTTTGCGGACCCCGCCGAACGCCCCGGAGCCGAACTCGTGGCCCTGTCCCGTTTTGTCACCAACAGGGACCACTGACCAACGGAACCTCAGGGGACCGTGACGGTACCCAGCCACAATCAACCCGACAACCGCACCATTCGCTGGAACGTAACGACAGCAGTTAATCCCGCAGAGGCGGGACTGCTCAGCGCACGCGGCGTTTCATGGCCACCGTGGCGGCGCCCATGCCGATGATGAGGATAAGCACGGTCAGCGACCAGCCGCGTTGTTTGTGGACGGCGACGCCGGGATCGGGTTTCGCGGGTGGTGCTGCGGCGATCTGACTGATCCGCCGGGCGGTGGTGGTCGGCGGGGCCGTGGTGGTCGTGCTGCTCCTCGTGGTCGTCGTTCGTGGGGTGGTCCGGATGACCGGGGGCGGCGGGGCCGGGGCCGGCTGCGCCGGGGGCGGTGCGGGCGCGGGCGGTTGCGGCGCGGGCGGGGGTGGGGGTGCGGGCGGCCGGGTCGTGGTGGTCGGGGCCGGGGGTGGCGGCGGTGGGGGAGGCTGCGGTGGCTCGGGTGGGCGGGGTTTGGGGCATGGCCCGAACAGGATGGGGAGCAGCCGGCACAGGATGGGTAACGGCAGCAGTTGCTGACGGCACAGGCCGGAATCACATTCCGCGACAGGCCCCGCTGTTGCCGGCACTGGTGCTGCCAGCACAATCACCAGAATAGCCGCAACGGCGGCCAGGAATGATAACGCTGTGTTTCGCCGGGGTGGTATCGAAAAAGGCGCCATCGGTATCCCGGTTCTGAGGTTGAGCGGTTCGGCGTATTCACAGCCAACCCTAGATGGTGATCTAATAAAGTGCCAGAAAGGAATGCGATGAACGTCTATGTGGGCGGCGCCATCTGGGTGGTCGGCATTGCGGTCGCCGCGGCGCTGGTGACAATTCTGGTCCGTAAGTACAGCCCCAAGGAGGGTCGCAGTGGCAACGAGGCGATCGGCACCGTGTACACGATCGTCGGCGGGCTGCACGCGGTGGTCATGGCGTTCGTGCTGATCTCGCTGTTCGACGCCGTGGGCACGGTGCGGGACGGCTCGTACGCCGAGGCGAACGGCCTGGTCGCGGTGTACTGGGCGGCCGACGCCCTACCCGACCCGGCGCGTGGCCAGATCCAGGAACAGGCCCGGACCTACGCCAGAACGGTGATCGACCAGGAGTGGCCGGCCATGCAGGAGGGCGACACGGTCGGGAGGCAGGGCTGGACCGTGCTCGAACGGATCCGGACCGCGATCGACGGCGCCCCCGCCGAGGGCGACTGGCAGCAGGCCCGCAAGACCGAGGCCGCCAGCCAGCTGTGGAACGTGTACCAGGCGCGGCAGTCCCGGCTGACCGCCGCCGGCAATTCCGGGGTGAGCTCGGTGGTCTGGATCGCGCTCGTCGTCGGCAGCATTCTCTCCATTGCGCTGCCTTATCTCTTCGACGGTCCGAAATTGCTCACCCATATGGCCATCATGGCGTCTCTTGCCGGAACGATCGCGTTGCTGATGTACGCCATCTTCCAGCTGCAGAATCCGTTCAGCGGCGGCGCCCACGTCGATCCGACCGCATTCACGTCAATTCTTGACCGCTTTACCGCGGCCCGAACCGGGTGATTCACCCGTTCGGGGTCGCGTGCAGCGTCCCGTCCACAACGGTCACCGCATGCCCGGTGAGCAGCACACGATCGCCCAGCACCCGGGTCCGCACCAATCCGGTGCGGGCGGACACCTGCAAGCCGATCGTTTCGTCCCGCCCGAGCCGCGCGGCCCAGTACGGCGCCAGGGCGGTGTGCGCGCTGCCGGTCACCGGATCCTCAGGAATTCCTTGATCCGGTACGAAGAACCGTGAAACGAAATCATATTCCGCGCCGGAGTTCGCGGCGGCTGCGGTGACAATGACGCCGCGGGTTCCGTCCCGCCGCGCCTGCGCGGCCAGCGCAGCGAAATCGGGCGTGAGCCCGCGAACGGTCGCCTCATCCGGCAGCACCGCGACCACGTCACCCAGGCTGCCGGTGCCGAACGTGCTGTCCGGCTTCACCCCCAGCGCCTCGGCCAAGCCCTCCGGCGCCGGCCGCTCGGTGACCGGCGCGGCCGGAAAGTCCAACGTGATCGTCCCGTCCGCCCGCGTGTGCGTGACCAGAACGCCGCTCATGCTGCTGAACCGCACGGTCCCCGGCGCGCCCCGGTCCACGTGCAACGCGTGCGCGGTGGCGAGCGTGGCGTGCCCGCACAGGTTCGTCTCCACCACCGGCGTGAACCACCGCAATGCCCAGTCAGCCTCGGTGTCACCGTCGAGCGGATGCGCGAACGCGGTCTCGGACAGGTTCATCTCGGCCGCCACCCGCCGCATCCAGCCCTCCGCCGGCCAGCCGGGAGTGTCGAGCAGGCAGACGGCCGCCGGGTTCCCGGCGAACGGCGTGGCGGTGAACGCGTCGATGATGCGGATCCGCATGCCCTCGACACTACTGCGGGAGGCCGCCCAGCCGGGTGAGGATTTCCGCCGCCTGGTCGACGATGCCGGTGATCAACTCCGCGCAGGTCGGCAGGTCGGTGAGCAGGCCGACGGCCTGGCCGGAGGCGAGGATGCCGGCGTCGGTGCGGCCGTCGACGAGCCCGGAACGCAGCAGCATGGGGGTGTTCGCCGCCATGATCACCTGGGCCCAGCTGAGGTCGTTGCCGCGGCGCATGGCGAGGCCCTCGCTGAGCATGGCCGGCCAGGACAGTCCGGTGAGCGTGCGGAACCGGGCGGCGTTGCGCACCGCGCGCAGCAGCCCGCGGGCCGGCCCGGCGCGTTCGAGCTGGTTCACGACCTCGGTGCGCAGCACGCGGTGCGGGCGGCCGTCGACGCGGGTGGTGACCACGGTGTCGGTGAGGCCGCGGTCGAGGTAGGCCTGCTTGACCGCGTCGGGCACGGTGCTCTCCTTGGTGAGCAGGAACCGGGTGCCCATGGCGATGCCGGCGGCCCCATAGGCCAGCGCGGCGGCGAGACCGCGGCCGTCGAAGAAACCGCCGGCGGCGATCACCGGGATGTCCACGGCGTCCAGCACGGCGGGGAGGAGGAGCGTCGTGGCGACGCTGCCGGTGTGCCCGCCGGCCTCACCGCCCTGCACGATCACCGCGTCCGCGCCCCAGGCGGCCACCTTCTCGGCGTGCCTCGGCGCGCCGACGGACGGGATCACCAGCACGCCGGCGTCCTTGAGCCGGCGGATCATGTCGGGCTTCGGCGCCAGGGCGAACGAGGCGACCCGCACGCGTTCGCGGATGATCAGCTCGATCCGGTCGCCGGCGTCGGTCGCGTCGGCGCGCAGGTTGACCCCGAACGGCGCGTGCGTCCGGCCGCGGGTCTCGGTGATCGCCGCGGCCAGCTGGTCGTAGGTCATGGTGGCCGAGGCCAGGATGCCCAGCCCGCCGGCCTCGGCCGTGGCGGCGACCAGCCTGGGCCCGGCCACCCAGCCCATTCCGGTCTGCACCACCGGATGCCGCACGCCGGCCAGCCGGGTGAGCGCGGTGTCCAGTGTGGTCACGACGGCACCTCGCGCTGGCGTAAACCCTTGGGATCCAACGTGTCCAGCACGCGCACCTCGTCCTCGGTAGGCGTGCGGGTGGTGCCCGCCCCGCTGGTGTCCAGCGGAAACCCGGTCGCGGCGGCGATGTCGTCCGGGTCGACGCCAGGATGCACCGAGACCAGCCGCATCGTGTGATCGTCGGCGCCGAAGTCCAGCACGGCCAGGTCGGTCACCACCCGGTACACGTCGTGGTACCGGCCGCCGTCCCGGCCGTACCCCACGCCGGACACCACGTCGACCGCCGGCACGAACGTGCGCGGGCTGTGCCGGGGAACCCAGTAGCTGGTGCGGTGGTTCACCGTGTTGCCCGGCGCTCCGCGGAACCCGAGGAGCTGGCGGGTCGGCCGGGCGTGGTCGCCGATGCAGGAGATGTTCTGGTTGCCGTGCCGGTCCAGCTGGTTCGCGCCCATCACCACGTGCCGGGTGCCGTGCGCCACCACGTCGAACACCTTGCGGTACGGCAACCAGCCCTCCACGGTGGACAGGTCGGCGCCGAGCAGCAGCGCCTCCCCGTCGGAGATCAGCAGGTCCGGCTCGAAGGTCAGCCGGGCCAGCCGGGCGCCCAGGCTCGGCAGCAGGCCCATGGGGCTGGCCAGGATCTCACCGTCCCCGCGGAACAACTCGGCGCACGCCACCGCGCAGACGTCGGCTCTGGTCATGTGGTGATCCATTCGTCCAGAAACACTTGCCACGCCTCGTCATCCGCGGCGGCCTCGACGTAGCGCCGTTGCAGGCCCTCGTCCCGCCCGTAGTCCGGGACGCAGCTGGTGAACCGCGCGCCGCCGGGCGACTCGACCACGCCGTCCACCATCATCCGGTTGAGCAGCAGGGACTGCACCGGCCCGGCGGCGGTCAGCCCGGCGCCGTCCACGATCCGCTCGCAGGAGACGAACCGGCGCCTCGCGGCCAGGCAGAACAGGTCGTCGAAGTACGGGTCGGGACCGAGGTACTGGGCGTTGCCGTGCCGGTCGGCCCGGTTGAGGTGTACCAGCGCGGCGTCGAGCTGCAGCGCGGGCATGGCGACCAGCTCCTCGCCGTCGTAGGGGGACCGGACCGTGCGCAGCTCCGGGTTGACGCGCAACACGTCCGAACCGAGCCCGGCCCGGATCGGCAGGAACGGTAACCGGTGCCCGGCCGCGCGCAGTCCACAGTGGAGCATGCCCTCGTCCAGCTCGGTGACCTCGACCTGGCCGGCCTCGCGGACCTTCTTGAACCACGGGTCGTACGGGATCGAGTCCAGCGACACGAACCCGTAGACGACCCGGCGCACCTTGCCCGCGGCGCACAGCAGCCCGACGTCCGGACCGCCGTAGGACACCACGGTCAGGTTCCGCAGCGGCGAGCGCAGGATCGCCCGCACCAGCGCCATGGGCTTGCGCCGGGAACCCCAGCCGCCGATGCCGATGGTCATCCCGTCGGACAGCTCGGCGGCCACCTCGTCCACGGTCATCCGCTTGTCCCGCATTTTCCTCCCAACTCGGGAATGTTGGCCATGGTCGTGGGTCGCCTTGGGTGGTGGGTCACCGGACCGTTCCTCGGGTAGACCTCGTTCCTCGGCCTACCCTCGTCGCGGTGGGCCAACTCCCTCGCCCGGCATTCCGCAAGCTTCATGCCGTCCGCCTTCCTTGGTGAGTGCCAGCTCGAAGGTGAAGCCCTGCTCGAACCGGTAGCTGCGGTGGACATCCACCGGGTCGATGCCGTTGATCGCCTCCTTGGCGCGGCGGACCACCCGGGTGTCCTTGGCCGCGATCCTCCCGGCCAGCTCGGCCGCCGCGGCGTCCAGCTCGGCTCGGGGCACCACCCGGTAGACCGAGCCGTACTGGTGAAGCTGTTGTGCGCCAACGGTTTCCGTGGTGTAGTACATCGCCCGGAGTAAGTGCTGCGGGACCAGCCGGGCCAGGTGGGTGGCCGCGCCGAGCACCCCCCTGTCCACTTCGGGCAGTCCGAACGTGGCGTCGTCGGCGGCGATCACCACGTCCGCGTTGCCGGCGATGCCCACCCCGCCGCCGAGGCAGAACCCGTGCACCGCGGCGATCACCGGCACCGCGCAGTCGTAGACGGCGCCGAACGCCGCGTGGCAGGCCCGGTTCACCGCGACCATCGCGCCGGGATCGCCGTCGACCTCCTTGATGTCCACCCCGGCGCAGAACCCGCGGTTCTCCGCGCGCAGCACGACGACGTGCACCGACATGTCCTGGCCCGCCGCGCGCATCGCGTCCGCCAGGTCGAACCAGCCCTGGACCGGGATCCCGTTCACCGGCGGGAAGTCGATGGTCACGACGGCGACGCCGGCCTCAGCGGTGCATCTGATGCCCATGGCCCACCTTTCCAAGCAAGCAGTTGCTTGGTAGCGTACCAGGGTGGCACTCGAGTTGGGGTTGGACGGCACGGTCGTGCTCGTCACCGGTGGCGAGCGGGGCGTCGGGCTCGGCGTCACGCAGGCGTTCCTGCGGGCCGGCGCCGCGGTCGTCACCTGTGGCCGGCGCCCGCCGGAGCGGCCCGCGGCCGAGTTCCTGCCGTGCGACGTGCGCGAGCCGGACCAGGTCGAGCGCCTGCTCGCCGCCGTCGTCGAACGGCACGGCCGGCTGGACGTCGTGGTCAACAACGCCGGAGGCGCCCCGCACGCCCGGGCCGCCGAGGCCTCCCCGCGGTTCCACGAGAAGGTGGTCGGGCTCAACCTGCTCGCCCCGCTGCTGGTTTCCCAGCGTGCCAACGAGGTCATGCAGCACCAGGAGTCCGGCGGAGTGATCGTCATGGTGAGCAGCGTCAGTGCCACCCGCCCGTCCCCGGGCACCGCCGCCTACGGCGCTGCCAAGGCGGGCCTGGACAACCTCACCGCCAGCCTCGCCGTCGAGTGGGCGCCGAAGGTCCGGGTCAACGCGCTGGACGTCGGGCCCGTCCGCACCGAGCTTTCCGTTTTACACTACGGCGACGCCGACGGCATCGCGGCCGTCGCCCGCACCGTCCCATTAGGACGGATGGCCGAGCCGCTCGACGTCGGCCACTGCGCGGTGTTCCTCGCCTCGCCCCTCGCCGCCTACGTCAGCGGCGCCACGCTGCTCGTGCACGGCGGAGGAGAGGCGCCGGCTTTCCTGGCCGCATCCACCGCCGGGCACACCTGAGCGTTCCGATCCCACTTTGGCCCTCAGCAGGACACCACAAGCACTTTGCGGTCAGCCGCGTGCGCGAGAGCAGCGATGTCCTGTGGATCGCTGGTGATGACGCGGTCTCCTGTGTTCGCCATGAGAACGACGGTCGCGTCGATCGAGTCACGCATGCCGGCTCGTCCAAGGAGAACGCCCGCGTCACGACCGATCTGTTGATCGACGGGTTGGACGTCCACAGCCCGCAGCAGGATGGCGAGTTGTGCTTGGCGACCGTACGGATCGCGCCATACCTGACTTACCACCATTGCGTTGGTCCGCAGGTCGACCGCGTGCCGCTGCGCGGCGCGGAGCCTGGCGATCATCGCCCGGTCTCCACGGTCAACGGCGACAAACGCACCGGCATCGAGTACCAGGGCGCTCACGCCGCGCTGTCCACGGCATCGAGGCCCAATTCGCGCTCGGCCTTGGTGATTTCGTCGGCAGTGAGCGAGCCGTGCTCCTTCTCCCAAGAAGAAAGGAACTCCTCCAGCGCCTCGGACCGCAGCTTCGCGGCGGCTGCTTCTGCAAGCCACGACGAGACCGGCTTGCCGGCACGCTCAGCAGCGTCGCGGACTGCATCGCCGAGCTCGTGCTCGAACGAGATGCTGAGTTTGTCGACCTTCACAGGGCAATCCTACCATGGTAGGAACGGTGGCTTGGGGAAGGTGAGTATCGTGCCGGTATGGCAGTGCCCGGAAGCAAGGTAGAGGGACGTCCGCCGGCCGATCTCGCCGGGAGCGAGCTGTTCGCCACGGACGCCTACCTTCGGTCGTTCGACAGCACGGTGGTCGAGGTTGATCGCGAGGAGGGCCGGATCGCGCTGGCCAGGACCGCGTTCTTCCCCGGTGGCGGCGGGCAGCCGCACGACCTCGGCGAGCTGACCTGGGGCGGCGTCGCCGCACCGGTGACCAGGGTGAAGCGCGACGCCGGCCGGATCTGGCACTGGATCGACGTACCCGAGCTGCCGGACAGCGGCACCGAGGTGCTCGGCCAGATCGAGTGGACCCGCCGCTATCTCCTGATGCGCACGCACACCGCGCTGCACATCCTGTGCGGCGTCATCTGGTCGGAGTTCCAGATCCCGGTGACCGGCGGCAACATGGACCCCGGCAAGGGCCGCCTGGACTTCCCGTTCGAGTCGATGTCCGCCGAACTCGGCCAGCACGTCGAGCGCCGCATCAACGAGGAGATCGCGAAGGCCCGCGAGATCGTCATCCAGTTCCTCGGCCGCTCCGAGGCCGACCTCGACGAGTCCCTGATCCGCACCGCCGCCGCCCTGCTGCCGCGCGAAATGGACCCCCTCCGCGTCATCGACATCGTCGGCCTCGACCGCCAGGCCGACGGCGGCACCCACCTCGCCAACACCGCCGACGTCGGCTCCGTCGCCGTCACCGGCACCGAATCCAAAGGCAAAGGCAACAAACGCATCCGCATCGAAGTCCGGGATCCGCAACCACCGAGCAACGCGTAAGTCCCCACACCGCTCGCGGTATCCTCATCGCGACAGCGGATGTCGAAGCCAGGACGGCAGTGGCGGAGGGCTTCTTGGCTGACCAGGATGATGGGGTCCCGGGTATGCGCTTGGCCGTGTCCGATCAGGCCGAGCTTCGACCATTGCGGGAATGGCTCGGGCGGGCTCCCGCCGTGGAGGTTGTTCAGGTCGGCGGTTCGCCGACCGTCGGCGAGCTCGGTGCCTGGGACCTCCTTCAGCTGACAGCTGCCGCGGGAAGCGGTGGTGCGGTCGCGATGGCTATTCGGACGTTGCCCGAGTTCCTGCGTTCTCGACGGTCGGACCTGGAGATCACGGTGACCGTGCGGGGCAGGCAGGTCATGCTGCGCGCGTCCAACATCGACGATGTCCTGCCGATCCTGAACGGGTTGCTTGATGACCAGCAGTCCTCTTCCTGATCTGTCCCGGTCGCGTGCCGTACTGATCGGGACGTGGGACTACACGCATCTGCGACCGGTGAAGGCCGTTGAGCACAGCTTCAACCGCATGTTCGAGTTGTTGACCTCGGACCTGTGCGGCTGGCCGGCGGATCGAATCAGCCGGTTACCCAACGAGAAGGAGCCGGGAAAGCTTCCCCTGCAGCTGATCGACCTGTTCGGCGACGCCGAGGAGGTGGCGCTGTTCTACTACGTCGGCCACGGTCAGTCGGACCACAACGGCAGGCTGTGCCTCGGCCTGGTGGATTCCCGTCCTGAGGCCAAATTCCGCGGCCCGACGAGTCTGGAGTTCGAGCAC
>NZ_DASYTH010000459.1:0-1749 GCF_036002505.1 Actinophytocola sp. | reverse complement strand
CAGCAACGTTCTCGATGCGCTAACCGTTGCGCCGAACGCGCAGGTTCCTCCAGGCCCGGTCCTGCTGCTCGACGACACCGCGCGCTCGACGTGGACGATCACCGTGGCCGGGGCGCTCCTGCGCGAGGCCGGCTCGGGCCGGGTACTCCCCTTTGTTCTGCATCGCCAGCCGTAACCTCCGGTGGGCACGGTCAAGATCCACCCGAACGCACGGTGACCCCCGCGCTCGGGTGTGGCGCCCTGTGGGGCTCCGAAACCCGGATTCGCTCGGTGAGCTGCGCATTTGCCCGGGGAACGGAGAGGAACTCGTCACACGGCTTGTTCGTACTCGTTGATCAGGCCGCCGAGGATCTGGCGCCGCCGGATGGTGCCGCCGGACAGGGCGGTTGGGGTGTGTGTCGGGTGAGGAGGGCGCTGTTGAAGGCTGCGGTGCGGCCTGTGCCCGTTGTAGTGCGCGGCGTATGCATCGAGCACGGCGCGTAAATGGCGTTCGCCCACGATCAAGAGCCGGTCGGTGCGCTCGCGGCGGGCGCTGCCGACCCGGCGTTCCGCGATCGCGTTCGCCTGGGGTGCCTGCGGTGGGGTCTTGAGGATCTGTATGCCGGCTGCGGTGACGACAGCGTCGAAGGCGCCGCTGAACTTCGTGTCCCGGTCACGAATGAGGAACCGGAACCCGTCGATCCGCATGCCGAGGTCCATGAGCAGGTTGCGCGCCTGCTGGGTGACCCAGCCTCCGGTCGGGTGCCGGGTGACTCCGAGCACGTGCACGCGGCGGGTGGCGATCTCCACCACGAAGAACACATAGATCCGCTGCAGGAACACCGTGTCGACGGCGAAGAGGTCACACGCCAGGATGCTCGTCGCTTGGGCGTGCAGGAACTCCCGCCAGGTGGCGCCGGCTCGCCGCGGTGCCGGGTCGAGACCGGCGCGGTGCAGAATCCGCCACACGGTGGACGCGCCGAGCTGGTGGCCCAGCCCGACCAGCTCGCCGTGGATGCGTCGGTGGCCCCAGGTCGGATTCTCGCGGGCCAGGCGCAGCACCAACTTGCGAACCTCACGCCGCACCGACGGCCGTCCAGGCGTCCGCTGCGGATAGGTCCACCTCTTAGTAAGGAGATCACGGTGCCAGCGTAGGAGAGTATTCGGCGTGACGAAGAAGGCAGCCCAGCGGGGACGCGGCAGGACCCGGGACAGGGCCGCCAGCAGGATCCGGTCCGCCGGTTCTAGGGCGGGACGGTGGACCTGACGGCGTAGCACCGCCAGCTGGTGGCGCAGCACGAGCAGCTCGATGTCCTTGGCGGCATCCGCGCGGACCCGAAGGACCATCAACTCGACCGCACGGCGGGTCAGCGTGTACATCAACGATCAGACCATGACTGGCCAGTGTCGCCGTCGGCTCCGTCGTGGGGGTAGAACCGCAGCTCAACCACCGTGTCGCGGTAATGGAGCCCCACACCCGCGAACAGGCCGCAGCCCCGCACCTGCAACGCCCCAGGTCAGGCCGCCGACAGCGTTCTCGGCACCCACAGGTCATGAAGTTGTGCCGCCAAGATCAACCTCAATTTGCCGCCACTGCGAGCGCGATGGCGTGGCCGGATCGGCCAAGGTGTCTCCGGGTCGCGGAGATCCCGGTGGCTGATGCCTAATCCTTATCTGTGCCGTCGCCCGGTCGGCGTTCGCCTGGACACTCCTTGGGCTGGGCTGCTGAATGAGCTCACGACGAGGCTGGCTTGGGCGGCGCAACGTCGC
>NZ_DASYTH010000458.1:0-10927 GCF_036002505.1 Actinophytocola sp. | reverse complement strand
GGACCTCGGCCGGGTCGTCCGCGACGACGCCCGCGGCGTCTACGGCATCGGTCGCTGACCCATCGACTCGTAAGGACTGACTCCCCCGATGCGTGCCAGCTTCGTCCTCAGTGAGGTTCTCACCGGTCTCCGGCGGAACGTCACCATGACCATCGCGATGATCCTGACCACCGCCATCTCGCTCGCCATGCTGGGCGGCGGCCTGCTGTTCGTCCGGTTGATCGACAAGAGCCAGGCGCTCTACCAGGACAAGCTCGAGGTCAGCGTGTACCTGGTGAACGACGTCAGCGCGAACGACAAGAGCTGCGCCAACGACCCGTGCCGGACGCTGCGCTCGGACCTGGAGAAGGACCCGGCGATCGAGACGGTCACGTTCGAGAACCGCGACCAGGCCTTCGAGCGGTTCAAGCGGATCTTCGAGGCGCAGCCGGAGCTGGTGAAGCTGGCCCGGCCGGAGGCGCTGCCGGCGTCGTTCCACGTCAAGCTGTTCCGGCCGGACCGGCCCGATGTGATCCAGCAGACCTACAACGGCAAGCCGGGCGTGGACAACGTCATCGATCAGGGTCAGTTCCTGCGGGACATCTTCGGAAAGTTCAACCTGGTCCGGAACCTCGCGTTCGCGATCGCGCTGGTGATGGCCGTCGCCGCGCTGCTGCTGATCGCCAACACGGTGCAGGTGTCCGCGTTCACCAGACGCACCGAGGTCGGCATCATGCGCCTGGTCGGCGCCACCCGCTGGTACACCCAGCTGCCGTTCCTGCTCGAGGCCGTGGTCACCGGCGTGGTCGGGGCGATCCTCGCGGTGGTCATGGTGGTGATGTTCAAGGGTCTGTTCCTGGATGACCTGCTGGGTGGTCTGACCAACGTGCTCGGCGGCGTCACCACGCTGGACATCCTGCTGGTCTCGCCCTGGCTGCTGCTGACCGCGATCGGTATCTCCGCGGTCACCGGATACGTGACGCTCCGCCTGTACGTCCGGACGTGACCGATCCGGCGTGGCCGGATTACCGGCGCGAGGTGTTCGGTGACCCGTACGAGGTGTGGCACACCGGCGCGGATTTCGGCGTCCTGATGGAGCGGTACCGCGCCGGCGGTGACGCGGTGCTGGACATGCTCGAGCTCGGCATGGCGGCGAACGACGAGCTCGCCGCCCGCGGCCTCGAGGTCATCGCCCGGAGTGCTTCGCCGGGCAGCGCGGAGGCTCGGCGCTCGGCCACGCCGGTTCGGGTCGAGCGCATGCTGCGGGCGGCGAGCTCGTCGGCGCGGGGCGGCTTCCTGGTGCGGGTGGCCGAGGCGCTGTTCGCGCTGACCGGGGACCCCGCGCTGGGCGACGCGATCGCGTCCGCGCTGGTCCAGACCCCCTGGACGCTGCAGCGGATGGACGCGGCGATCGCGCTGGTCGCGTTCGAGCCGACCCGGCGGATCGTGGACGCGCTCGCCACCGGGGTACGCGCCGACGAGTACCTGCTCCGATACCACTCGGCGGGGTCGCTGAGCCACCTGGCCGGTGGTCCGCGGGACGTGTCCACGGTTCCGGAGCTGGCCGAGCTGATCGCCGCGCCCCGGTCGGGCCGGCCGCGCCGCTCGGACCGGAAGCGGTGGGCGGCGGCGGCGGACCGGCTGGCCGCGCCGTTCGCCGGGCTCTGACCAGCGAACGAAACCCGCGCACGTAACCTGTAGCGCATGGCGAAGGAGGTCGGCCGCAAGGTCATCGCGTCGAACCGGAAGGCTCGGCACGACTACGCGATCCTGGACACGTTCGAGGCCGGGGTGGTGTTGCAGGGCACCGAGGTGAAGAGCCTGCGGGAGGGGCGGGCCTCGCTGGTCGACGCGTTCGCCACGGTGGACGACGGCGAGGTGTGGCTGCGCAACGTGCACATCCCGGAGTACGTGCAGGGCACCTGGACCAACCACGCGCCGCGGCGGACCCGGAAGCTTCTGCTGCACCGCAAGGAGATCCTGCGCCTGATCGGCAAGAGCAAGGAGAGCGGCCTGTCGCTGGTCCCGCTGTCGATGTACTTCAAGGACGGCAAGGTCAAGGTGGAGCTGGCGCTGGCGCGCGGCAAGAAGTCCTACGACAAGCGGCAGGACATGGCCAAGCGGGACGCGGATCGGGAGATCGCCAGGGCCGCCGGGCGTGCGGCCAAGGGCCGGTACTGAGTGGCCGGGCCGCGCGCGGACGAGGACGTCGCGCCCTGGGTGGCCGGGCTGGGGCTGCCCGGGCTGGTCGACATCCACCTGCATTTCCTGCCGGAGTCCGTGCAGCGCAAGGTGTGGGCGTTCTTCGACCGGGCGGCTCGGGAGTACGGCACGCAATGGCCGGTCCAGTACCGGCTGCCCGAGGAAGAGCGGCTGGCGATCCTGCGCCGGCTGAACGTGATCACGTTCGCGCCGCTGGTGTACCCGCACAAGCCGGGCATGGCCTCGTGGCTCAACGATTGGGTTATCGAGTTCGCCGCGCGCACGCCCGGCGCGGTGCCGACCGCGACCCTGTATCCCGAGCCCTCGGTTGTGTCCTATGTGGACAATGCGCTGCGCAGGGGCGCGCGGTGCGTGAAGGTGCACGTGCAGGTGGGCGCGTTCGACCCGCGATCACCGTTGCTGGACAAGGCGTGGGGCCTGATCGCCGACGCCGGCGTGCCCGCGGTGGTCCACTGTGGACATGGCCCGCTCCGGGGCGAGTTCACCGGCCTGAACGTGTTCGCCGAGGTGCTCGCCCGGCATCCGCGGCTGGTGGCCGTGCTGGCACACGGGGGGATGCCCGAGCTGGACGTCGCGCTCGACCTGGCCGAGCGCTACCCGAACGTCCACCTGGACACCGCGATGGTCGGCGTGGCGTTCAACAACTCCGCGGCGCTGCTGCCATCCGACTGGGTGCCCCGGCTCGCCGCCGGGCTCGGTGAGCGGATCGTGCTGGGCACCGACTTCCCGAGCATCCCGCACCGCTACGCGGAGCAGCTCGCGGTCATCGCGGGTTGGGCCGAGGCCGACGAACGCCTCGGCCAACCCTTCCTCCGTGCGGTCCTGCACGACAACCCGTTGCGGTTGCTGGGTTCTCAGCCGAGCTCGTAGTCGAAGGTGAGCTCGACGGTCATCGACCGGGCGGCGAAGCGGGCCTCGCCGCGCAGGCCGGCCAGCTCGCCGGTGCCGCTGCCCGGGACCACCGTGCAGGTGACCGCGGCGGCGCCGTCCTGGTCGGTTCCCTCGTGCCGGAACACGAAGCCGCCTTCGCGGCCGCCCAGCTTGCCGAGCACCCGCTCGAAGCCGGTGATCAACGTCGAGCCGTCCGGCCGGTAGACCATCAGGTACGCCACGGTGCCTTCGCCCTCGATGTCGCCGGTGAAGGTCTTGGTCGCCTTGGTGCGGGTGAGCCTGGGCTGGCCGTCGCCCTCCGCGAACGGCTGCTCGTCCCAGCTCTTCACCTCGAATGTGCTCGTCGATTTCATGGCGGACAGGCTAGGAGCCCTGTTCAGGCCGTGTATTGAACAAACGCGACGGTCCGGCCGGCTAGCCTGGTCGGCGTGGGTGGATCGTTCCGCACCGAGCCGGGGATTCTCTACGCCAACACCGCGCGGGAGAAGTTCCGGTACCGCACGCTGGAGCCGGCCTCGGAGCTGGCGCCGTTCGTCGAGAACTACTGGACCGTGAGCTGGGACCTGCGCGGTGAGCCGCCGTTCACGCAGCGGGTGCTGACCCGGCCCGGCGTCAACATGACGTTCAAGGCGGGCCGGTCGCGTATCGCCGGGCTCACCACCGGGCGGTTCGCCGAGGTGCTCGAGGGCCGGCACCGGGTTTTCGGCGTGCGGTTCCGGACCGGCAGCTTCCGGGCGTTTCTCGGCGCGCCGGTCGCCGGGATCACCGACCGGTTCCTCGGGGTGCCCGAGGTGTTCGGCGAGCGCGGCCAGGCCCTGGAGGACGCCCTGCTCAGGGCGCCCGACGAGGAGGGCATGGCGGCGATCATGGATCGGTTCCTCGGGCCGCTCGCGCCGCGCCGCGACCGGCTCGCCGACGTGGCCGGGGAGATCGTCGCGGCGATCGCCGCGGACCGGAGCCTGGTCCGGGTGAGCGACCTGGCCGCCGGCGCCGGCATGGGGCCGCGCCGGTTGCAGCGGTTGTTCCACGAGTACGTGGGCGCCGGTCCGAAGTGGGTGATCCGCCGCTACCGGATGCAGGAGGCGCTGGCCAGGACCGCGGGCGGGGAGCCGGAGAGCTGGGGTGAGCTCGCCGCCGAACTGGGCTACGCCGACCAGGCGCACTTCATCAGGGACTTCACCGCGAGCGTCGGGACACCGCCTTCTCGCTACGTGCGCTTGCTCGCTCAGGGCGAACGCTGAGCGGAACATCGGCGGTCCCTCCCGAGTTGAGCGGTACAGACTCAACCTTGGAGGATTGATGGCACAGGCTTTGGCGCTGCCGGTTCTGCCGTTGGATGACACCGTCCTGCTGCCCAGCATGGTCGTGCCCATCAGGCTCGCCGGCGACGATGCCGCCGGTGACGTGCGGGCTGCGGTCGAGGCCGCGCAGGCCGCGGTGGAGGGCAACGAGCCGCCGCAGGTGGTGCTGGTGCCGAGGCTCGACGGCAAGTACGCCCGGGTCGGCACGCTCGGCGTGATCGAGCAGGTCGGCCGGCTGCCGCGGGGTGAGCTGGCCGCGGTGGTGCGCGGCACGGCGCGGGTGCGCATCGGGGCGGGCACCACCGGCCCGGGCGCGGCGCTCTGGGTGCAGGTGGAGGTGTCCGAGGAGCCACCGGTCGGCGAGCGCGGCCGGGAACTGGCCCGGGAGTACAAGAGCCTGGTCACCACCATCCTGCAGCAGCGCGGGCTCTGGCAGGTGGTGGACACGGTCGCGCAGGTCGAGGACCCGTCCACGCTGGCCGACATGGCCGGCTACGCCTCCTACCTCACCGAGGAGCAGAAGGTCTGGCTGCTGGAGACGCCGGACGTGACGACCAGGCTGGAGAAGCTGCTGGACTGGGGCCGGGAGCACCTGGCCGAGCTGGACGTGGCCGAGACGATCCGCAAGGACGTCCAGGAGGGCATGGAGCGCCAGCAGCGCGAGTTCCTGCTGCGCCAGCAGCTGGCCGCGATCCGCAAGGAGCTGGCCGAGCTGGACGGTAAGCCGGCGTCCGAGGAGCAGGACTACCGGGCGCGAGTAGCGGAAGCGAACCTGCCTGCGCATGTACACGAGGCCGTACTGTCCGAAGTGGACAAATTGGAGCGGACCTCGGAGCAGTCGCCCGAGGTCGGCTGGATCCGCACCTGGCTGGACACGGTGCTGGAGATGCCGTGGAATACCCGGACCGACGACGCCTACGACGTCCGCGGTGCTCGGGAGATCCTGGACGCCGACCACGCCGGCCTGGAGGACGTCAAGGACCGGATCATCGAGTACCTGGCCGTGCGCAAGCGGCGCGAGGAGCGCGGGCTCGGCGTCGTCGGCGGGCGGCGCAGCGGTGCGGTGCTGGCGCTGGCCGGTCCGCCCGGGGTCGGCAAGACCTCGCTCGGCGAGTCGGTGGCCCGGGCCATGGGCCGCAAGTTCGTCCGGGTCGCGCTCGGCGGTGTCCGGGACGAGGCGGAGATCCGCGGGCACCGGCGCACCTACGTCGGCGCGCTGCCCGGCCGGATCGTCCGGGCCATCAAGGAGGCCGGCTCGATGAACCCGGTGGTGCTGCTCGACGAGATCGACAAGGTGGGCTCGGACTACCGCGGCGACCCCACCGCGGCGCTGCTGGAAGTGCTTGACCCGGCGCAGAACCACACGTTCCGCGACCACTACCTCGAGGTCGAGCTGGACCTGTCCGACGTGGTGTTCCTGGCCACCGCCAACGTGATCGAGGCGATCCCGGCGCCGCTGCTGGACCGGATGGAGCTGGTCACCCTGGACGGCTACACCGAGGACGAGAAGGTCGTCATCGCCCGCGACCACCTGCTGCCGCGCCAGCTCGAGCGGGCCGGGCTCACCGCGGAGGAGATCGCCGTCAGCGACGACGCGCTGCGGCTGATCGCCGGCGAGTACACCCGGGAGGCCGGCGTTCGGCAGCTGGAGCGGTCGATCGCCCGGATCCTGCGCAAGGTGACCGCGTCGCTGGCGGTCGGCGACGGTGCTCTGCCGGTCGCCGTGGGCGCCGGGGAACTGCGGAGGTACCTCGGCCAGCCGAAGCACACGCCGGAGTCGGCCGAGCGGACGGCGGTGCCGGGCGTGGCGACCGGGCTCGCCGTCACCGGGGCCGGCGGGGACGTGCTGTTCGTCGAGGCTTCCCTTGCGGACAAGGAGACCGGGCCGTCCGGGGTCACGCTGACCGGCCAGCTCGGCGACGTGATGAAGGAGTCGGCCCAGATCGCCCTGTCCTACCTGCGGTCCCAGGGCGGGCCACTCGAGCTGCCGGTGGGTGCGCTGGCCGAGCGCGGCGTGCACGTCCACGTGCCGGCGGGCGCGGTGCCCAAGGACGGGCCGAGCGCGGGCGTCACCATGACCACGGCGCTGGCCTCGCTGCTGTCCGGCCGGCTGGTGCGCTCGGACGTGGCGATGACCGGTGAGGTGTCGCTGACCGGGCGGGTGCTGCCGATCGGTGGCGTGAAGCAGAAGCTGCTCGCCGCGCACCGGGCCGGCATCACCACGGTGCTGCTGCCCAAGCGCAACGAGCCGGACCTCGACGACGTGCCGGAGTCGGTGCGTGCGGAGCTGACGGTGCACCTGGTCAGCGACGTCCGCGAGGTGCTGGAGTTGGCGCTGGAGCCGGCGGCGGCCGCGGAGGTGCGGGCCGCGTGAACTGCGATGAATGCCCCATTCAGTGCGTCAGCCGCACTGAATGGGGCATTCATCCCCTTTAGCTCCGATCCAGGAACGTGAGCACGGCGCGGACCCGGCGGTGCTCCTCGGGGCTCGGCTCCAGGCCGAGCTTGCTGAAGATGTTGCCGACGTGCTTCTCCACCGCGCCGTCCGAGACGGTCAGGGACTTCGCGATGGCCACATTGGACAGTCCCTGGGCCATCAGGCTCAGCACCTCCCGCTCCCGCGGGGTGAGCACGTCGATGGGATTTCTTCGACCGCGGGCCATGAGCTGCGCGATCACCTCCTGATCGATGCACGTGCCACCGCCGGCGACCCGGTGCACCGCGTCCACGAACTCGGCGACGTCGGCTACTCGCTCCTTGAGCAGGTAGCCCACCCCGCCGGCGCCGCCGGCCAGCAACTCGACGGCGTAGCGCTCCTCCACGTACTGGGACAGCACCAGCACCGGCAGCCCGGGCATCTGTTCCCGGGCCGCGAGTGCCGCGCGCAGCCCCTCGTCGGTGAACGTCGGCGGCATCCGAACGTCCACGATGGCCAGATCGGGCCGGTGCTCGCTCACCGCGACGAGCAGCCCGTCCCCGTCCTCGACGGCCGCGACCACCTCGATGTCCTCGTCGGCCAGCAGCCGCTGCAATCCGGCACGCAGCAACACGGAGTCCTCCGCGATCACCACGTGCACGGCAGGTCCGCTCTGATCACGGTGGGTCCTCCGATCGGGCTCACGACGGTCATCACGCCGTCAATCGTGGCAGCCCGGTCGGCCAGCCCCACCAGCCCGCCACCCGGCCGGAACGCCGCCCCGCCGTCGCCGTCGTCGGTCACCTCGACCACCACCAGGTCGCCGGACGGGCGGTCCTCCCGCCACACCTTCACCGTGACCTGTGCGGCGTTGGCGTACTTGGCGACGTTGGTCAGCGACTCGCCGACGATGAAGTACGCCGTGCTCTCCACCGCGGCCGGCGGCCGGGGCTCCGCGGTGACGTGCACGCTCACCGGCACCGGGCACTTCGCCGCGAGCGAGGACAGCGCCGCGTCCAGGCCGCGGTCGCCGAGCACCGCCGGGTAGATCCCGCGGGCCAGGTCGCGCAGCTCGGCCACGGCCAGCATGGCGTCCGCCTTCGCCTCGTCGATCAGCGCCCGCGCGCCCGCCGGGTCCCGCTCGAACTTCGCCTGCGCCCGGCCGAGGCCCATGGTCACCGCCACCAGCCGCTGCTGCGCGCCGTCGTGCAGGTCCCGCTCGATGCGCCGGCGCTCGGCCTCCGCGGCGTCCACCCCGCGGGCCCGCGACGCCTGCAGCTTCTGTGCCCGCTCGGTGAGCTGGGCGGTGGTGTTCGTGCCGAGCAGCGTCATCGCCAGCTGGGCGTGCAGCGAGGCCAGGAACGGCAGCACCCAGATCCCGATCGGCAGCAGGATCGTGCCGGCGACGGCCAGCGCGAACTCCACGCAGCTCAGCGGGAAAGTGATCATCTGATAGCCGAAGTTGCGCCACGTCTGCGAGTCGGTGAGCTGCTGCCGCCAGCGCTGCACCACCGTGCCTTCCCGGTGCCGCTGCGGCGTGGGGATCTCCAGGCCGAGCGTCAACTTGATCCACTTCCGTTCGGCGGCGGCGAACCCGTAGATCAGCTGCGTGAAGATCATCAGTACCACGAAGCCGACCCAGATGATGGCCGTGCCCACACCGACCGCGAAGAACGTCACCAGCATGACGAACGCGGCCAGGCTGAGCGGAAAACCACCGAGCATGAAGACGATCGAGCCGAGCACCCGCCGAACCGGGCGCTGGGCGCGGAGATCGGTCATCGGTTCGGCCACCACCCCAGCATCCACGGCGATGGGCCGCGGCACCACGTGCAGATACGGCTCGGCGCGCACGGGTTCGGTCATCGCGTCACACGCCCGGGTACACGTGGGTGCGGAAATCGAAGCCGGCGCTCGGAGCGGTCGTGGCCGCGGGCGCCGTGCGGCCGAGCGCGTCCACCCGGCGCCGGCTCGGGCCGAGCAGGGCGCGGGCGTACCGGGCGTGCAGCGCGCCGAGCGCCTTGGTCAGCGCGATCGTCATGGCCAGCAGGATCGCGCCCAGCGCGGCCCAGGGCAGCGCTTCCCACGCCGAGTCCACCTGGCCGAGCGGGTGGTCCCAGACCTCCGGGTACCACTCGTCCGGCAGGAACCCGAAGTACAGCGGCAGGAACAGCAGCCACAGGCTGACCGACCAGGACACCACCATCATCGTGAACTCGGCCACCCCGACCGGAAGCAGCAGCACGAAGTAGGCCATGTCCTTCCAGGTCGCGCCGTCCTTCAGGCGGGTGCGCCACTGCGCGGAGAGCCCCTCCGGCAGTGGCCGGTACGGCGTGGCGATGTAGGTGTTCAGCATCGCGTGCACCCGGCGCCGCTCCAGCCGCGCGGCGGCCCGCCAGGTGAGCATGGCCAGCGCCAGCACCGGCACGCCCACCCAGATGATCGCAGTGCTCAGCCCCACGCTCAGCGCAGTCACCACGAACACGAACCCGGCGATCCCCACCGGCAGGTTCAGCACCAGGTAGGCCAGCGAACCGAGCACCGGCGGGTTGGGCCGGGTGCCGTCGCGCTCCGTGACGAGTGCCGGTGACATCCTGATCTCCTCGGGTTGGTTCCTCAACGCTGCGACCAGCATCCTGGAGAGCCGGGTCGCCAACCATGGGGTGCGCCGCCGTCCTCGGGGTAGGGCTGTCCCTACCCCTCGGGAACCGGGATGAACCTGGCTCCGCCAGGCGTTAAGCTAGACGGACCAACATCCAGCAAGGGGGTGAACGGTTTCGACTCTGGCCGTTGGGTCAGGGGAAGCGTGCAGGTGCAGGCGGAAGACCACCTCAAGCGTCGCCGCAAACCAATAAGCGCCAACTCTACGAGTCAGCGCGACGTCGCCCTCGCAGCCTAAGCGAGCGTGACGTCTGTCGGCCCGGGGTCGCCTCCGACCCGGTTCGCCGGCATCAGCTAGGAGGCTCACCGAGTCAGGTCGGCCGCGGATCCGACTCGGGAAACCCACAGCGGCTGGGCCCGTCACTTCGGCTAGTTCGCGAGACCGAAGGGGTCAAGTAGAGACACAGTGAACTGCGCACGGAGAAGCCCTGGCTAGACGACAGAGGACCCGGGTTCGATTCCCGGCACCTCCACTCCGGCGACCTGTGTCTGCGGAACGAGCAGACCAGGTCGTTCGGGTGTTTTCTGGGGGCCAAGCCCCCAGACCCCCGGCCGAGGGCTCCGCCCCCGGACCCCCGCGCGTGGTCTGCATCTTTCTGGGGCCCTCGTAGACATCCCATGAATCTGGGCTCGTGGTGGCGCTGAGTTGGCACTGCGGGGTTGACCGTGGTCTAGTCATCCGATGTAATGCTCGCACGGTTGGCTGGTGTGCACCCCTCGATGAAGAGATGGTGGCCATGAGGAAGCTCGTTGCGGTTGGGTGTGTGGCGCTGCTGAGTGCGTTGGGGGCGTGCTCCGTGAAGGACTCTGGCGGGAGTTCGGGGGGTGGGGGGCAGCAGGAGATTTCGTTCTTGACGTTTGAGACGCCGAACTTGACGCCGCAGGTTTGGGATGCGGCGATCAAGCGGGTGACGGACAAGAATCCGGATGTCAAGGTTGACAAGTTGGTTTCGCCTACGCAGGATCGGACGGCGTATGCGAAGCAGTTGTTGGCTTCTGGGCAGTTGCCGGATGTTCTTGTCGCGGTGTCGCCGGCGGGGTTTGCGGAGTCGGGCAATCTTTATGAGTGGAAGTCGGAGGAGTTGGGGGACTTCTTGTATCCGCGGAACGGGGCGATCGGGGGGAAGGTTTACCAGCTGCCGGCGAACACGCAGACGATCCCGGTTGTTTACTACAATAAGAAGCTGTTCCAGCAGGTGGGGATCTCTGGCCCGCCTAAGACATATGCGGAGTTGTTGGAGGACTCGGCGAAGTTGAAGGCGGTGGGGGTGACGCCGTTTGTTATCGGTGGGGGGAAGACGACGCATGATGCGTTGGGGCCGACGTGGGCGGGGATTCTGGGGAACGATGTGTACGGTAAGGATCCGGCGTGGATGGCGGACCGGCGGGCTGGCAAGGTCAAGTTCTCGGACCCTGACTTTGTGAAGGCGGCTGGGAAGTTGGCTGAGTTGGCGGC
>NZ_DASYTH010000457.1:0-4709 GCF_036002505.1 Actinophytocola sp. | reverse complement strand
GGCAACCGCGTTCCCGGTGCGCCAGTTCGCCCCCAGCCGCCTGCACACCTCGACGATTCCGTCCGAAGAGGACGGTGTGGGCACGCTGCTCGTGCTCGGCACCACCGACGACGACCGGACGGCCCGGCTGCGCGCCGGGGAGGCCGCCAGCGCCGTGCTGCTCACCGCTACCCGGATGCGGCTGGCCACCTGCCCGCTCACCCAGCCCCTGGAGGTCCCCGCCACCCGCGAGTCGGTGCGCACCGATGTGCTGCACGGTCAGCTGGTGCCGCAGCTCGTGCTCCGGATCGGGTGGCCCACCGACGAGCCGCACCCCACGCCGGCCACCACCCGCCGGCCGGTCGCCGACGTCGTGGACTGGGTCGTGCCCTGACCCGACGAAACCGGCCCGGAGCGGGTGCCGATCTGACAGCTGAGTGTTGGCGTGTTCTGCCTGCACCGGAATCATCCCGCTCCGAGCCGGTGCCGGTCGCCCGGCAACGAAATCGTGTCGTGGATGAGCGGACCCGGCCCAGAGCCCAAGGTCACCGCCGAACCGATCCCTTGGACTCCGCCGGCAAAGGCCGGTCACCGCGACCAACGCCCCTTCGGCCGGGGACCTTGGACTCCAGATGGTCAACGTGCCGCGACCCAGACTGAACCTGTCCGAAAGGAGGGCTCATCACATGTCAATCAAAGAGACTCCGCGCCCGAGCGCGAAGCACATTCCTGTTCAGCAGACGCCCAACGGGATGACGCCGCAGTCCGCCACCACGTCCACCGTGTCCACTGTGGCCGGCCGGCTGATCGCGGTCGTGCGGATCGGCCTCGGCCTGATCTTCGCGTGGGCGTTCGTCGACAAGCTGTTCGGCCTCGGCTACGCCACCGCGTCCAAGAGCGCCTGGATCGACGGCGGGTCGCCCACCAAGGGGTTCCTCGGCGGGCTCAAGCACGGCCCGTTCCAGTCGATGTTCACCTCGTGGGCCGGTGCCGCCTGGGCCGACTGGCTGTTCATGCTGGGCCTGGCCGGCATCGCCGTCGCCCTGCTGTTCGGCGTCGGCATGCGGATCGCGGCGGTCAGCGGCACGCTCCTGCTGCTGCTGATGTGGGCCGCGGAATGGCCGCTGGACCGGCACACCTCGACCGGCGAGCTGACCCGCTCCACCAACCCGATCCTCGACGACCACCTCATCTACGCGGTCATCCTGATCGCGCTCGCGGCCCTTTCCGCGGGGACGGTCTGGGGCCTCGGCAAGTGGTGGGCGAACCTCGGCTTCGTCCAGCGCAACCGCTGGCTGATCTGATCGCATGGTGATCGGTGACGCCGTAACGCACGCGGGACGCTCGGCCGGGTCCTTCCCGGCCTGAGCGTCCCGCGTGCGTTACCCGGCCCACCGCCGTCAGGGCCGATCAGCAGGTGTCCGGCATGGACGAAAGTCCTTAGCCGCAGGGACTGTCCGCCCTGCCCCGGCCCACCCGCGCGGTGGACGCTGCCTGACGGCACGACAGGGAGATGCGTCGCGGCGACCTGCTCAACCGACTTGTGTCCGATGTGGACAATCAGCAGGACGTGCTGGTGCGCGGCCTCGTCCCGGCGGCCTCGGCGGTGAACGTCGCCACCGGCACCGCGGTCGGGATCGGCCTGCTGCTCCCCGCGGCCGGCCTGGCCGTCCTCATCGGACTCGTCGCCGCCGGCCTGCTCGCGCCTGCACTGACCCTGATGGCGGCCAGAAAGGCCTTCCAGGCCACCCGCAGCCGCCGCGCCGCGCTGCACACCGTGGACACCGCGCTCACCCAGGCCCGGCGCCGCACCGCACTCGCCCGCGGCGCCGGCACGGCCGTGGGCACGCTGGCCATCGGCGCCACCACGCTGGCCCGCCTCATCCTCGACATCGCTGCGCTGCGCGCCGGCCGGCTGCCCGGACCCGAGTTCGCCGTCCTCGCCCTCACCCCGCTGGCCACCGCCGAACTCGTCGCCGGGCTGCCCGACGCCCGGCACAGCGCCACCCGCCTCGCCGAGCTGGACCGCACGCCCACACCCACCACCGAACCCATTGCCCCGCAACCCGTTCCGGAGCTCACCCGGCTCGCCACCCAGGAGCTGCCGGTCCGCTGGCCGGGCGCGGCGGCGCCGGCCGTCGCTGGGCTGACCCTGCACACCGACATCCACCGCGGCGTCGTGCTCACCGGGTCCCTCCGGCGCCGGCAAGAGCACCGCGCTCGCCGCGATCATGCGCCACCTCGACCCGTTCGGCGGCCGGATCCTGTTCGGCCACACCGACATCCGCACCCTCGACAGCGAGGCGGCCCGCGCCCGGATCGCCTGGTGCGGAGCCGGCACCCACCTGTTCGACAGCACGCTGCGCGAGAACCTGCTCCTCGCCCGGGCCGTTCTCGCCGACCGCCCGGTGCTGCTCCTCGACGAGCCCACCGCCCGGCTCGCCTCCGACCTGCACACCGTCATCCAGGACCGCGCGGCGGTGATCGTCACGCACCGCCCGGCCGACTTCCCAGACCTGCCCACCGTCACGCTCGCCGCAAGCTCGGGGGCCGCTGCACCACATATTCGCGTCCCGGATCCGATGGACGCCGACCGGGCACGAAGTCCCGCCGAACCGGGCCCCAAGCCACTGCTCCGCCGCGATCAGTGGTCATAGCGTCGAAAGTGGCACTACGGAGGTTGCGATGAAGCATCGGAAAATCAGGAACGTGATGACCACCGATGTGGCCACGGTGCGCGAAGGCACCCCGTTCAAGGAGATCGTCCGGGTGCTCGATCAGCGGGACGTGAGCGCGGTTCCGGTCCTCGACGCCGGCGGCCGGGTGATCGGTGTGGTGTCACACGCGGACCTGCTGCCCAAGCAGGGGGCGCAGGAACCGTCCGAGTCCCGGTCACTGCTGACCTGGCTGCGGGAGTACACCGAGCGGGACCTGGTCCAGGCGACCACCGCCGGGGAGCTGATGACCGCTCCGGCGCTCACGATCGGCCCGGAGGAGACCGTGGTGCACGCCGCCAGGCTGCTCGACCGGCACGGCGTCAAGCGGCTGCCGGTCGTGGACGACTCGGGGACGCTGGTCGGCATCGTCAGCCGCCGAGATCTTCTCGGTGTCTTTCTCCGCACGGACGAGGACATCGCCGAAGAGATCGGGCACGAGGTCTTCGAGCGCAACCTCGGTGTCGTGGTCAGCCCGGCCACCGTCACCGTCGAGGTGGTGGACGGCGTGGTGACCCTGCGCGGCGAGCTCGAACGCAGGAGCATGGTGCCGGTCGCGGAGGCCTTGGCCCGCCGGGTCGACGGCGTCGTGGATGTCCACGCCCACCTGACCTTCGCCCACGACGACACCCACATCCGCGTCCCCGCGCCGATGACGGTCGACATCACGCACGAGCCTTGGCTCAACCACTGACCAACCAGCGCGGTTGAGCCTGCACGCAACGAAAGTCAACAGGGAGGCCATCGTGAACGGCACCATCCCGCTCGGACGCTTCGCCGGCGTGCCGGTCCGCGCCCATCCGTCCGCCCTGATCATGGTGGTCGGGTTCACCGTCATGCTGGCCGTGGACACCCTGCCCTCGTTGACCGTCGCCAGTACCCCGGCCTACTGGCTGACCGCCGGCATCTTCGGGGTGCTGTTCGTCGGCTCGTTGCTGGCGCACGAGTTCGCCCACGCCGCGCTGGCCCGCCGGCTGGGCATACCGGTCGAGAGCGTCACCCTCTGGATGTTCGGCGGCGCAACGGCCCTCGGATACGATCCGCCCACTCCGGGAAAGGCGGCCGGGATCGCCGGCATCGGACCCGCGGTGAACGGCGGACTGGGTGTGGTTTCGTACGTTCTCGCCGCGGGACTCGGCCCGGACTGGCTGTCCGGCCTACCCACGGCCGGGCTGCTCGTGCTGACCGTGTTCAACCTTCTCCTGGCCGTCCTGAACCTCCTTCCCGGCGCTCCCCTGGACGGCGGCCGGTTGCTCCAGGCGTGGTTGTGGCACCGGTCCGGCGACCGCGCCCGCGCCACCGCCACGACCGCCGTGATCGGGCAGGGGCTCGGCGGCGGGCTCATCGGCTTCGGCACGGTGCTCTTGGTCAACCAGAACATCCTCGATGGCTTCTGGCTGCTCATGCTCGGCTCGTTCATCCTCGCGGCCGCGTCGGCAGAACGTGCGGCGCCGCCACGTGCAAGGGTCCCCGACGTCCCGGTCGGCCAGGTGATGACGGTCAACCCGATCATCGCGCCCGCCTGGTGGACGGTCGAGGAGTTCATCGGTCACCTGATCAACCATGGGTTCCCCTACCGGCTGTTCCCGGTGCGGGACGAGCAGGGAGCCCCGGTCGGCATGGTGACCAGGGGCGACCTGTTCGGCATCGAGCCGAGCCTGCGCCGCACCGTCCACGTGCGGGACATCACCCATCCCCTGGACAGCCGGTTCCTGGCCCGCCCGGACGAGCCCCTCGCCGCGGTCATCCGGCGCACACCCCTGCGACCCGCCCAGGACACCGTGATCGTCATCGACGACCGCGGACCCATCGGCGTTCTCACCGCGACCGATGTCCGCAGAACGTCCACCACGGCCGCGTGATGGACGCTGCCGGTGGGAACCGACTGCTGACCGCACCGCCGACCGTCGACAGTGGACTGCCTGCGGGGCGGGAGCTGTCCCCGCACGAGGTGTTCGCCGCGGCCGGGTCCGCACCGCGCGGGCTGACGTCGGCGGAGGCGGTGGTCCGGCTGGC
>NZ_DASYTH010000456.1:0-2534 GCF_036002505.1 Actinophytocola sp. | reverse complement strand
GCCCGGCTGTCCCGCCGCACCGACCAGATCCTCGTCCCGTGCGCCGCCTACACCGGCCAGCGTCGACGCCCGGCAACGCCGCTGGAGCGCCACCCAGCCCGCTCATGACGGAAGTGCACTCAATTCGGCATAACAATGCGCCAGATTGGGTGACTCCAGTTTGCCTTTGCGTTGGTTGGCTGCCGAGGTGGGGCCGGGGGCATGGCTCAGGAATTTTGCAGTTGATCGCCCAGATGTTTCAGGCGCAGGTGGAGGCCGTTCTTAGCCGGCGTCCCCTTGGTTTGCAGGAGTCCGGGAATGAACCGGACTTCGTACGTGCGGATGTTCTCCGCGATTGACTCTAGTACGGCGGCCGCCGTTCGGGATCTTGGTCGGGGCCGGTACGCACAGCGCGGTCACCGCGTGATCGTCTGCATGTTGTGGACAAACTTTCAGATCTTGCGGTGGCCGCCGGGTCACAGCGTAGACGCTGCCGGATGGCAGCGGGTTCTGGACCGGGTATGCGCTTCGTTCGCGGGTCGGTTCGTTCGGGGCTAGCCGCGCCGTACGGCGGCCGGGTTCGTGACCGGTCTGCTGGCCGATCTCGAGGTCAAGACGTGCTGGCAACGGGCCGGAAGTGCTTGCGTTCCTCCCACGGCCCGTAGGTCGGCAGGTACAGCTTGCGCTGCACGTCGACGCGTTCACCATCGATGATCGCAGCGCTGTTGTATCGGTGGTGGCGAACGGACTCGGCCAGACCTACCACCACCGCGGGACCATGTCGTCCGAGACCCACCAGCGCGGGATCGGCCAGCGACAGCCGCGGAACGTTGCTCAACGACCCAAGGTGGTAGCCATGGGTAGCGAGCTCGGGCGCGACTGCGAGGTCGCACCGCGCGACCTGGCTAAGCCGCTGACTCAGCTCAGCGAGGTTGCCAGAGACGTCACCGAGGCGGGGGGCAGTCTGCAGAAGCGCGACTCGCAGTGGCGGCGCCTCCGGTACGGCCTCACTGCGCGGTGTGATCACTTGATGAAGCCCTTCCCCCGCAACCACTCCTTAGCTACGGCCTCCGGTGCGGTGATCCCCACTACCAAACCGCGACTCGCGCTCAGCTTGACTGCAGAACCACGGAGCTGTTCCTTCACGTGAAAGATCCCTTTCCCGGCATGTTGATTCCGTGCTCCGGTCGGTACGAAAGGCTACACCGGATTGAATTCGGATCGGTTTCATGGATGGGGATGGCTCGTGCTGCGTGACTATTCAGGTCCTGCGGTGGTTGGGGGCATCCATGGGTTGCCGAGGAGCGCGTTGCGCAGTTCGGTAGCCGCGCGGAGACCGTTTTTACGGATGGTCGAAATGTAGCCGCGGGCCAGGAAGATCTGAGTGCCTTTGAGGGTGCGGAAGCCGCCGCTGACTCGGGTCTTGGACTTGACCATCCGGACGGCTTGTTCGGCGGTGTTGTTCGAGAACGCGAGTCCGTGGTGAACCGCACCCCGGCCGACCGGGAACACCTGGCCGACTGGCTGACCCGGTTCGACCCAGCGGTAGCCGGGCCGGTGGCGTTCGCGATGGAAGGCTGCACCGGCTGGCGGTACATAGCCGAGGAGATGGCCAAGGCCGGCCGGCATCGTCCGCGGCGACCGGGCCCGGCTACGCCGCGATCGTCGACGAGCAACTGTCGATCTCCGGCCGGCTGCAGGTCAACACCGCCCTAGCCATCATGGACGTGCTCGCCGATCACCTCGACCGGCTGCGCCGCCGGCTGCTGTCCACCGCCCGAAGCGTCAAAGGCGCCCGCGCGCTGATGCACGACATCTACGGCGTCCGCCCGCTCAGCTCGCTCGCCTTGTGCGCCTGGCTCGGCGGCGCCGACCGGTTCACCTCGTCACGCAAGGCGGTGCGGTTCGTCGGCCTGGACATCACCGTGCACTCCTCCGACGGCAAACGCGGCCCCGGCCGGCTCTCCCGCCAAGGGCCGGAGGTGCTGCGCTGGCTGCTGTTCGAAGCCGCCAAGACCTCCGCCCGCGCCTGCGCGCCCGGCTACGGCTACGACACCGGAGTCAAAGACCGCTACGACGCGAACCGGGCCTGCCGGTCCCAAGCCCGCCGTATCGTCCGGCACGCCACCCACATCCTGACCGGCCTCGGCGACGACGCGTTCACCATCGTCGCTCAGCCCGCCGCGCCGACGACCGTCGCCCGCTGAACCACGGCGCGGATACCCGGGGCGAGGACCGGCAGTCCGCCGTCACCGATGACGGGCACCACCGCGGCCAGCTCCCTCCAACGCACTGTCAGACCGCGCCACCACCGACCACCATGGACGGTGACCGCGGACGGCCGAGACAGACTGAGCGGCCGCACCCGGCAGGGGCCACCCGATCAATATCATGTCGCGGACCCGAAACCCTCGTCCGACGGCCACAGGTAAGTCTGGCTGCCACCTCGCCACCACCCGCACGGCAACGCGAGCGAACAACACCCGACCTCTGGGGAGCCGTCACAGGTATTGGCCCGTCGTGTCGGTGTCCGTCTTCGACACCCGCACCGACAC
>NZ_DASYTH010000455.1:0-22371 GCF_036002505.1 Actinophytocola sp. | reverse complement strand
GGCGACGGCGAGTCCGCCGGGCACCTCCATGGTCACGATCGACGCCGGGTTGGGATCGTCCGCGGCCGCGCGCAACGCCCGGTAGCCGTCGAAGGTGGTCTGCCCGCCGACCTGCGAGCAACTGGCGAACCCGTGCTCGTTACGGGCCATCATCACCCGGTTGCCGCCGTCATCGAGGAGGGCGCCTGGCGCCCAGCTTTCCGTGTCCACCACCGCCGTGGTCTGCCCCGCCGCCACGAGGCAATCGGCCAGCGGCCGGCCGCGGTTCGAGGTCCGGTCCGGGGCGGGCTTGGCGGGCCGGTCGACGACGGACGCGGCGGGCGCGGGGGCCCGGGGCAGCTGCAGCCACGCGTCGAAGTTCTCGTCGCTGGCGCCCGCCGGGCCGACCTGGAGTCCTGCCACGCCCGGCGTGATCGCGTGACCGTGGAGGAGGAACAGCCCGTCCTTCGCGGTCGCGGGCGCCTGCCATGCGGGGTTCTCTCCCTTGGCCCAGATTCCCTGCCACGACGGATCGACCACGCCGGCGACCGTGCCGAGCCCGGTTGTCAGCACGGCCCCGGTTTGCCGACCCTGGACGTAGGCGGGCGTCGCGTTCACGTCGGAGACGGTCGCCGTGGTGTAGGTCGTCTCGCAGAACAGTGGCTTGCCGGCGGCGCGCGCGGCGGTCACCTTCACCGGGCCGAAGGTGTAGTTGAACACCGGCTGCCAGGTTCTCCGGTTGGGGAACTGCGCGGCGCGGCCGCGCTGCTGCAGCGCGCGCCAGCAGCGGTCCAGCTCGCCGTCGGCCTCCGGGTGGTTCAGCGTGGCGCCGGCGGAGGTGGTGGACGGTGCGGTGGTCCGGGTGCCGCCGATGCCCCCGGAGGAGCCGTGGACCGACTGGGCCACGATCATCGCTCCGGCGGCCAGCACCGCGACGCTGGCGGCCACCGCGAGCGGCGGGCGGGCCCGTGCCAGCCGTGACGACCACCGGGGCGGCGCGTCCAGCCCGGTCATCACCTTGATCCGCAGCCGGTCCCTCACCTCGGGCGGCAGCGGCCGGTGGTCCGTCAACTTCAGCTCGCCCTGCTTGGTCATCATGACGTCTCCAACCGGGTGCGCAACCGTGCCCGGGCGCGGGAGATGCGGGCTCGGATGCTCGCCGCGGCCACGCCGAGCAGCTCCGCGGCGTCGGCCGTGCTCAGGTCGCCGAGCAGGCACAGCTCGACGGCCTCCCGCTCGGCATTCGGCAGGTGCTCGATGGCCGCGAGCACCTTGCGCAGCCGCCGGTCGTCGTCGACCCGGCCGGCCACCGTGTCAGCGTGGTCGTCCACCGCCTCGGCCACCGGGATGCGCCGCACCGCGCGGAGGAAGCGGCTGGCGTTGCGTGATTCGCTGCGGGCCAGGTTGGCCGCCACCGTGTAGAGCCAGGGCAGCGCGCTCTCCCGGACCAGCGTCACCTGGGCGCGCTTGCGCCATGCGGTGAGGAACGTCGCCGACGTGAGGTCCTCGGCCCGGCTCCAGGATCCGGTCAGCCGGTAGGCGTGGTTCCACACCGCCTCGACGTGCCGTTCGAACAGCTCGCCGAACGCCGCCTGATTTCCCTCGGCTGCCCGCCGCCACAACTCGCCATCGGTGATCTTCACGGGCACCACGCCAGGCATCCGTACCCCCGCGGTCTCGGCCTCGTCGAGGCTCTCACACCTACAAGTGCCCGATGCGCACAAAAGCGTTGCGTCCCAGTCACAGGCAGCCGACGGCCCGGGCCACGACCAGGGCCAGGCCCGCGGTGAGCACCGCGGCGCCGAGGGCGATCGCGACCGGCACGCGCAGCCCGCCGCTCGGGCCGGCGGAGAGCCGGCTCAGCACCCAGGCCCGGATGCGGGCGCGGACGTCGTTCGGCAGCGGGCGGCGCTCCGGAAGGTTCATCATGCCTGGAAGTGGCCTCAGGTGGGTGGACCGTGACATCGGGGGAGCGCGCCCGGGACCGGCGGAGCGCCACCCCGAGTGTCCGGTAATCCCGGTCTATTCACCCCACGCGGCCCCTGGCTGCGTTGTCGTCGGCCCCGTTACAACTCTCCGGTAGCGGGACCTCCTCCGCCTTGCCAGGAACCACGTGGATCACCAGCGCGGGGGAAAGCACCAGGATCACCGGACACTACACTGGGCGGCGCCGCCGTCCGTCGTACGCGAGGGAGTTCCGTGACCGTTCAGCCGATCCGGCTCTTCGGGGATCCGGTGCTGCGCACCCCGGCCGCCGAGGTGGTCGACTTCGACAAGGAGCTGGCCACCCTCGTGCAGGACCTGTGGGACACCATGGAGTCGCAGAGCGGCGCGGGTCTGGCCGCCCCGCAGCTCGGGGTGGGCCTACGGGTGTTCACCTACCACTGCGACGGCGCCGCCGGGCATCTGATCAACCCCACCTGGACCGCGCTGGGCGAGGAGTACCAGGACGGTGAGGAGGGCTGCCTGTCCATCCCCGGGCTGTACTGGGACTGCCGCCGGCACCGCGACGTGGTGGCCCGCGGCTGGAACCTGCACGGCGAGCCGGTCGAGGTCGAGGGCAGCGACCTGCTGGCCCGGTGCATCCAGCACGAGACCGACCATCTGGACGGCGTGCTGTTCGTCGACCGGCTCGACGCCGAGACCCGCAAGGCCGCCATGGCCGCCATTCGGGAAGCCGACTGGTTCGACGGCGCGCTGCCGGTGATCAAGGAGAATCCGATCTTCGGGCGGGTCGTCTGATGCGGTTGGTGTTCGCCGGGACGCCGGCGCCCGCCCTGCCGTCGTTGCGGGCGTTGCTGGAGTCCGGGCGGCACGAGGTGGTGGCCGTGGTGACCCGGCCGGACGCGCCGGCCGGGCGCGGGCGGCACGTGGTGCGCTCGCCGGTGGCGGCGCTGGCCGACGAGCGCGGGCTGGAGGTGCTGACCCCGCCCAAGGCCTCCGATCCGGAGTTCCAGGCCCGGCTGCGGGCGCTGGCCCCGGACTGCTGCCCGGTGGTGGCTTTCGGTGCGCTGCTTCCCCAGTCCGCTTTGGACATTCCGCGGCACGGCTGGGTGAACCTGCACTTCTCGCTGCTGCCGGCGTGGCGCGGCGCGGCGCCGGTGCAGGCCGCGGTCCGCGCCGGCGACGAGATCACCGGGGCGAGCACGTTCCGGATCGTCAAGGCGATGGACGCCGGACCGGTGTTCGGTGTGGTCACCGAGCCCATCCAGGACCACGACACCGCGGGTGACCTGCTGGACCGGCTCGCCGTCACCGGAGCCAAGCTCCTGGTGTCCACTGTGGACGGTATCGGGGACGGTGCGCTGACCCCGGTGGAGCAGCCGGCCGAGGGGGTCAGCTACGCGCCCAAGGTCACGGTCGAGGACGCCCGGGTGGACTTCACCGCGCCGGCGTTCGCGGTCGACCGGCTGGTCCGGGCCATGACCCCGGAGCCGGGCGCCTGGGCGGAGTTCCGCGGCGCGCGGGTGAAGCTCGGCCCGGTCACGCCGGAACCCGGTGACGCGCTCGCTGCGGGCGAGCTTTCCGTGCAGCGCAAGCAGGTCCTGGCCGGCACCGGCACCGGCCCGGTGCGCCTGGGCGACGTGCAGGCCCAGGGCAAGAAGCGGATGCCGGCCACGGATTGGGCCCGCGGCGTGCGGGTCGAGCCGGGGGAGCGGCTCTCATGACCGCCCCCGCGTGTTGGCGCGTGGCGTCGCCATGTTGGCCCGGGGCGTCGGTGTGTTGGCGTCCTGCGTGCTGCGCCGAAGGGCTCCGGGTGCGACGTGACGGATCCCGGCGGCCAGCACACACGCGTCACCTGCCAACTCACCTACGCCAGGTGCCAACACATCGACGTGAGGCGCCAACACGGCGACGTGAGGCGCCAACACGGCGGGAGGTGAGGGCGTGACCCAGCCGGGGCGGCGCTCCACCAAGCCTTCCGGGCCGCGGCGGCCGCATCCGCCGCGGCGCAACGGCCAGCCGCGGCGCCCACCCGTGGACGATCCGGCCCGCCGGGCGGCGCTGGACACGCTGCGCGCGGTGCGGCACCGCGACGCCTACGCGAACCTGCTGCTGCCGCAGTTGTTGCGGGAACGGCGGATCACCGGCCGGGACGCGGCCCTGGCCACCGAGCTCACCTACGGCGCGTGCCGCCTGCAGGGGCTGCTGGATCAGGTGCTGGCCGCCTGTGTCGACCGCCCACTGTCCAAAGTGGAGCCTGAGCTGCTGGACGCGCTGCGGCTGGGCGCCTACCAGCTGCTGCGCACCCGGATTCCGGCGCACGCGGCGGTCGACTCGACGGTCGACCTGGTGCGCGCCGAGCAGGGCTCCCGGGTCGCCGGGTTCGTCAACGCCGTGCTGCGCAAGGTTTCCGAGCACGACGAGGCGGCCTGGGTGGCCGAGCTGGCGCCCGACCCGGAGCAGGATCCGGTGGGGTACCAGGGGGTGCGGACCGCGCATCCGCGCTGGGTGGCCCGGGCGTTCGCCGACGCCCTCGGTGACACGCAGACGGAGCTGGCCGCCGCACTCGCCGCCGACAACGAGCGGCCGGTGGTGCACCTGGTCGCCCGCCCGGGCGAGGTGAGCGCCGACGAGCTGGCCGCGATGACCGGCGGGGAGGTCGCGCCGTACTCGCCGTACGGGGTTCGGCTCGACGCCGGCGCCGGGGACCCGGGCGACCTGGATCCGGTGCGGGAACGGTTGGCCGCCGTGCAGGACGAGGGCAGCCAGCTCTGCGCCCTGGCCCTGACCCGCGTGCCGGTCGGCGGGCCGGACCTGCGCTGGCTGGATCTGTGCGCCGGCCCGGGCGGCAAGGCGGCGCTGCTCGGCGCGCTCGCCGGGATCGCCGGCGGAACCGTTGACGCCGTGGAGAAAGCCCCGCACCGGGCCAGGCTGGTCGAGCACGCCACCGACGGTCTCCCGGTCACCGTGCACGTCGCCGACGGCCGGGACGCCGGGCTGGAACCCGGTTCCTACGACCGGGTGCTGGTGGACGCGCCGTGCACCGGCCTCGGCGCGCTGCGGCGGCGGCCCGAGGCGCGCTGGCGGCGGCAGCCCTCGGACGTGGGCGACCTGACCCGGCTCCAGCGTGACCTGCTGGTAGCCGCCGTGGAGCTGACCCGGCCCGGCGGGGTCGTGGCCTACGTGGTGTGCTCGCCACACCTGGCCGAGACCGTCGGCGTGGTGTCCGACGTCGTCCGCCGCACCGGCGTGACTCCCTTGGATGCCACCGAGTTCTTCCCCGGCGTGCCCGATCTCGGCGCCGGCCCCTACGTGCAGCTCTGGCCGCACCGGCACGCCACCGACGCCATGTTCTGCGCGATTCTCCGGGCATGAGCTTGCGAATGCCCGGGCGAGGGAGTTGGCCCACCGCGACGAGGTGGGCCCGAGGAACTGGGGTCTGGGGGCTTGCCCCCAGTGGAACACGGTCTGCCCGAGGAGTGGTCTGGTGACCCACCGCCCGAGGCGACCCATGGCCATGGCCAACATTCCTGAGCTGGACAACACGAAATGAGGACGCTCGGCCTGGTGGCGTCCGGGGGCGGCGGCGCGGAGTCGCGGCTGCGCGTGGAGGTCGCCGAGCCGGCCGTGCGCCGCGGCTGGCGGCTGGCGGTCACCCTCACCCCGACGGCCGCGCGCTGGTTCGACGCCGCAGGCGAGGTGTCCCGGCTCCAGGCGCTCACCGAGCTGCCGGTGCGCAGTGAGTCCCGGCTGCCCAGCGAGCCCAAGCCGTACCCGATGCCGGACGCCTTCCTGTTCGTCCCGGCCACCGCCAACTCGCTGGCCAAGCTCGCCCTCGGCATCGCCGACAACCAGGCCCTCACCGCGCTGTGCCAGGCCGTCGGCGCACCCGGCGTGCCCGTCGTGGTCCGCCCACAGGCCGATGCGGATCATCGCCGCCACCCCGCCTTCGCCCGGCACCTCGCGACGCTCCGCCACGCCGGCGTGTGCGTGTCCGACGCGCCCCCCGAGGACCCCTGGGAGCCGCTGCTCGACCTCCTGGAGCAGGCATGACGCCGCGGGTGGCGGTGATCGCCATGGGCGGCACCATCGCGATGACTCCGGACGCCGGTGGCGGTGTGGTGCCGACGCTGACCGCGGACGACATCGTGTCGGCCGTCCCGGGCCTCGCCGAGCTGGACGTGGAGATCACCGCGCGGACGCTGTGCTCGCTGCCCAGCGCCTCGATCGGGTTCGGTCATCTGCGCGAGCTGGTCGAGGTGATCAGCGCGGAGATCGCGGCGGGCGTCACCGGCGTCGTGGTCACCCAGGGCACCGACACCATCGAGGAGACCGCGTTCTTCCTGGACCTGACCGTGCCCGGGGACACCCCGGTGGTGGTCACCGGCGCCATGCGGCACCCGAGCCTCGCCGGCCCGGACGGCCCGGCCAACCTGCTCGCCGGCATCCGGGTGGCGGCCGGTCCGGCGGCCCGCGGGCTCGGCACGCTGGTGGTGTTCGCCGACGAGGTGCACGCCGCGCGGCTGGTCCGCAAGACCCACACGGCCAGCACCGGCGCGTTCGTCTCGCCCGGGTTCGGCCCGCTCGGCCTGGTCGTCGAGGGGGTGCCGCGGCTGCTCACCACGCCCGGCACCCGGAACTGCGTCCGCGTCGGGCCGGACCTCACCCGGGTCCGGGTCGGCGTGGTGCCGATGGCGCTGGGCGACGACGGCGAGCTGCTGCGCCGCGTGGGCGCCGGGTTCGACGGTCTGGTGCTGGCCGGGGTCGGCGCCGGGCACGTGCCGGAGTCGGTGGTGCCGGTGGTGGCCGAGGTTGCCGCCCGGGTGCCGGTGGTGCTCGCCTCGCGGGCCGGCGCCGGGGCCATGCTCACCCGCACCTACTCCTACCCGGGCTCTGAGCTGGACCTGATCGGCCGCGGTCTGGTCCCGTCCGGCTTCCTCGACCCCTACAAGGCGCGCATCCTGCTGCACCTCCTGCTCGCCGCGAACGCGACCCGGGCGGAGATTGCCGAAAAGTTCAGGCGGTTCGGCTGACCCTGCCATACTGCGTGCGGGATCTCTGGAGGACGCGATGCCGATCTTCGGTGGGCTGGCCCTGCTCCTGCTTGTGTTGGCACTGTGGGTGTTCTTCCGCCCGCAGCACACCGGCCCGGTGGTACGCCCCAACCCGCCGAGACGCGTGGTGGCGGTCAACCCGGACGATCATGAGGAGTTCCTGCGCCGCTGCCGGGAGCGCGTCGAGCAGCAGCGCCGGGCCGCACGCGAACGCCGTACGACCGGGGACGAGAGTTAGCTCATCCGTCTCTGCCGGCTTAATTCGGCGTTGAGTGTGTGCGCCTAAGCTCAGTACGTGAGCGGAGGACCAATGATCGCGCCGAGCATCCTGTCCGCCGACTTCGCCCGGCTCGCCGACGAGGCCGCGGCGGTGCGCGGCGCGGACTGGCTGCACGTCGACGTCATGGACGGGCACTTCGTGCCGAACCTCACGATCGGGCTGCCCGTGGTCGAGGCGCTGGCCCGGGTGACCGGCATCCCGCTCGACTGCCACCTCATGATCGACGACCCGGACACCTGGGCGGTCCGCTACGCCGAGGCCGGCGTGCACAACGTGACCGTGCACGTCGAGGCCGCGGCCGATCCGGTCATGATCGCCAAGAACCTGCGCGCCGCGGGGGCCAGGGCCGGCCTGTCGGTCAAGCCGGGAACCCCCCTCGAACCGTATGTGGAATTGCTCCGGCACTACGACACGTTGCTGGTGATGTCGGTGGAACCCGGGTTCGGCGGGCAGAAGTTCCTGCCCGAGGTGCTGGAGAAGGTGCGCACGGCCCGCCGGCTGGTGGACCGCGGCGAGCTCAGCGTGCTGGTGGAGATCGACGGCGGGATCAACGAGGACACCATCGGGCAGGCCGCCGAGGCCGGGGTGGACTGCTTCGTCGCAGGGTCGGCGGTGTACGGGGCGCACGATCCGGCCGCGATGGTGGCCGAACTGCGCAAACTCGCCACATCTAACTAGAGGAGGCACCGGTGTTCACCGGGATCGTGGAGGAGCTCGGGGAGATCACCTCCGTCGAGACGCTGCCCGACGCGGCGCGGCTCACCGTGCGCGGCCCGCTGGTCACCTCGGACGCCAGACCCGGGGACTCGATCGCGGTCAACGGGGTCTGCCTGACCGTGGTCGAGGCGACGGCCGGCGGCGAGTTCACCGTGGACGTGGTGCACGAGACGCTGCGCCGCTCCAGCCTGGACAAGGTGCACGCCGGCGACCGGGTCAACCTGGAGCGGGCGGCCGCGCTCGGCCAGCGCCTCGGCGGGCACATCGTGCAGGGCCACGTGGACGGCACCGGGGTGCTGCTCTCCCGGGACGCCACCGGGCTGACCCGGTTCGCCCTGCCGCCGCGGCTGGCCCGCTACGTCGTCGAGAAGGGTTCGATCACCGTGGACGGCGCGTCGCTGACCGTGGTCGAGGTGACCGCGGACGAGTTCTCCGTCGCGCTCATCCCGACCACGCTGAAGCTCACCACGCTGGGCTTCAAGGAGCCGGGCGACCTGGTCAACCTCGAGGTCGACGTGCTGGCCAAGTACGTGGAGAAGCTGGTCGCGCCGCACGCCGGCGGGCCCGTCGAGGAGGCCGGCGTTGCCTGACTTCGCGAACATCGGGAAGGCGGTGGCCGACATCGCCGACGGCCGGCCGGTCGTCGTGGTGGACGACGAGAACCGGGAGAACGAGGGCGACCTGATCTTCGCCGCGGAGAAGGCGACGCCGGAGCTGCTGGCGTTCATGGTGCGCTACACATCCGGCTACATCTGCGTGCCGCTCACCGAGGGCGACTGCGACCGGCTGGACCTGCCGCCGATGTACCACACCAACCAGGACCGCCGCGGCACCGCGTACACCGTCACGGTGGACGCGCGGGAGGGCGTGAGCACCGGGATCTCCGCCGCGGACCGCGCGCACACCATCCGGCTGCTGGCCGACCCGGACTCCAAGCCGACCGACTTCACCCGGCCCGGTCACGTGGTTCCGTTGCGTGCCAAGGAAGGCGGTGTGCTGCGCCGGCCCGGGCACACCGAGGCGGCGATCGACCTGGCGCGGATGGCGGGCCTGCGCCCGGCCGGCGTGCTGTGCGAGATCGTGTCCCAGAAGGACGAGGGCGACATGGCCCGGCGGGACGAGCTGGAGGTGTTCGCCGCCGAGCACGACCTGCAGCTGATCTCGATCGCCGATCTGATCATGTACCGGCGGCGCCACGAGAAGCAGGTCGTGCGGGTGGGCGAGGCGCGCATCCCGACCGCGCACGGCTCGTTCCGTGGCGTCGGCTACGACAGTGTGCTGGACGGCATCGAGCACATCGCGCTGGTCTACGGCGACCTCGCCGACGGCGAGGACGTGCTGGTCCGGGTGCACTCCGAATGCCTCACCGGGGACGTGTTCGGCTCGCTGCGCTGCGACTGCGGCCCGCAGCTCGACGCCGCGTTGGAGGCGGTGGCGCTCGAAGGCCGCGGCGTGGTGCTCTACATGCGCGGGCACGAGGGCCGCGGCATCGGCCTGACCCACAAGCTGCAGGCCTACCAGCTGCAGGACGACGGGCTGGACACGGTCGACGCGAACCTGGCCCTCGGCGTGCCCGCGGACGCCAGGGACTACGGTCAGGGCGCCCAGATCCTGGTCGATCTCGGAGTGAAGTCGATGCGCCTGCTCACCAACAACCCGGCCAAACGCAGCGGCCTGGACGGCTACGGCCTGACCATCGTCGACCGCGTGCCGCTGCCCATCCGCCCCAACCCGGAGAACCTCCGCTACCTGCGCACCAAACGCGACCGCATGGGCCACGAACTGTCGCATTTGGACACACTGGACGAGGCCGGATCATGAGCGCAAAACCGAGCGGGCCGGCGGTGTCTTCCCGGACGAGCAGCGCAGGTCGCGAGCGCCAGCGAGGGACCGAGCAGCGCAGGAGGGAAGAGACCGCGTCAAGGCCCGCTCACGCGAGCGGAGCGAGCTCAATGTCACTGCCCGCTCACGCGAGCGGAGCGAGCCAATCCAACACAGGGGCGGGCAGATGAGCGGCGAGGGCCGGCCCGAGGAGGAAGTGCCGGACGGCAAGGAGATCCGGCTCGCGATCGCCGCCACCCGATGGCACACGAAGATCACCAACCAGCTGCTCGACCGGGCCCTCGTGGCGGCCAAGCAGGCCGGCGTCACCGACCCGACCGTGGTCCGGGTGGCCGGCGCCATCGAGCTCCCGGTCGTCTGCCAGGAGCTCGCCCGCAACCACGACGCCGTGGTAGCGCTCGGCGTCGTGATCCGCGGCGGCACCCCGCACTTCGAGTACGTCTGCGATGCCGTCACCGCCGGCCTGACCCGGGTCTCCCTCGACGAGTCCACCCCGATCGGCAACGGCGTCCTCACCGTGAACGACGAAGACCAGGCCCTGGACCGCTGCGGCCTGCCGGACTCCGTCGAGGACAAGGGTTTCGAAGCCTGCCTGGCCGCCCTGCACTCCGCCCTGGTGCTCCGCGGCCTGCGCCAGCCCAAGACCGGGCTAGGTTTCCGGTGACCACCACCGTCACCTTCACCGCCCGCCCGCACCGCATCCGGCTCTTTGCCGTCCCGCTCGCCGCCGTCCTGGTCGCCGCCTTCACCGTCGTCGCGCTCCTTCTCAAGGACAGCAACACCGGCGTCCGCTTCCACACCTCCGACCAGGTCGCCATGGTCGGCATCGGCCTCGTGCTCGCCCTCGCCATCCTGTGGTCCACCTGGCCCCGCGTCCGTGCCGATGCCGACGGCATCGAGGTCCGCAACCTCCTCGGCCTGCGCCGCTTCGCCTGGTCCGAAATCCGCCATGTGAGCTTCCCCGACGGCGCCCGCTGGGCCCGCCTCGAACTCCCCGCCGACGAGTACATCCCCATGCTCGCCATCCAGTCCCTGGACGGCGACCGCGCCGTCGCAGCGATGCGCGAGCTCCGCCGCCTGCACCGCGAAGGGCGGTGAATGCGTCTTTCCTCTCGCCGGAGGTGAGGAAAGACGCCTGCACCGAGCTACCGGGCCAGGAAGTGCCAGCCGAGCCAGGCCCAGATCAGCACGGCGATGATCTTGGCGGTGCGGGTGCGTGTGATCCGGTCCAGCGTCTCGGCGACCGTGGCCAGCCGGTCCGGGCGCAGGTGCGCCGCGATGATCGCGGCGAGCGTGCCGGCGAAGATCACGGCGAAGCCCAGGATGACGAGGGTGCGGTCGGTCATCGGGTGATCAGCCGCCAGCCGGCCGCGAGCCAGAGGGCCCAGCCGAGGATGCGCAGCGGGCCGTGTTCGAGAACCGGGTCGAGCAAGGTGGACAGCGTCGGGTGGACCGGGTCGGCCCGGCTCCAGTCCGGCTGCCGCACGAACGCGAAGGCCTCCCAGGCGAGCCCGGCGACCACCAGGGCAGGCCAGAGCACCAGCCCGTGGCGGTCCCGCGGCGCCGGCTCGACCGGAGCCGGCGGTTGGCGGCGGAGAGCCAGCACGACCAGCACCGCGGACGGGATCAGGACCATGATCGTCGAGGGCCAGCCGTGGGTGGGGAACGCCGCGCCGAGCCCGGCGACGACCGCCGCCGCAGCTACCAGAAACACCCCGCGCACCACGGCAGATTACGGGTCGCTCTATTTCGGTCCTTAGGGAATCGACAGCTTGAGCACTGAACCATTTGGCGGGCAGGGTCGTACATTCGGGTGTATTTCTGTCCCTGCGCTCAAACGGAGCGTGACCGACAAGGGAGGATGCGCGTGACTGCCGACGAACCCACCACAGATCCGGTAACGGCCAGACCACGACGGGAGGTGCTGTGCGGCCTCGTCGTCGCGCTGCTGGCTCCGGGCGCGCTGGCCGCGGCGTGTGGCGACTCAGGCTCGTCGAGTGGGGGCACCCCGGGCGGCGGATCCGGCGGAACGGGCGGGGCGACGCCCGGTGACGGAGCGGGTGGCGCGGCGGGGACCGTGCTGGCCGCGCTCACGGACGTGCCGGACGGCAGCGGCCTGGTGGTGAACGGGAAGGGGCCGCGCAACGGCCCGGTGCTGATCATCCGCAGCGGCAGTGACGTGAAGGCCTACGACGCGCGGTGCACCCACCAGGGCACCACGGTGCGGCCGCCGGTGAACGGCCTGATCGTCTGCCCGCAGCACGGCAGCCAGTTCGACGCGACGACCGCGGCGGTGAAGAAGGGGCCGGCCAAGACGCCCCTGACCTCGCTCGCGGTCAAGGTCGACGGCACCAACGTGGTGCTGGCCTGACACATGAGAAGACGCCTTCGGGGTGCTGGGCGCCCCGAAGGCCTTTCATGCCGGCCGCGAGCCGGCGTCCAGCGATGCTCGAGCGGGCCGGACGAGCATGGAGGAGACCGTTGTGGCTGCTCGCAAGCCCGGGGGTGCCCGATGCGCAAACTCCCCATCTCCAACCGCGAACTCGAACGAGTCATCCACAAGGCGTGGCTCGATCTCCGTCAGGCCCGGCTCGATGATCATTTCGTCCGGATGGTCTGGCACGAGCGGCAGATGAACGAAGCCCTCGACGAGCTGTGTGCGCGCACGGGCTGGGATTCCGCCAAAACGCGGCCTGCCGCACACGCCGCGGCCTGAACCGGCTGACCGGCCGGCGAAACTGACGGTGCCCCGCCGTAGGCTTGCGGGGTGGCCGATCCGTCGACCTACCGTCCGTCCCCGGGGACCGTTCCCGACGCACCAGGCGTGTACAAGTTCCGGGACGCGACCGGCCGGGTGATCTACGTCGGCAAGGCCAAGAGCCTGCGCAGCCGGCTCAACTCCTACTTCGCCGACGTCACGCTGCTGCATCCGCGCACCGCCCAGATGGTGACCACCGCGGCCCAGGTCGAGTGGACCGTGGTGTCCACCGAGGTCGAGGCGCTCCAGCTGGAGTACAACTGGATCAAGGAGTTCGACCCGCGGTTCAACGTGCGCTACCGGGACGACAAGTCCTACCCGGTGCTGGCCGTGACGCTGAACGAGGAGTTCCCCCGGCTGCACGTCTACCGCGGCCCCCGCCGCCGCGGGGTCCGGTACTTCGGCCCGTACGCCCACGCCTGGGCCATCCGCGAGACCCTCGACCTGCTGCTCCGGGTGTTCCCCGCGCGCACCTGCTCGGCCGGCGTGTTCAAGCGGCACGGCCAGATCGGCCGCCCCTGCCTGCTCGGCTACATCGGCAAGTGCTCCGCGCCGTGCATCGGCCGGGTCTCCGAGGACGAGCACCGCGCGATCGTGAACGACTTCTGCGACTTCCTCGCCGGCCACACCGACCTGATGATGCGCCGCCTGGAACGCGAGATGACCAGGGCCTCCAACGAGCTGGAGTTCGAGCGGGCCGCCCGCCTGCGGGACGACCTCGGGGCGCTGCGCCGGGCGATGGAGAAGCAGGCCGTCGTGCTCGGCTCCGGCACCGACGCCGACGTGGTGGCCTTCGCGCAGGACGACCTGGAGGCCGCGGTCCAGGTGTTCCACGTGCGCGGCGGGCGGGTGCGCGGTCAGCGCGGCTGGGTGATCGACAAGCTCGACGTGAACGACATGCCCGGCCTGGTCACCCAGTTCCTCACCCAGTTCTACGGCGACCAGGCCGAGCACGCCGCGGAGGCGGGGGACACCGGGAGCGGGGTGCCGAAGGAGATCCTGGTGCCCGAGTGCCCGGAGGACATCGAGCCGATCGTCGAGTGGCTGTCCACCCTGCGCGCCGCGCGGGTGCAGGTCCGGGTGCCGCAGCGTGGGGACAAGAAGGCACTGATGGAGACCGTGGAGCGGAACGCCAAGGAGGCGTTCACCCAGCACAAGCTGCGCCGCGCCGGCGACCTCACCGCGCGCTCGGCCGCGCTGCAGGAGCTGCAGGACGCGCTGGGCCTGGACACCGCGCCGCTGCGGATCGAGTGCATCGACATCAGCCACATCCAGGGCAGCGACGTGGTCGCCTCGCTGGTGGTGTTCGAGGACGGCCTGGCCCGCAAGTCCGAGTACCGCCGGTTCGCGGTCAAAGAGGCGGCCACCGAGGGCGACGTGGCGTCCATCGCCGAGGTGGTGCGCCGCCGCTTTCACCGCTACCTCACCGAAACCAACGGCTCCGACGTCGCCGCGCCGAAGCCCGGCATCGACCCGGAGACCGGCCGGCCGCGCAAGTTCGCCTACGCGCCCAACCTGCTGGTGGTCGACGGCGCCGGCCCGCAGGCCAACGCGGCCGCCGACGTGATCGCCGAGCTCGGCGTCACCGACGTGGCGGTGATCGGTCTGGCCAAGCGGCTCGAGGAGGTGTGGCTGCCGGCCGACCCGGAGCCGACCATCCTGCCGCGCGCCAGCGAGGGGCTCTACCTGCTGCAGCGGGTCCGCGACGAGGCGCACCGGTTCGCCGTGGCCTACCACCGGCAGCGCCGGTCCAAGCGGCTCACCACGTCCGTGCTGGACGGCATCCCCGGGCTCGGGCAGACCCGGAAATCCGCTCTACTGAAGCATTTCGGCTCGCTCAAGCGACTGCGTGAGGCGAGTATCGACGAGATCAGCAGCGCCCCCGGCATCGGCGCGCAGACCGCGCAGGCGGTTCATGAGGCTCTGCTGGCGGGAACCCGGAACGGCAGCAAGGGAAGCGACGCATGACCGAGGATTCGAAGGACGCGGATTCCCAGCCCGCCACGGCGCACGGGTCGGGCGTCGAGGTGGCCGTGGTGACCGGGCTTTCCGGCGCCGGCCGCAGCACCGCGGCCAAGTGCCTGGAGGACCTCGGCTGGTTCGTGGTGGACAACCTGCCGCCCGAGCTGATCTCCACCATGGTCGAGCTCGGCGCCCAGGCCCGCGGCGCGGTCACCAAGGTGGCCGTCGTGATGGACGTCCGCAGCCGCGCCTTCACCGACGACCTCGCCGCGATCATCAAGGACCTCGACGCCCGCGGCTACAAACCACGGGTCCTGTTCCTCGAGGCCACCGAGGAGGTGCTGATCCGGCGGTTCGAGGCGGTCCGCCGCGGGCACCCGCTGCAGGGCGACGGCCGCCTGATCGACGGGATCAAGGCCGAACGCGACCTCCTCGCCCCGCTGCGTGAGGAGGCCGACCTCATCCTCGACACCAGCACGCTGTCCGTGCACCAGCTCCGCGCCAAGATCGAGGACGCGTTCGGCACCGACGCGGCCACCAGCACCCGGGTCACCGTGCTCTCCTTCGGCTACAAGTACGGCATCCCGATGGACGCCGACCTGGTCATGGACCTCCGCTTCCTGCCCAACCCCTTCTGGATCCCCGAGCTCCGCGACCTCACCGGCAAAGACCCCGACGTGATCAACTACGTCCTCTCCCAGGAAGGCGCCGAGGAGTTCCTCGACCGCTACCACGAGCTCCTCCGCCTCATCGGCGCCGGCTACCGCCGCGAAGGCAAGCGCTACCTGACCCTCGCCATCGGCTGCACCGGCGGAAAGCACCGCAGCGTCGCGATCTCCGAGGAGCTCTCCCGACGCCTGGCCGACGAGGACGGTATGGCGGTCAAGGTCGTGCACCGGGATCTCGGGCGGGAGTGAGGTGCGATGAAGGGGGCCTTCCTCACGCCCAGCGCGAGGAAGGCCCCCTTCATCGCATCCCGACCCCGTCGTGGAGGATGAGGAGCCCATCGCCCGGACTAAACTTGCCTGGCAGAAGCTGTCCGCCGCGGCACTGTCCGAAGAGGACTCTCAACGGCTGATCGCCGACGTCGCCGGCAAGTTGAGGAGCACGACATGAACGGACCTGTCCCGAGTCTGGCGCAAGAGCAGCCGTAGCAACGGAAACGTTGCCTGCGTCGAGGTGGCCTCCAATCCCGAGGCGGTGGCGGTACGGGACTCCAAGAACACGGACGGTCCGGTGCTGGCTTTCCCCGCGGCCTGTTGGGTCGCCTTCGTGGACGCCCGGCGTTGATCTCGAGCCAGCGCTGTAGCGTCATCGCGTGCGGTACGGGCTCAAAGTGGTGGCGTTGGGTGGGGGGCGGGGGCTGCACGCGTCGCTGTCCGCGCTGCGGTTGCTGACCGATGAGGTGACCGCGGTGGTGACCGTGGCCGACGACGGGGGGTCGTCGGGGCGGTTGCGCCGCGAACTGGGCCTGCTACCCCCGGGCGACCTGCGCAAGGCGCTGGCCGCGCTGTCCGGGGCCGGCGGCTCGACCTGGGCGCCGCTGTTCGAGCACCGGTTCGGCGGCACCGGGGCGCTGGCCGGGCACGCGATCGGCAACCTGGTGCTGGCCGGGCTGCTGGAGGTGCTCGACGACCCGGTGGCCGCGCTGGACGAGGCGGCCCGGCTGCTGGACGTGCGCGGCCGGGTGCTGCCGATGTGCACCGAGCCGCTGGACATCGAGGCCGACGTGGTCGGGCTGGACGAGGACGTGGCCGCGGTGCGCCGGATCCGCGGTCAGGTCGCCGTGGCCACCACGCCCGGCCAGGTGCGCCGCATCCGCCTGCACCCCGCGGGCGAGCCGGACGCGGCGCCGGCGGCCTGCCCGGAGGCGGTCAAGGCGGTCCGCGAGGCCGACGTCGTGCTGCTCGGCCCGGGCTCCTGGTTCACCAGCGTGCTGCCGCACCTGCTGGTGCCGGAGCTGCACGAGGCGGTGGTCGAAACGGCCGCGACCCGGGTCGTGGTGCTCAACCTTGTCCCCCAGCCGGGGGAAACCTCGGGATTCTCGCCGGAACGCCACCTGCAGGTGCTGTGTGAGCACGCGCCGCGGCTTAGGGTCGACGCGGTAATCGCGGATGCCGACTCGGTGTCCATCCCGGACCGGTTGCGACGGGCGGCGGGTGCGCTCGGCGCGCGCACGTGGCTGGACCGGGTGGCGGCCAAAGGGGCGCCCGAGCGGCACGACCCTTCGGCCCTGGCGGACAGCCTTCGGCGGGCGTTGGCTGAGGTCCGCGGAACCTGACCGGGGTGTCCCGCGTCCGCAGGGATGGTGGGATGTCCCAGGGGGCCGGGAGTTGAGGGAGGAGGAGTTCCTGTGGCGATGACCGCTGCGGTCAAGGACGAGCTGAGCCGGTTGCCGGTGTCCAAGACCTGCTGCCGGCGTTCGGAGGTCTCCTCCCTGCTGCGCTTCGCCGGCGGCCTGCACATCGTCGGCGGCCGGGTGGTCGTCGAGGCCGAGCTGGACACCGCGGCCGCGGCGCGCCGGCTGCGCAAGGAGATCCACGATCTCTACGGCCACCAGTCCGACATCCACGTGATCAGCGCCGGCGGCCTGCGCAAGGGCACCCGCTACGTGGTCCGGGTGGTCAAGGACGGCGACGGCCTGGCCCGGCAGACCGGCCTGCTCGACCCCCGCGGCCGCCCGGTCCGCGGCCTCCCGGCGCCGGTGGTCTCCGGCGGGGTCTGCGACGCCGAAGCCGCCTGGCGCGGCGCGTTCCTGGCGCACGGCTCGCTCACCGAGCCCGGCCGCTCCTCCGCGCTCGAGGTCACCTGCCCCGGCCCGGAGGCCGCGCTGGCCCTCGTCGGAGCCGCTCGCCGCCTCGGCATCCAGGCCAAGTCCCGCGAGGTCCGCGGCGCCGACCGGGTCGTGGTCCGCGACGGCGACGCGATCAGCGCCATGCTCACCCGCCTCGGCGCCCACTCCAGCGTGCTGGCCTGGGAGGAACGCCGGATGCGCCGCGAGGTCCGCGCCACCGCCAACCGCCTGGCCAACTTCGACGACGCCAACCTCCGCCGCTCGGCCCGCGCCGCCGTCGCCGCGGCCGCCCGCGTCCAGCGCGCCATGGAGATCCTCGGCCCCGACGCCCCGGACCACCTGACCGCCGCCGGCAAGCTCCGCCTCGCCAACCGCCAGGCCTCCCTCGAGGAGCTGGGCCAGCTCTCCGAACCTCCGATGACCAAGGACGCCGTCGCCGGCCGCATCCGCCGCCTCCTCGCCATGGCCGACAAGCGCGCCAAGGAGCTCGGCCTTTCCGACACCGAGTCGGCCGTCACCCAGGAGATGCTCGAGGCCGAGGTGTGATCACCCCGGGGAGACACACCGGTGGGCGGACTTTCGGGCAAAGACGTCGTACCTCTGCTGTATCTGGATGCGTGCTCCCGACACCTGTACCTCGGGGGCGCTGGTACGGGTGACGGGACGAGGGGCGTCGACCCGCCAGCGGAGTGGGTGAAGTGGATGATGATGGGACCCGCCTGACTGTTGGGGGTCAGGCGGGTCCCATTGTGTTTGCGCACCCTCGAACGTTCTGACCTCGGGCTGATTCGATACAGTTGCCTCGATGACACGCCGCGAGATCCTCCAGCAGCTGCGGCTAGGGTGATTCGCGGAACGAGCAGGCACTTGCACGAGGAGACGTACCGTGACGGTTCGGGTAGGAGTCAACGGTTTCGGTCGGATCGGTCGTAACTTCTGGCGCGCGGTCAAGGCCGGCGGCCACGACGTGGAGATCGTCGCGTTCAACGACCTCGGTGACGTCGCCACGATGGCGCACCTGTTGAAGTACGACAGCGTGTTCGGGCGGCTGCCGTACGACGTTGCGGCGTCCGACGAGGGCATCGTGGTGGACGGCAAGACGATCAAGGGCTTCGCCGAGCGGGACCCGGGCAAGCTGCCGTGGAAGGACCTCGGCGTGGACGTCGTGGTGGAGTCGACGGGTTTCTTCACCAACGCCGGGGACGCGCGGAAGCACATCGACGAGGGCGGCGCCAAGAAGGTGATCATCTCGGCGCCGGCCAAGGGTGAGGACCTCACGATCGTGCTCGGCGCCAACGACTCGGCTTACGACGGCTCGCAGGCGATCGTCTCCAACGCCTCCTGCACCACGAACTGCCTGGCGCCGCTGGCGAAGGTGCTGCACGACGAGTTCACCGTGGAGCGCGGCCTGATGACCACGATCCACGCCTACACCCAGGACCAGAACCTGCAGGACGGGCCGCACAAGGACCTGCGCAGGGCGCGGGCCGCGGCACTGTCCATCGTGCCCACCTCGACCGGCGCGGCGAAGGCCATCGGGCTGGTGCTGCCGGAGCTGAACGGCAAGCTGGACGGCTACGCGCTGCGGGTGCCGGTGCCGGACGGGTCGGCCACCGACCTCACCGTGACGCTCGCCCGGGAGACCACGGTGGACGAGGTGAACGCCGCGTACCGGGCCGCCGCCGAGGGCCCGCTGAAGGGCATCCTGCGCTACAGCGACGACCCGATCGTGTCCGCCGACATCGTGGGCGACCCGGCCTCGTGCATCTACGACGCGCCGCTGACCAAGGTGATCGGCAACCAGGTCAAGGTGGTCGGCTGGTACGACAACGAGTGGGGCTACTCCAACCGCCTCGCCGACGTGGCAGTGCTGGTCGGTTCCAAGCTGTGAGGTCTCTCGACGACCTGCTGGCCGAGGGTGTTGACGGCCGGCGGGTGCTGCTGCGTGCCGACCTGAACGTGCCGCTCGACGGCGCTGATCCCGCCCCCTCCGCCCGGCGGGCGGAGGGGGAAGCGGAGGCGGCCCACCCCCTCCGCGTGATCACCGATGACGGCCGGGTGCGGGCCTCGCTGCCGACGATCCGCAAGCTCACCGAGGCCGGCGCGCGCGTGGTGGTGACCGCGCACCTGGGCCGGCCCAAGGGGGCGCCGGATCCGAAGTACTCGCTGGCACCGGTGGCCCGCCGGCTGGGTGAGCTGCTCGGCACCGAGGTGCCGCTGGCGGCCGACCTGGTCGGGCCGTCCGCACGGTCCACAGTGGACTGCTTGGCGCCGGGCGCCGTGGCGCTGCTGGAGAACGTTCGCTTCGACCCGCGGGAGACCAGCAAGGACGGGGCCGAGCGGGAGGCCCTGGCGGCCGAGCTGGCCGCGCTGGTGGAGCCCGGCGGGGCGTTCGTCTCCGACGGGTTCGGGGTGGTGCACCGCAAGCAGGCCTCGGTCTACGACGTGGCGGCCCGGCTGCCGGCCTACGCCGGCGACCTGGTGCGGGCCGAGCTGACCGTGCTGCGCCGGCTCACCGGCGACCCGGACCGGCCCTACGTCGTCGTGCTCGGCGGCTCGAAGGTCTCCGACAAGCTGGCCGTGATCGAGGCGCTGCTGCCGACCGTCGACCGGCTGCTGGTCGGCGGCGGCATGTGCTTCACGTTCCTGGCCGCCCAGGGCCACGGCGTCGGTGACTCGTTGCTCGAGACCGACATGATCGACACTTGCAAACGCCTGCTCTCCGAAGCTGCGCTGTCCGCACCCCCGCCCCCCGGCGGGGGGCAGGTGGGGGGCGGCCCGCCCCCCACCAACAAGATCGTATTGCCCGTGGACATCGTGGTGGCCGACGACTTCTCGGCCGAGGCGAACACCCGGGTGGTGCCGGCGTCGGAGATCCCGGACGGCTGGAAGGGCCTGGACATCGGCCCGGAGAGCGTCGCGGAGTTCGCCGAGGCGCTGTCCGGGGCCGCGACCGTGTTCTGGAACGGGCCGATGGGCGTGTTCGAGCTGGCCCCGTTCGCCGACGGGACCAGGGGAGTGGCCCAAGCCGTCGCCGGGTCGGACGCGTTCAGCGTGGTCGGCGGCGGCGACTCGGCCGCCGCGGTGCGCCAGCTCAGCCTGCCCGAGGACGGCTTCTCGCACATCTCCACCGGCGGCGGCGCCTCGCTGGAACTGTTGGAGGGCAAGGAACTTCCCGGCATCACCGTGTTGGAGAGCAGATGAGCGGGCCGGCGGTGTCTGGACTGACGAGCAGCGCAGGGAGCGAGGAACGAGCGACCGAGCAGCGCAGGAAGGAAGACACCGCGTCAAGGCCCGCTCACGCGAGCGGAGCGAGCCAATGGAGCCCAGCATGAGTCGGCTGCCGCTGATCGCCGGCAACTGGAAGATGAACCTCGACCACCGGGAGGCCGTCCACCTGGTGCAGAAGCTGGCGTTCTCCTTGCCGGAGAAGTACTTCGCCAAGGTGGAGGTGGCCGTGCTGCCGCCGTTCACCGACATCCGCACCGTGCAGAGCGTGGTGGAGGGCGAGAAGATGCTCATCCGCTACGGCGCGCAGGACCTCTCCCCGCACGACTCCGGCGCCTACACCGGCGACATCGGCGGCCCGATGCTGGCCAAGCTCGGCTGCGCCTACGTGGTGGTGGGCCACTCCGAGCGGCGCGAGTACCACGCCGAGGACGACGAGCTGGTCAACGCGAAGGTGCGGGCCGCGCTGCGCAACGGGCTCACCCCGATCATGTGCGTCGGCGAGCGGATCGAGGTGCGTGAGCAGGGCACCCACGTCGAGCACTGCAACGCCCAGCTGATCGCCGGGCTCAAGGGCTTCAAGGCCGAGCAGGTGGCCGGCGTCGTGGTCGCCTACGAGCCGGTGTGGGCCATCGGCACCGGGCGGGTGGCCACCCCGGCCGACGCGCAGGAGGTCTGCGCGGCGCTGCGGGCCCAGCTCGCCGACAAGTACGGCGAGCCGGTCGCGGCCGGCGTCCGGGTGCTCTACGGCGGGTCGGTGAAGTCCGGAAACATCGCCGAGCTGGTGGCCCGCGAGGACATCGACGGCGCGCTGGTGGGCGGTGCCAGCCTGGACGCCGACGAGTTCGCTAAACTCTGTGCACTTGCCGCGGGCGGCCCACTTCCGTGAGCATGATTGCCGGCGGGTGATCCCCGCGGCAATGCCGACCTTTGGTCGAACTGGTCGAACGCACCAGGTAACCTGTGGCTTCGACCGCATTTCGGTGCCCAACAGCGAGGATGACATGCGTCTTGCCCTGCAGATCGGTTTGGTAGTGACCAGCCTGATCCTGGTTCTGCTGGTGCTGCTGCACCGGGGCCGGGGTGGCGGCCTGTCCTCGTTGTTCGGCGGCGGCATGCAGTCCAGCCTGTCCGGGTCGAGCGTCGCCGAGAAGAACCTCGACCGAGCCACCTTGTTCGTCGGCGCGATCTGGTTGATCTGCGTCATCGGCCTTGGTCTGCTGATCAAGGTCTTCTAGCCGGGGCCGGCCCCGCGTCTGGGCGCGCGGCCGGTGGGTGGAGACGAACCATCAACTCAACTAGCGATTCCTGCTGAACCACGTGGTGGGGGTGTGAAAGTCGATGGCCGGTGGTAACGCGATCCGGGGCACGCGGGTCGGTGCGGGACCAATGGGCGAATCGGAACGGGGAGAGTCAGCGCCTCGTCGCAGGGTGTCCTACTGGTGTGCGAACGGGCACGAGTCCCGTCCGTCGTTCGCGCTCGACGCGGATGAACCGGAATCATGGGACTGCCCGAGATGCGGCTTGCCCGGCGGGCGCAACCAGGAGGAACCTCCGGACGCCCCGCGTAACGAGCCGTACAAGACTCATCTCGCGTACGTCAAAGAGCGCCGCTCCGACGCCGACGGCGAGGCCATTCTGGCCGAAGCCCTGGCGAAGCTCCGCGCCCAACGCGGCGGCACCAACTGAAGCCAGCTACCCACCCCGGGTTGGCGTCCCACCCCGGCGGGTAGTTGCTTCCCTTCGACTTGTCGCGGGAACTTCCCGCGACAAGTCACGTTCCGGCTTGGCCTGGCGCCTGCCAACGCAACCT
>NZ_DASYTH010000454.1:0-6132 GCF_036002505.1 Actinophytocola sp. | reverse complement strand
TCGAGTAGTTGTAGGACTTCTGCTTGGCGGTGAGTTCACCGCCGGGTGGCTTCTTGTGCGGGGTGATCGGGCCGGTGCCTTGGTAGCCGCCGTCACCGATCATCCCGGGGCCGCCGGGTGCGTAGTGGGCGGCCCAGCGTTGCGCGATGCCGGGGATGAAGAACGCGGCCGCGTCGTGACGGGCCCCGGGTACCGGGTCACCCACATCGGCGACCCGCCCGTCCAAGTCGGCCACGACCTGCACGTTCTGCCCGCACAGGTGTTTCTTGCCGGAGAACAGGCTGTGGTAGCCGTCGCGTTCGCCGACCGGGGCGACGAACCCGTCCACGAGCACACCGCCAGCCTGGGCGCGTTCGTACTGCTTGTCGACCTCCGGGCGGGTCGCCCACCGCAGGATCGGGTGCAGCACCTGGTGGTAGCGGGTGATCGTGGCCTGCGAACAGCCGAACACCTCGCCGACCACGTCATCGGCCAGGTTGTGCCGTAACCCGAACAGCACCGCCACCACCGCCGCGGGCAGCGGTAACACGTGCGGGCGGCCCACCGCCGGCCGCTCCCAGGGGCCCACGATTTCGCGGACCCGGTCCACCAGCTCGGCGAGTTGTCCCGCGGACAGCCCTGTCATACGCTCAGGCCCGCGGCGGCTGGCCCTCGATCATCTTCCACACAAAGTTGATCTATCGGATGCCAGCCGCCGTGTCCAATCAGGACACCCGCGAGCGGTCACAGCTACCGCCCAAGATCACTCACCGTGATACTGCCGACGTCGATCGACTTCTGAATGGCCCTCGCGGAGACCCCATTGCGAATCCCACCGGAAAGAACGCGCACCGGCGTCCCCGCGAGCCTGACGAACGGGACCCGGGAGCGCAGGGAAGGCTGACCGGCGGACGATACTGGACGGGTGGCCGACACCTGGGTGCTGCACATCGACCTCGACCAGTTCTTCGCGTCCGTCGAGGTACTATCCCGCCCCGAGCTGCGCGGTAAACGGGTAATGGTAGGCGGCTCCGGCGATCCCACCTAGGCCCGGACCGTGGTGGCCACCGCCTCCCTGCAGGCCCGGGAGCTCGGCGTGCACTCCGGGATGCCGATGCGGCTGGCCGCCCGCAAATGCCCGGACGCGGTGTTCCTGCCCGGCCGACATGCCCGCCTATCAGCAAGTCTCGGCCCGGGTCATGGCAACGCTGCGGGCGTTCCCGGTGCTGGTTGAGGTCCAGGGGCAGGACGAGGCGTTCGTCGGCGGCGACATCGACGACCCGCAGCGCTGGCCACCGACCTCAAGGCGGCGGTCCACGATCGGGTCGGGCTGAGCTGCGCGATCGGCGTTGGCCGCAACAAGCACCAGGCGAAGATCGCCACGCGGTTCGCCAAGACGGACCCGGCCGGCGTCGCCACGCTGACCGACGAGACCTGGATGCCGGTGACGGGCCAGCGCCCGGTCGGCGACCTGTGGGGCGTCGGGCCGAAGACGGTCAAGAAGCTCGACGAGCTGGGTCTGCCCACGATCGCCGAGCTGGCAGCGGCGGACCTCGAGACGCTGCGGCAGCGCTTCCCGATCCGAGCCGCCCGATGGCTGTCCGACATCGAAGGCAACATCCGCGCTTACGCTGCACCGTTCCCCATCGATGGCAGGAAGTGTCGGCGCTCACGGAATTCCCCAGCTGTAGCGGTCTGCCGCTCACGTAATTCCGTGAGCGACGACACAGGAAGGCAGTCGAGAAGTTCGTCGAGTTCCAGTGGGATAGGCCGACGACACTCCTGGCTAACGGCCCGTACGACGCAACGGTAGAAGTGAGGGTTGAGCCGCCCCGTTGGCCGGCACAGCCTCATTGGCAAAAGGTGCTGACGTACCCGCTCAATACGCAGATCTCGCCCGAGGACCGAGCGACGTGGATTCCTAGATCCAATGACCCAGAGGTCATCGAGGTGTCTGACTAGTGCCACCCCGTTATTTGTCGTCGTCGCGCTCGACGATCATCTTCACGGACACGCCATCTACGTCGTCCCCCGGCCTCGTGCTGGGCGTTCTCGGCGTTGGCGATGAGCGTGTCGAGCAGATCCCGCAACGCTGCCACCCCTTCGTAGCCGCCGGCATCGTTCGGGTGGATGCCCTTCGAGCGCAGGTGTGGCGCGTCCCAGATGGCGTCCACGTGCCGGTACAGCGCCCAGCGGACTTTGTTCTGGATGGCCCGTTCGTCCGGGGTCAGCGTGGCCAGGTGCCGCATGTCGTGGTCGCTGGATGCGTCGCCGATCTCGCTGGCGGCGTCTTGCAGGTCGAGTCCTTCGTCGTCAGCCATCGGTTCTCCTCTGTGCGGCGTAGATGCTCAGACTGGCAGAGCGGCCGGTGTCGGCAGCACAATATTTTCCCGCGACTCCCTAGCACCGTTGATCGCCTGGACGGTGGGCGGTGCCCCGGCTGGTCGGGTCCCAGACGAGGAAGTTGTCGGGGCCGCCAGTACCTCGAGGATGAGGTACTGGGTCGGTGGGAGGGCGTACACGATCAGCCCCGGGAGGACCTTGGTCATTTCTGCCCCATCTTGGCGTTGAGGTCGGCGACACTGCCTGCGATCCAGCAGCGCGTCTCCCGTTCATCGAGGTAAACCTCCTCGATCCGATCGACCGTGCCGTCCGCCTTGTCGAACAGGAGGTGAGGGTTCTCGCTCGACCAGTAGATGATCCGCCCGTATCGCAGCCTGCCCATGTACAGATCGGCCGCGAACAGCGGATACACCGAGGAATCATCTCAGCCACCAGTTCACGTCTCACTTCAACTCGGCAGGGGCACATCCGGGGCCGGCCGGTAGGTGGATCCGCGGAGCGACAGGGTGGCGTGGACGTGGGCGATCTGAGCCATGACGCTGATCTCCGCCAGAGTGCTACTCAGCCGTTCGTCGTCGATCCCGTGGGAGTCGATGAGCGGCGTGACACTCGCATACGTGTCCTCGGCGAGGTTGAGGAGTTCCTCAGCCCGGGCGGCGTGCTCGTCGGGGGTCATGCGGGATTCCCTCCTAACAGGGAGTTCATCGCTCCCGTCCTCCCCTGCCCTCTTGCTGCCTCTCGAACGCCAGCGCGATGGAGAATAGAAGAACAGAAGCGCGGCGCTGGGTCCGCATTAGATCCTTGGTCGTGTCCAGGACGCGCCAGAGGCAGTCCCGAAGGAGATCCGGCGTGGTTTCCTCGGCGTCCAGATACAGGTCGATTTTGGCGGTGAGATCGCGGGTGCCCGCTCCTCGGCGCTGCTCGCGGTCAGCCATGGACTCAATCTAGGGGTCGCTGCATCGACCGTTCAATGCGTGTTGTCGCGATCAAGCGCGGAGTGCAGCGGTCAAGCCTGCCAGCCGTCCGTACCTCGAGCAGCCCGTCATGCGGCAACGGAGCGAAACTGGGCGGTGGTCACGACGGCCGCGATCATCTGATCCGCGGATCCCGGGCGCGTTGATCAGCAACGGTGGTGGGCGGCATCGGCGACCACCGCCTGACGGCCACGAGCGCCGCGGTCTTGACGACGGCGACGCCCGAGGCGGGCGTTGCCGGATGGAACGGCGACGTGGCCACGAGGTCGAGGATGGCGTTGCCTTGACACTCACCGCAACCCATGACGCAACAAGCCCTCAGCTGAGTCGTCCACCGCCCCCTTACCGAACGGCATGAGCGATCAGCGCCTCACCAGCAGTGGCGCCGACCACCGATCCGGCGTCTCATCGAACCCAGAATAAACAGGACGGCGCCGACAACGATCACGGCAATTCCGATATACCAGAGGCGGACTGTGGCGGAGCCGTCCGTGGACATGGCCGCCCGTCAGAGGACGAAGATCGCGATCGCGAGATAATGGCAGGCGACGGCAGCGCAGACAAAGGTGTGGAAAACCTCGTGGAAGCCGAAGACGTCCGGCGCGGGGTTGGGCCAGCGGCGGTGATAGCCGATGGCGCCTAAGGTGTAGAGCACCCCGCCGGCGACGATGAGGCCCAGCCCGGCCGGGGCGATGTGGTGCACCAGCACGGGGAAGGCGGGCACGGCGAGCCAGCCCAGGCCCAGGTAGATGCCTCCGATGAGCCGCTCGGGGGCGTTGAGCCAGCACATGTGCCCGACAAGGCCGGCCAGGGCCAGACCCCAGACGGCACACAACCCGACCACGTCGAATGGCGTGGGCATGCGAAGCAGCAGCACAGGGGTGTATGTGCCGGCGATCAGTACGAAGATCATGGCGTGGTCGAGTCTCTGCATCCGCCGGCGCGCCGCATCCTGCCAACTGATCCGGTGGTAGAGGGCGCTGGCGGCGAACATGCCGGTGACGCCGGCCGCGTAGACGCCGGCAGCGATCTTGACGGTTGCGCCGTGCGCGGCGGTCAGGAGCAGCGGTCCGGCCACCAGGGAGACCGCAAACGACACCTGGTGAAGCACACCGCGGAGCCGCGGTCTGGGGTAACCGACTCCGCGGGCGGCGTCGTAGCAGACCGCGGTCGGCGACCTCTCCGTCGACACGGCACCACCTCGCGTACTCGGATCGTAACGCTCGACCCGAAACGCCCTCCGTGGTGCGCGACCACCGCTGGTGCGGTCCTGGGTCCAGGCCCTTCGCCGGCTCCACGACGTCGGCCGGCCGCTGCGGCCCACGACGCCGGGCTGGCCCGGCAGCCGGCCACGGATCACGAACCCTGCGCGGATCTCCCGTCCGGGTTAGCGCCTGATGGCGTCCTTGATCTTCTTCGCGAACTGGTTGAGTCGGCTCTTGAGTTCCTCGGCCTTGCCCTTGCGGCGAAGTCTGTCGTTGCCGGTGGCCTTGCCGGCGGTCTGCTTTGCCCTTCCCTCGGCCTCCCGGGCCCTGTACTTGACGCCTCGAACAATGCTCTTGATCCTGGCGTTCCTGGTCATGGCGTGCGTCCTCCTCGGGTGGCGGGGTTCGGATTCCGCGTAGGCCGCGGCGGTCCGAGCGTGGTCGGGTCACCCGCATCGCGGCGCGCGTCAAAGATCCTGGGTGAGTGCGGGTGAGGCAGGTGGTGGACGATCGGTTCGGCTTGCTGTACGTGGGTGGCAGGTTTCGCCACGGGTGTCGTGGTACCCGCCGATGAGGTGCCGCCGCGCGAGTGCCGGCACGGACGGCGCAACTGCTGGAGCGCCGGGAGTCGCTGGTCGTGACCGCGGGGTCCGGGCGGCGGGGAGTTGCCAGCGCGAAAGTTGACGGAGAGGCTCGGCGTGAACGCCGATCGCGTGATCGACATTACGCCGTTTCAGGACAGGCGCAGAACTTGATGCGCGCGCAGCGGCGCTAGCGGCAACGGGCGGGCCCGATACCGGCTCCGCCGGTCCACGGCCTCGCCGCGTGCCCGACCGGCTTTGGCGACGTGTGGTGACACGGATTGTCACCGCAGCGCCCGGCTGGGCTCGCACCCGTGGGCGCCCCGTGCTGGCGCCGATGTTGAGCGCGCCCATCCAGACAGGCCCCGTTGCGTCGGCGGGCACGCCGGCGCCGCGACATCGCCGGCCGGCGAGGCGGCCGAATCCGCCGCCCAGGCGTGCGACCGTGGGCGACCGTGATCAGAGCGGTGACGTTGGGGCTTGCGTCAGGCGGCAACCAATATGTCGAGCGAGGTGGTGACGGTCGCAGAGGCAGGTCCAATCCGGGCCGGGTACTCGGATCGTGTCGGCAGGGGCTGCGGCTGGTCGATCGGGGCGGTGAGGACATCGAGCAGCCCGGTCAGGTCCAGCACCCGGCGGACGACGGGTTGGGGATGGATAACCCGCATCTGGCATCCGGTTTGGACGGCGGCGTTGCGCACGCCGACGAGAGCGCCGATTCCGGTGCAGTCCAAGAAGGTGCACCCGGCGAGGTCGACTTCGAGTACGGCGGGGGCCCGCCCATCCAACAGGCCGAGCAACCGGTCAGTTAGCACCGGGGCGGTGGCCAGATCAACCTCTCCGGCTACGGCGGCCCGGGCCGTGTTCGGCGACGGGTAGCTCGTGTCGATGTGGAGCTGCGTCACCGCGGTCATGGGCAAAAGTGTATTGGACATGGTGTTTCCTCCGACCCAACTGTTGCCAGGGATTGCTTGGTGGGCGGGCGGGGGCTGGACCCGGGCCGGGGAGGCAACGACCGCGTGGGCGTTGCAGGCTCGACAAGCTGCGCAC
>NZ_DASYTH010000453.1:0-3119 GCF_036002505.1 Actinophytocola sp. | reverse complement strand
GATTTCGTTTTCAATCCCATCTGCCACCGACCGCGACCACATGGTCTCCCCGAGGCCACCTATGGCGACGGACAGCCTGAGCAGCGCCTGGCCTCCCTGATAGCTTCGCTCTGCCTGCAGATGGAGGGCCTTGTCAACGGTCATCGAGACCCCCGGTTGGGCGGACAGCTCGTGCCCGTCCTGGTGGACGTGGTTCGTCCGGGTGGGCGGACACGAGCTCTCCGGTTCGTTGGTTAGGTCAGTGGGGTGACCCCCTTCCCGGCGATTGCTTCGGCGAGGCGGTGTGAGTCGCCTTTGGTGATCACCAAGGGAACGCAGACCGTCTTCGGTTGACACCGGTCGGGGCGGGACGCGGCTGGGTTGTTCGGCGGGTGGGTCGTCGAGTGGGATGCGGAGCTGGATCTGGACGTTCCAGCCGGTGACGCGGACCTCTTCCACGACAAGGCGTAGTAGCTGCTGGCGTTGGTCGAAGGTGAGCCGGTCGATGATGGCCAGCACGCGTTGGGCGAAGCCGGCGACGCGGGAACGTAGCTGGTTGTCGCGGGCCAGCTCGCGGCGTTGGTCGATGAGCGTGTCGCGGCGCTGTTGCAGGTCGTTGTGGCGACGGTCGAGGTCGGCGGCGCGGCGTTGAAGTTCGGTCAGGTCAAGCAGCCCGGTCTGGTAGAGGTCGGCGAGGCGGCGCCGTTCGGCGGTGGTCGCGTCGAGGCGGCGGTCGAGGCGGGCGAGCTCGGCGGCGAGCAGTTCATCGTCGGGGGTGGGTGTGTGGGCCAGCACTGCCTGTTCGCCGGCGAGGAGCACGTCGGGGCGTAGCAGGGCGGCGCGGACCCGGTCGAAGACGAACGTGTCGAGGGCGTCGGCGCGGATGTTGCGTTCGGGACAGCGGTGTTCGGCCCCGCCGGCGCGGACGAGGTCGTGGTTTCGGCAGTAGTAGTAGCGGTGCCAGGCGCCGTTGCGGCCGCGCATCTTGTGGCAGTTCGTGCCGACTGCGCAGGTGCCGCATCTGACCAGGCCGCGAAGCAGCCAGTGGCCGGGCTCGGCCCGGCGTGGGCTCCACTGGCTGTTGTCCCGGCTGACCGTTGCGGCGGCGTGGAAGACCTGCTCGGGGATGAGGGCGGGCACGGCGATGGGAATCCATTCCTCGCGTGCTCGGGGAACCTGCTTGGTCTTGCGGCGAGAACGCGGATCGGGCACGGCTTCGGTGCGGTTGAAGTAGACCCGGCCCACGTAGGCCTCGTTACGCAGCAGCCGACACAGCGTGGAGACGCCCCACACGCCGCGGCGCCCGCGCGGGGTGGAGATGTCGTCTGCGTAGAGCCGTTGGGCGATCTCACGAATGGAGTGACCACCGGCGACGTAGTCGTCGAAGATGCGTCGCACCACGGCCGCTTCGGGTTCGAAGATCTCCAACCGCGCCGGGCCGTTCCCGTCGCGGGGAACGCGCCGATAGCCGTAGGGCGCGCGCCACGCCAGCACTTCCCCAGCGCGGGAACGGAACAGCTTCCCGCGCCGGTACCGTTCGGCAATCTTCGCCCGTTCGTACTCGGCGATGACGCCCTGGACCTGGGTGAGCAGCCGGGCCTGCGGGTCGTCGTCGATGGGTGGGGCGTCGATGAAGCGCACCGTGACGCCGTGGCGGGCCAGTTCGTCGAGCACGATGACCTGATAGGCGTAGACGCGGGCCAGCCGGTCCGGCGACAGGCACCACACCGTATCGATCAGGCCGGCCTCCGCGGCGTCGCGCAGCGCGTCCAGGCCCGGCCGATCGAGCCGGGCGCCGGAGTGTCCGTCGTCGCAGAACTCGGCCACCAACTCGTCGCCGTCCGCGGCGACCCGCTGGCGCAGCACGTGCAGTTGGGAGCCGATGGTGCCCCGCTGCTGTTGTCCCTCTGTGGACACCCGGGCGTAGATCGCAGTTCTCACTAGTGTGCCTCCAATATGGACAGAGCCGGGCTGGTCGCCGCATCCAGCAGCACGGCGAAGCCAGCGGCAAGGGCCTGAAGACGCGGATCCCCATACGGGGTCCACGGTGGACGATTAGCTCCAACAAGGTCGGCGTTGAAGACTGGCTCGGCTGCGGGCCAGGCGATCAGCCCGGGCAAGCCGCGCCGAGCAAACCGCGCCGCGGCGAGGGAGTCAGGCAGTCCCCCCGCGTCCAACACATGCTGCCGTAGCATCTCGTAATCCGCCTGCGCTGCCTCACCGACGGGCCAGAAGGCCCGGTCTGGCGAGGCGAGCGCCGCACGGCTCACCGTCGACGGGCCCGTTCCACGGTGCGACGGTGCAGAAGCACCCCGAATCGGTTGGCCACCTCGTCGACCAACTGTCCGCCCGAGGCCGATGCCGGTGCCGTGCGGAGGAACTCCACGATCTCCTCGGTGAGCTTGACCGGGCCGCGCCGCCCCCGCCGCTCGTCGATCAGGCCGGTCATCCCGGCCCGCTCGAACGCGGCCTGCACCACGTAGAAGCCGGCTCGCGAGTAGCCGTGCGCGTCGGCCGCGTCGGTCACACTCACCCCGTCCACCAGGTGGGCCCGCAGCATCTCGTACTTCACCTGCACCTTGTCCGACGCGAGGAAGAAGCCACCACCGGCAAACAGCGGCGCGGTCACCGCCTCGGCATGCGGGTGCACCAGCCCGGCGTCGGCCAACGTACGGATCCTGCTCGCCTCGGTCACCGTGTCTACCTCCTACCCTCGACGCTATCCGCGCAAGGTAGACATGTCGATTATTTAGCGCCGCGCGTGTCGGAACAAGCGATGTGTTTGGCGCCGGCCGTCCTTCACACGCTAGCCAGGCAAAACACGTCAGGCGTAGCAGCGGTCTACATTGCTCGACACTGCGGCGATAAATGGTAGACACTCTAGGCACTCTCACCGGAGGAGCGGCGCGGCCGTCGACGGTGCTCAGGACGTAGGTAGAGACCAGCCCCCGGCTCACTCGGGGCCAGGACGACCGTCAGCAGCAGCTTTGCGTTCCGCCCGTGATCACCAAAGGCGACTCACACCGCCTCGCCGAAGCAATCGCCGGGAAGGGGGTCACCCCACTGACCTAACCAACGAATCGGAGAGCTCGTGTCCGCCCGACCGGACGAACCACGTCCGCCAGGACGGGCACGAGCTG
>NZ_DASYTH010000452.1:0-13684 GCF_036002505.1 Actinophytocola sp. | reverse complement strand
CACCTCCGCTCAGCCGATCACCTCCTTGGCTTGGTTGATCGGGATGGCGAAGCCGATCCCGACGCTGCCGGCGGAGCCGTCCGGACCGGAGACCGGGGAGTAGATGGCGGAGTTGATGCCGATCATCTCACCGGCGGCGTTGAACAGCGGGCCGCCGGAGTTGCCCTGGTTGATCGAGGCGTCGGTCTGGATCGCGTGGTAGGTGACGGTCGAGCCGGATCCGTTGCGGGAGAACGGGAGCTGGCTCTGCTCGCGGTCCTGGGCGGACACCGTGACCTCGCGGTTGAGGGCGCTGACGATCCCGGTGGTGACGGTGTTCTGCAGGCCGGCCGGCGAGCCGATGGCGATCACCTGGTCGCCGACCTTCACCGAGTCGGAGTCGCCGAGCGTGGCGGCGGTGAGGCCGCTGACGTTCTTCGCCTGGATCATGGCGAGGTCGCTGTTCGCGTCGGTGCCGAGCACCTCGGCGTCCACGGTGCGGCCGTCGGAGAGCGTGACGGTCACCGAGTCGGCGCCGGAGACCACGTGGTTGTTGGTGAGGATCTTGCCGTCGCTGCTGACGATCACTCCGGAGCCGATGCCCTTCGAGTTGCCGGAGGTCACGTTCACCTGGACGACGCTGGGCAGCACCTTGGCCACGGTGGCGCTGACGTCGGTGGCCTGGGTGGCCGACGCGGTCTGGGCGGTGGTGGTCGACTGGCTGGCCGCCGGGGCCGCGTCGGGCGAGCCGACCAGTGCGCCCACTGTGCCACCGATGCCACCGGCGACCAGCGTGGCCGCCGCGGCGACGGCGACCGTGCCGCGGCTGAAGCGGCGGGGGCGGTCCTGACCGGGTGGCTGGGGCGGCACCGGGGGCGGAGGGGCCGGCGGGGTCCAGTACTGCTGGTAGCCACCGGCGACGGGTTGCTGCGGGAAGTTCGAAGACTCGGTCATGCCTCCACCGTCGCCGCGGTGGGTGAGAGCAGCCTGTGAGCCTCCCTAGCTCTTGCCAAGAGTTGTGGCTACTGCGCCCAGGGTGGACTCAGGTTCGTGCCGTCGGCGAGGGTGCCGGTGAAGCCGGCCCGGATGGCGACGTACAGCTCGGCCGGGGTGCCGCCGGTGTTGACCAGCTGGATCGGGGCGCCGGCCGGCACGATCGCCACGTCACCGGGGCCGAGGTCCTCGCCGGTGATCCGGACCGAGCCGGAGATCACCATGAAGATCTCGTCCCGGTCGACGGTGTGCGGCTCGGGCTCGTCTTCGGTGGGCTGCACGGTGAGCCGCCAGGTGCAGATCTCGGACGAGCCGCGGCTGGGCGCGGCGAGCCCGGTGAACTCCACACCGGGAAGGTGGAAACGGGGCGCTTCCGCGCCGCGGATGACGGTCATGATCTCTCCAGATAGACAAGTCAGCTTGTTCAACTCAGCTTGTCTATCATGACGTGCATGGCTGCGCCAAGACCGGACTTCGGCATCCTGCTCCTGCTCGCGTGCCAGGAGTTCGTCATCGAGCTACGGGCCGCGCTGGCCGCGAAGGGCTTCACCGACCAGGGCCGCTCGGACGGTTACGTGCTGCGCGCGCTGGGCGCCGCGCCGCTCACGGTCAGCGAGCTGGCCGAGCGGCTGGCGATCAGCAAGCAGGGCGCCGGTCAGCTCGTCGACGACATGGAGCGGCGCGGCCATGTCGAGCGGCGCCCCGATCCGCGGGACGGCCGGGCCCGGCTGCTGCACCTGTCCGAACGCGGCACGGCGGCGCTGGCCGCGGCGCGCCGGTTCCACGCCCAGTACGAGCGCCGGCTGGTCCGCGAGCACGGTGCGGACGCGGTCGCCACGCTGCGCGCGGTGCTGACCGCGATGGCCGGGGCGGACCAGGCGGCGGACCCGCGGTTCCGCGCGCTGTACCTGTGAGGCCGTAGGGTGCAGCTCATGCCGAATGAGACCTCGTTCCTCCGACTGCAGGCCAGAACCCAGCGCTTCACGCTCGGCTCGCCGCGGGAGTTCCGGGTGGCCCCGGACGGCAGCCGGGTGCTGTTCCTGCGCTCGGCGTCCGGTGAGGACCGCCGGCACATCCTGTGGCGGCGCGATCTTCTGACCGGCGAGGAGGTCCGGCTCGCCGACCCGGCCGAGTTGCTCGGGGACGGCGCCGAGGAGCTGTCCGCGGAGGAGCGGGCGCGCCGGGAGCGGGCCCGCGAGCAGGGCGGCGGCGTGCTCGGCAACAACACCGACGACGCCGTGCGCATCAGCGCTTTTGCCTTGTCCGGCAGGCTTTTCGTGGCCGACGCGGTGAGCGGCGAGGTGCGTGGGCTGGACACCGAGAGCCCGGTTTTGGACCCGCGGCCGGACCCGACCGGGGCGCAGGTGGCCTACGTGTCCGGAAGCGCGCTGCGGGTGGTCGGGGTGGACGGTACCGGCGACCGCGTGCTGGCCGAGCCGGAAGGGCCGGACCGCGCGTGCGGGCTGGCCGAGTTCATCGCCGCCGAGGAGATGGGCCGCTCGCGCGGGTACTGGTGGTCGCCGGACGGCACCCGGTTGCTGGTCGCGCACACCGACCGGCGCGCGGTGCGGCGCTGGCACATCGCGGATCCGGCGAACCCGGAGGCGCCGCCGCACACGGTGTCCTACCCGGCGGCCGGCACCGAGAACGTGTTCGTGTGGCTGGCCGTCATCGGGCTGGACGGGTCCCGGGTCGAGGTGGACTGGGACGGGGTGGAGCTGCCGTATCTGGCCACCGTGCACTGGTCGGCCGGCGGTCCGCCGCTGATCGCCGTGCAGTCCCGGGACCAGCGCCGGATGCAGGTCCGTTGGGTGGACCCGGCGACCGGCACCACCGAGCTGCTGCACGAGGAGACCGACGAGCAGTGGGTGGACATCGTGCCGGGCGTGCCGGCCTGGACCACCGACGGCCGGCTGGTCCGGGTGTCCACTCGGGACGGTGCGTACCGGCTTGTGGTGGATGGCAAGGAGGTCACCGAGCCGAACCTGCAGGTGCGCTCGGTGCTGCAGGTCGGCGCGGACGTGCTGTTCACCGCGTCCGAGGAGGATCCGACGCAGGTGCACGTGTTCCGGGGCGGGGACGCCGCGCCGGTCCGAGTGTCTACTGTGGATGGTGTGCACGGCGCGGCGCGCGGCGGGGACGTGACCGTGCTGACCTCGTGGCGGCTCTCCCACTCCGGGCCGCGGATCCAGGTGCTGCACGGGTCTGACGAGATCGCCGAGATCGCGTCGTTCGCGGTGACCCCGCCGATCGAGCTGAACCTGCGCCTGCTCACCGTGGGCGAGCGGGCGCTGCGGGCGGCCCTGCTGCTGCCCAACGGTTACCGGCCGGAGGACGGGCCGCTGCCGGTGGTGCTCGACCCGTACGGCGGGCCGCACGCCCAGCGGGTGCTGGCCAGCCGCAACGCCTTCCTGGCCGCGCAGTGGCTGGCCGACCAGGGCTTCGCGGTGCTGATCGCGGACGGGCGGGGCACGCCGGGCCGGGGTCCGGCCTGGGAGCGTGCGGTGCACCTCGACTTCGCCGGCGTGACGCTGGCCGACCAGGTGGACGCGCTGCAGGCCGTGGCCGCGGAGCGTCCCGAGCTCGATCTGTCCACTGTGGCCATTCGAGGTTGGTCCTACGGCGGCTACCTGTCCGCGCTCGCGGTGCTGCGCCGCCCCGACGTGTTCCACGCGGGCATCGCCGGCGCCCCGGTCACCGACTGGCGGCTCTACGACACGCACTACACCGAGCGCTACCTCGGCCACCCCGACGAGTCACCCGAGGTCTACGCGCACAACTCGCTCATCGACGACGCACCGAACCTGTGCCGGCCGCTGCTGATCATCCACGGGCTGGCCGACGACAACGTCGTGGTCGCCCACTCGCTGCGGCTGTCCTCGGCGCTGGTCGCCGCCGGCCGCCCGCACGCGCTGGTGCCGCTGCCCGGCGTCACCCACATGACCCCGCTGGACGACGAGGTGTCGGAGAACTTCATGCTCATGCAACTGACCTGGCTGCGCGACGCGTTGGGAGTGTCCCGATGAGCGAGCTTGCGAGCGAATCATCGGACATGAGTCGCCGTTGGGGAATCACGTTGCCGTTGACCGGAGTTCCGCTCGCCGCGCACCGCGCGCTGGTGCGCGAGCTGCCCGGGCTCGGCTACACCGACGCCTGGTCCGCCGAGACCGCCGGCACCGACGCGTTCACCCCGCTCGCCCTGGTCGCCGAGTGGGCGCCCGAGCTGAGGCTGGGCACCGCGATCGTCCCGGTGTACACCCGCGGCGCGGGCCTGCTGGCGATGCAGGCCGCGACGCTCGCCGAGTTCGCGCCCGGCCGGTTCGTCCTCGGCATCGGCACGTCGACCCCGGTGATCGTCGAAGGCTGGAACGGCGTCGCGTTCACCGAGCCCTACGCCCGCACCCGCGACACCGTCCGCTTCCTCCGCTCCGCCCTGGCCGGCGACAAGATCACCCACACCTACCCGACGTTCTCCGTCACCAAGTTCCGCCTCGAACGCCCACCCCAGCCTCCGCCCCAGCTCATGATCGCCGCGCTCCGTCCCGGCATGCTCCGCCTCGCCGCCCGCGAAGCCGACGGCGCGATCACCAACTGGCTCGCCCCCAGCGACGTCCCCAAGGTCCGCGCCGAGCTAGGCCCCGACCGCGAGCTCGTCGCCCGCATCTTCGTCTGCCCCACCGAGGACATCGACGCCGCCCGCGCCCTGGGCCGCCTCCTCATCTCCAGCTACCTCACCGTCCCCGTCTACGCCGCCTTCCACGACTGGCTCGGCCGCGGCGAGTTGTTGCGCCCCATGCACGAAGCCTGGGCTGCCGGCGACCGCGCCGCCGCCAACGCCGCCATCCCCGACGAGGTCGTCGACGACCTGGTCGTGCACGGCACCGTCGACGCCTGCCGCGAACGGATAGCGTCCTATGTGGACGCCGGTCTGGACACTCCGGCCATCGCGCTCCTGCCCACCGGTGAGGACCCGATGACGCTCGTGCGTGGCCTGGCGCCGAAGGGCTAGCGGGTTCGGCAGTCGCCCGCCTCGGCATCGTGCGAACGGTCGGGTGCCGGCGTCAGCCGGACCGATAGGCGTCGGCGCGGGCACGGATGTCGAGCACGATCACAGCGTGTTTGTCCTCGTCGATGCGGTAGCGGACCCGGTAGCTGCTGCGCCGGGCGACCCAGTGCCCGGCGAACGGTTCGCGAAGCGGCTTACCCACGCGATGGGGCTGCTCGCGCAGCGCTCCGTCCAGCAACTCCCACACCGCAGCCGCGATCTTGGCCGGTAACTCGTCTGTCAGCGCGCGTCGGGCGGGCCTAGCCAGAAGCAATTCGTGGCGTTCGCTCATGTACCGGTTTCCCGGCGAATCCTGTCACGGACGAGTTCGGCCATCTCCCCGGCGGTGGTGAGGTCTCCGGCCGCGACCGATGCCTCGGCCTCAGCCAACCGTTCGCGGTCCTCGGGATCATTGAGAAGCGCCAGGGTTTCCATGATCGATTCATAGTCGTCGGCAGATACCACTACCGCCGCGGGCACACCGTTGCGCGTGATGGTCACCGTGTCGTGGGTACGTGTGACCTCGTCAACCAGGGCTGAGAGGCGGTTGCGTACATCTGCCAGCGGCAACGTGGTCATAGCCATAATTCTAGCCAACCCTGCCGTCGACGGCCAGCCGGCTTCGCGGCATCAACATGGTTCGCCGGAGATCTGCGACCGTCCTCGCCGAATTTCCTTGTGCGCGGTCGCCTCCACCCGATCGGGGGAGTATTCGGATCACCCGCACGGGATGGGGCGGGCGACCGTATTCTCTTGTGAGGAGGGGTCGGCCACCTCGTTGGCGAGGGTCTGGCGAAGGGACAAGCAGCGTATGCATACGTCGGCGCGGGTGCGTCCGGAGGTTGCGGCACCGCTGGCCGGTGGGGTCGCGGGGGCGGCGGAGGTGCGGGAACTCGTCGAGGTGGCGACCGCGGCGCTGGCGGCGGGGGCCGTCGACCGCGAGGGGCCGGCGCCCGCGGGCGGGCCTGCGGCCGTGGCCGCGATGCTGGCCGCGCAGGGCGTGGACTTGTTGCCGCAGAACGGAGTCGGTGCGCACGCGGCGTTGCGGGAGTTGACCCGGTTGCTGGCGGCGGGCTCCACCGATCCCAGCAACCCGTGGTGTGGGGCGCATCTGCATGCGCCGCCGTTGGCGGTCGCCGCGGTGGCGGAGCTGGTGGCCGGGGTGCTGAACCCGTCGCTGGGCTCGTGGGATCAGGCGCCGGTGGCCAGTGAGCTGGAGCGGGAGCTGACCGGGGGGTTCGCCCGGCTCTGCTTCCCCGGCGCGCCGTCGCCGGATGCGGTGATGACCAGTGGGGGCACCGAATCCAATCTGCTGGGGTTGTTGCTGGCTCGGCATACCGCCACGGAGCAGGGGCTGGCCACGGTGCGGCCGGTGTGCGGGGCGAACGTGCACCACAGTGTGGCGCGGGCGGCCTGGTTGTTGGGGCTGCCGAATCCGGTGGTCGTGGACTGCGCGGGCGGGCTGATGCGGCCGGACGCGTTGGCGCACGCGCTGGCCCGGTTGGACGGGCCGGCGGTCGTGGTGGCCACGGCGGGGACCACGGACGCCGGGGCGGTCGATCCGCTGCCGGAGATCGGCGAGGTGAGCCGGCGGGCCAGCGCCTTCCTCCATGTGGACGCGGCTTACGGCGGCGCGGCGCTGCTCAGCGAGCGGTTGCGGCCGCTGCTGGACGGGCTGGAGCTGGCCGACTCGGTGGCGGTGGACCTGCACAAGTTCGGTTGGCAGCCGATCGCGGCCGGGCTGCTGGCGGTGCGGGACGCCAAGATGCTGACCGCGCTGGACACCCGGACCGGGTACCTGAACGCCGCCGACGACTCCGAGGCCGGGTTGCCCGATCTGCTCGGAAGGTCGTTGCGCACGTCGCGGCGGCTGGACGCGTTCAAGATCGCGGTGACGTTCCGGGCGCTGGGCCGGTCGGGGGTGGCCGAGCTGGTGGAGCGGTGCTGCCGGACGGCGAGCGAGCTGGCGGGGGCGGTGGACCGGCATGAGGGACTGCGGGTGTGGGGTGCGCCGGCGCTGTCCACAGTGCTGTTCCGGCCGTTGCTCGCCGACGAGCTGGCCGGTGAGCTGGGCGCGGAGGCCGGCGACACGCTGGTGGCCCGGGTGCGCAGGCGGCTGCTCGAGGACGGCACCGCGGTGCTGGGGCGTTCGGCCGCCGGGCCGTCCACACCGGACGGTGATGACGGCACGAACCGGTTGTGGCTCAAGCTGACCCTGTTGCATCCGCACGCCGACCTGCGGGACTACCTGCCGTTGCTGGACGTGGTCGCGGCGTGCGCGCGGGCGGAGCTGGACGGGGTCATCGCCGACCTTGACCGGGTGTTGGTCAGGACACCCTAACCATCCGGCGCGAGGTGACGTACGCTCGCAACCGGAGGTCCCGACGGAGGAGAGGGTGAGGTGGCAGGGATGGAGCAGCCGAAGAGCGGGTTGCTGCTGGAGGTCGAGGAGCTCGCCGGTGCGGTTGACCGCGGCGCCGACGGAGCGACCACCGACAACGACGGCAACGACGGATAAGTGCCCACTTCGTTGACACTGGCTGACCTCGTCGCACCACTGGAGGTCAGCCAGTTTTTCTCTCAGGTACAAGGAAAACGGCACCGGCGCTTCCCCGGTCCGGCCGGCCGGTTCGCGGAGTTGCTGCCGTGGCCGGCGCTGAGCGCGATCCTGCGGCAGCACCGCCTGGAGTTCCCCCGGCTGCGGCTCGCCCTGGACGGCGAGGTCGTGCCGGCCACCTCGTACACGGACTCGGTGCCCACCCGGCGCGGCGGCACGATCCCCCGGCTGCGCAACCAGCCGCTGATCGAGCAGCTGCGGGCCGGCGCGACCCTGGTGCTCGACTCGGTCGAGGAGCTGTGCGACCCGGTGGGCGAGCTGGCCCGGCGGCTCGAGCACGACCTCCGCGAGCGCACCCAGGTCAACCTGTACGCCGGCTGCGGCGTCACGCACGGGTTCGACGTGCACTGGGACGATCATGATGCGTTCATCATCCAGCTGACCGGCCGCAAGTTCTGGCGGCTGCACGGTCCGACCCGGCCGGCGCCGCTGCATCGCGACGTGGAGCCGCCCGGGGCCCCGCCGGCCGAGCCGATCGACGAGTTCATGCTCGAAGCCGGCGACGTGCTGTATGTGCCGCGCGGCCACTGGCACGACGTCGCCGCGGTGGGCGAGCTGTCGCTGCACCTGACCATCGGGTTCAACCCGGCCACCGGCGTCGACCTGGTCACGTGGCTGGCCGACGGGCTCCGTGCGGACGAGCTGTTCCGCCGCGACCTGCCGCGGTTCGCCCCGGCCGTGGACCGCGACGACCGGTCCGCGCGGCTCCGCGAGGCGATCATCGCGGCGCTCACCCCGGATGTCGTGGACCGGTTCCTCACCGACCGGGACGCCCAGGCCCCGGCCCATCCGCGGCTCGGCCTGCCGTGGGTGGCCACCGCCGATCCGCTGCCCGAGGGTGACGAGGCGGAGGTGCGGTTGCTCACCCCACGCGCGGTGCTCCAGCGCGGCGACGGCAGGGTGACGCTGCTCGCGGCCGGCCGGCGGTTCGTGTTCGCCGCCGCGGCGGCCCCGGTGCTGACCGCGTTGCTGGAGGGCACCCCGCAGCCGGTCAAGACCCTCGTTGAGCTGGCCGAACCGGCTCTGGACCGGGCGACGGTGCGGGCCCTGCTGGGCGAGCTGACCACTCATGGCCTGCTCGCGGCCGGCTGAACGGGAACTGGTGATTGATCCCTCGTATCCGTCATGGTGCGTGCCGGCCTGCGATAGTGTTAGGTATGCCTAAGTTAAGGGTCGTGGACTGACGGGATGCCATGAGGGAGCTGACCGAGAACGGGGAGCACACCGCCGCGCCGGGCTGCGCGGTGGTGGCCCGGCTGCTGGGCGCGAACCCTTCCGGCACGGCGACGTTCATGCGCTCCTGGCTGATGATCGAGCAGCCGGGCCCGTGGCCGGATGACGCGCTCGAGCAGGTGCTGGACGAGGCGTTTCCGCCGGACCGGCTCTCCGTGCTCGACGACCTGCACCTCTCCGAAGGGCTGCGGCCGCTGCTGATCCGCCGGCCGGGCCGGCACGTACGCGAGCCGCACCAGAAGCGGACCGTGCTCGTCGGTGCCGGAGATCCGGGCAACCGCTGGCTGGAGCGGTTCGAGATCAACAAGCTGAGCGAGCTCGCCGACCTCGACCTGGAGGCCATCGCGGACGGCCGGCACGGCTTGGGGGAGCCGGTGGCCGGGCCGATCTTCCTGGTCTGCACGCACGGCACCAAGGACATGTGCTGTGCCCTGCTGGGCCGCCCGCTCGCGGCCTCGCTCGACGCCAACCATCCGGGCAGGACCTGGGAGGTCAGCCACGTCGGCGGGGACCGCTGGGCCGGCAACCTGCTGGTGGTTCCCGACGGGTACCTGCACGGCCACCTGGATGCCGACGAGGCCGCCCGGGTCGCCAAGGCGGCGCTGGCCGGGCAGGTGGAGCCCGAGCGGTTGCGCGGCCGGACGTCCACCGCGAGCCGGTGGGCTCAGCACGCCGAGATCGCGGTGCGCCAGCGTTTCGGCGTGCGCGGGCTGGACGATGTGCTGGCCCTGCACGAGATTCCGCTGCCCGGCGACGACCTCGACGCGGAGGCCTGGGTGGTGCGCGTCCGCAGCGGCCCGCGGCTGGTCGACGTGACCGTGCGCCGCCGCCCGCCGTTCCGCCGTGCCGACAACCGCTGCGCCGGGCCGCTCGCGCCGGCCGAGTTCGTGACCGAGTCGATCCTGGAGGTCCCCGCGTCGATGCCGCGGGCGCTCACCGGCTGAGGAGTGCGGTGAATGCGTCTTTCCTCACGCCCAGTGCGACGAAAGACGCATTCACGAGCTGATCAACGCGTGGAAGGCCGAGCTGCCCGAGGTGCTCGGCCCCAGCTCCGAGCTGACCAAGCGGATTCTCGTGCTGGCCGCCGAACTCGGCGCGGCCACCCGGCGCGAACTGCCCGGGTTCGGTCTCACCGGCGCCGAGTTCGACGTGCTGACGGCACTCCGCCGGTCCGGCAAGCCCTACCGCCTCAAGCCCAACGAGCTCAGCCGTGCGCTGCTGCTGTCCACCGGCGGCACCAGCAACGTGGTCAACCGCCTGGTCGCCGAGGGACTCGTGGAACGCGAGCCGGACCCTGACGACGGCCGCAGCACCCTGATCCGCTTGACGCCCAAGGGAGTCAAGCTCGCCGAGGAAGCGGTCCGAGCCACCACGGCCGCGCACGCCGAGCTGTTCGCGCGGGTTCCGCCCGCCGTGCACCGGGCCGCCACGAAAGCGCTGCGTGACCTGGCCGCGGCTACCCAACCCCCTCCGTCAGCCGGCAGATCAGCGCGTCCCGGGCATCGCTAGTTCCGACCAGCGCCTCGCCGAGACCCGTGATGGCGCGCCGAATTCGCACACCCGCCTCGTGTGCCCGGGTCGACACGGGCTCGGACGAGCGCAGTGCCCGTTCCATCCATTCCAGATCGCAATAACCGTGGACCAGGCTCCGGTGCACCGACAGGATCCGATCGGCGGCATCTCGCGCGGCGGCCTCGTCGCGGTCCAGCTCCGGTGAGGTGAACACCAGGACCGATTGCGGCAACGGGTCCTCCTCTTCGTCCCAGTCGTCGTCTTCGATGGGCGCGTCTGACATGGCTCCGGTCCTTTCTGGAACTACCATCGGTACCTCGCGGCACCCTGAGGTTGCTTGTGATAATTATCCTGTTGATTAGTGGCCGCAAGCCGGTTCACCCGATCGGGTTGAGGAGTTCCATGCGCCCCACCGTTCGCAGCCGCCGCCTCGGCGCGAAGATCCGTTACTACCGCGAGGAGGCGCGCCTCGACCAGACCGAGATGGGTGCGGCGATCAAGCTTAAACAAGCCCAGATGTCCAATGTGGAGAGCGGCAAGGCCAAGATCACCCCGGAGAACCTGGCAACCCTGGTGGAGCTGCTGAAGATCCCGGACGACGCCGCCGCCCGGATGGAGGAGCTACGCGCCCGCGCCGCGATCCCCGGCTGGTGGGAGAAGTACACCGACATCATGTCCGAGCCGTTGCAGGCACTCGTCGAGCTGGAGTCAGAGGCCTCCTGGGTGAGGATCTATCAAGGACAGGTGATACCCGGTCTGCTGCAGACCAGGGAGTATGCCGAGCGGATCATTTCCGCCGGATCGTCACATGTGCGTGTCGGCGACATCGACAGAGCGCTCGAGCTGCGATTGCGGCGCAAGCAGCGGCTCGAGAGCCCGGACTTCGACCTCACCGCAGTGGTGTCAGAGATGGCGATCCGGCAACAGGTCGGCGGGCCTGACGTGCTCCGCGAGCAGCTCCGCTACCTGTTGCAGGCCATGCGCGAGCATAATGTGACCGTGCAAGTCGTGCCGTTCACCGCCGACGCGCATGCAGCTCTTGGCGATGGCTTCACGATCATCCAGTGGCCCGCCGAGGAGGATCCGGAGGCGGTTTTCGTGGACGGACTGACGTCGTGGCGAATCCACGAGAGCAATCCCGAGATCCGTCAGTACAACCACGCGTTCGCATCTGTTCAGACGAGGGCGCTCTCGCCGAGAAACTCAGTCAAGCTGATCAGCAATGTGGTGAAGGAGCTGCCGACATGATCACGCCGGATGCCGCACTGGCATGCGCTGAGTACCGCACCTCTACCTACAGCACCGCGACCGGCGACTGCGTGATGGTTGGCCACGCCGGCGGTTGGGTCGGCATTCAGGACAGCAAGCAGCATCCTCGGGTCACCCTGCCGGTCCCCGGCTCCCGGTTCGCGGTGCTGGTCTCGTTAGTTCGTGCAGACCGCGTAGGCGCTTGAGTCGTAGACGAACCAGCCTCCGGACGCGGAGATGAGGTGGCTCTGCACCACCCAGTTGGTGCAGTTGATCCCCGCCGCGAGAATGTCGTTCTGCGCAAGCTGCCGGGACGAGTTGAACGCCGCGCTCGCGTTGGTGGACCCGGCCTGCCGGGTCGAGGTGCGGTAAACCGTGAAGGGCGGCGTCACGGCGCAGAAGCCCCTCGCCGTCCCCTGGTAGACGTAGGCGGCCCCGCCCGGAGCGATCCAGACGAGGGTGGCCGTCACCGACACGTTCGTGCACGTCTCGCCGGCCTGATCCGCTTGGATGGTAAGGCCTTCACTGGCCACCAGCTTGGCCATCGCCTCCACCGCCGACTGGTTGGCGCCATCTGCCGTTGAGTTGGCGGTACGCCACCCCTCGGCCTGTGCAGCCGTAGGGCTCAGCCCCAGCACCAAGCCCGCGAGTAGTCCCACGACCGACAGCCCGCGCACAACGCCCAAACCCCGGTACCGCCTCATCTGATCCCCTCATCTCTGGGAGCGCTCCCAGAATCGAGTGTGGCGCTTCACCAAGATCATGAAAATCGCCCGATCGGCGACAGTCCAACTAGCCCGAACGCCTAGAAGGATCCGGGGTTAGGCCGTCGAAAACGATGGCGAGTGCCCGGGCTTTCGCCTCTTCTTCGAGGTCTGGATGTGCGGCGGTTCGCGATGTGGCCACCAGCAGGGCGTAGACCTCGGGGAGTTCGACGTCGTCTCGGACGGCGCCGGCTTGCTGGGCGTGCTGGAGTAGTGCGCCGACGGTTCGGCGCAGTCCGTTTGATGCTTGAGCGGCTTCGCCGTCCCGGTCCCCGCCGGCGTCGAGGAGAGCCTCGCCTATGGCGATCTTCGTTGCCGCGTCGGCGACAAGGTGGCGAAAGAAGTCGAAGAACGCGGCGCCGGGATCCGTGGTATCGAGCAACGCTCCGGCCTGCTCGCGGAGGCCATCGAACCGCCTGACGAGCACGGCCTGTAGCAGCGCCGCCTTGGTGGGGAAGTGGCGGAAGACCGTGGCGATGCCAACCCCGGCCAGGCGGGCCACCTCCTCCGTCGATGCGGACTCACCGCCCTTGCCGAAGACCTCTTCGGCGACATCCAGGATGCGACCGCGGTTGGCGCGCGCATCGACGCGCTGCGCCCTGCCTGGGGTACTCATCGCTCGTTCACCGCTTGATATCCGAAGTCGCGACTCCATATGATCCGGAGTCATGACTTCGGATCATAGCCTGAGCCCGCGGGAGGTCTTCCTCGCACTCGTGCACGGCGTCGCGGAGGGCCGGTGGGAAGAACTTCCCAACCTCTATGCGGAACGGACCCACGTCGTGCACCCGTTCGACCCGCGTCGCGCCCCGGCGCTACGCACCCGCGACGAACTTCGCGAGCACTTCCGGCCAACCGACGCCACTCCCCGGCTGCACCGCCGGGCGGCCGACATCACCATCCACCAGACCACCGATCCCGAGGTCATCGTCGCGGAGTTCGAGTATCAGGGCACCATCACTGATACCGGAGAGCCCTTCGCGCAGCCCGCCATCTTCGTGCTCCGCGTGCGCAACGGCGAGATCGTCAGTTCCCGCGACTACGTCGACCACCTCACCGCCGCTCGGATCCGCGGCCAACTCGACGGGCTCGTCGCAGCCGTCAACGCGGCCCCTACCACCTCGGCCTGAGGTGGCCGGTCATGATCGCCGTTGGGTGTGGCTCCCGGGGAGGGAGTTGTCGATCTTGATTGTGGTGGTGGGTCTGGTGGGGCCGGTGGGGCCGGTGGGGTGGTGGTCAGTGCCATGAAGGGGGCCTTCAGGACGCTCAACGTCTCGAAGGTCACCTTCATGG
>NZ_DASYTH010000451.1:0-5265 GCF_036002505.1 Actinophytocola sp. | reverse complement strand
ACGGTCTTGCCGTCGCGGGCGATGTCCAGGTATGGCGGGCGGATCGCCTCGGAGCTGAGCACCTCGTCGAGGTCGGCCACCGACAGGATCTCCCGCGGGTCGGCGGCGATGGCCGCCCGCCGCAGCATCGGGCCGGTGTTGAAGAACCGCCCGAAGAACTCCTCCTCATCGCCGATCAGCTCGGCCACGGCCGGCACGTACACGGTGTCCACCTCCCCGGTGGTGGCCACCACGATCAGGACGTTGTCACTGGAGTAAGCGAATCCGGACGAACACGAAGTCCTCGAGCTCAGCCGGTTCCTCGACCAGCTCGATGCCGACCTCGTCGAACTCCTCCGGTTTGAGATCTTCCACAGCACCTCCCGAACGGGACGATGGCTCCCGAGTCTCGCGCGCCACCCATCCACGATCAACACCTCGATCAGGAAACCGCCAACCGGCCGGGCACCGATTCACTCGATCAGAGTATTCCCGATAGGGCAGATGTCGGCACTCATCGGTCTGCCTGAAAGTTCGAGAACCGCATTCCTCACTATTTGCTTACGCCGGTCGCCCCAGCGCCACGGCCCCGGAAGGTCCCGGACCCGGATGGCAAGTGGCTGATTCGCTGAATTGATGGCCCGTTGGTCTTTTGTGGCCAGGAATTGTTCCCTTGCGCTGTCGAGATCGGTGCGGTCGAGTAGTTAGCCGGACTCGTCCTATTTGGGCCGGTCCGTGAAATTCCTTTGACGCAGAGGGAGAGAGCGTGAACAGGAAACGATCAATTGTCCTGTCGGCGGCGGTGACATTGCTGCTATCCGGACCGGTTGTCACGTCGGCGCCGGCCGGCGCGGCGGCGCCGGCGCCGCCGGGTGCGTGTGGGCTGCTGGCCGATGCCCAGGTGCGGCAGTACATCTCGGGCCCGGGTGCGGCGGCATTAGCCAGGCAGTGCGACCGGGAGCGGAGTGGTGCGCCGTACGCCGAGACCCAGGCGCCGACCCCCGAGGGCCAACTCGCGTCCGCGGCCGCGGAGAAGTCGGAGCCCGGCATCCAGGCCGTCGACGTGCTGGTCAACAACCGCGCCACGGACACCTTCCCACGCACCACCCAGAGCGAAACCTCCACCGCCGTGCGCAGCACCACGGTCCTGGTGGGATACAACGACTCCGGCCAGTTCCTCACGAGCGGCGACTTCAGCGGCTACTCCCGCTCCACCAACAGCGGCGCCTCGTTCACCGACATGGGCCCGCCGACCACACCGCTCGGCCAGATCAGCTCGGTGTCCGGCGACCCGGTCATGGTCTCCGACTTCAACCGGATGGCCACCGACACCGCCCTGTTCTACATGGCCAACCTCGCCACCAACGCCGCCGGCACCTCGATCATCGGCGTGCACCGATCCGGAAACGGCGGTGCCGCACCGACCCCGTGGCAGTTCGGCCGCACCGCCAGCCCGCTCGCCGTCGCCGGTGAGTTCCAGGACAAGGAATGGCTCGCCGTCGACAACGGCGCCACCTTCCCCGGCCGGCTCTACGCCTGCTGGCGGCGCTTCGGCGGAGCCAATGGCATCCAGTTCTCCCGCTCCACCGACTTCGGCCTGACCTTCACCCAACTCGCGGCGAACCTGTCCACCGGTACCACCACCGTGCAGGGCTGCTCAGTCGACGTGGACCGGGAAACCGGCCGCGTCCTGGTCGCCTGGCTCGACAGCTCGTTCAACCCGCCGCAGCAGCGCGCCAAGATCTCCACCAACGGCGGCGTGAGCTTCGGCGCCGAGTTCACCATCGGCGCGGCCAACCTCGCCGAAACCATCAACGGCGCCTGCGGCCGCAACGTCTTCCTCGACACCCAGGCCGGCAACACCAGCCGCGCCATCCGCTCCACCCCGTTCCCCACCGTGGCGTTCCGCTCCACCAACGCCAGCGCCTACTCCGTCTGGCACCGCGCCGGCCTGGCCGGCGGCTCCGGCGCCGACATCGCCTTCGCCCGCTCCACGAACAACGGCACCACCTTCGGCGCCACCCAACGCATCAACAGCGTCGTCACCGGCGACCAGTTCTTCCCCTCCATCGCGGTCAACGCCGCCGGCACCATCCGCGTCTTCTACTACTCCACCCAACTCGACGCCACCAAACGACTCCTCAACGCCTACTTCGTCCAGTCCGCCGACGACGGCGTCACCTGGTCCGCTCCCGTCCGGGTCACCGACGTCTCCTTCGACCGCCCCATCACCAACCCCAACTTCGATATCTCGGTCGCCGGCTGCTACATGGGCGACTACAACGACATCGCCGCACCGCCCAGCGGCCTCGGCGACAACGCCTTCTACATGGCCTGGGGCGACAACCGCCTCGACGCCGACCCCGGCCCAGCCATCGCCCCCGACCCCGACATCCGCTTCGACAAGTAACAACCGACCCAAAGCCGGGCCCCGCATCCGGATGCGGGGCCCGGCGCCCAACGATCCGCATTCGGTCAGCTTTGTGCCTGGCCCGCACGGTCGACTCGCCAAGATCACGGATCTGGGATAAGGCGCGGAAAGCCGTATTGACAGATGAGGAGTACGGCTCGCCGCTGGCTCACCGTCCGTACGATTTGCGGCACGCATGCGTGTCGACCTGGTTGGCCGCTGGCGTGAACCCGAAACAAGTCGCCGAATGGGCCGGGCACTCCTTGGCCGTGCTGTTCCAGATCTACGCAAAGGTCCTTGCTGGACTCGAAGCGCGTGCGCACGAACGGATTGAGGTGGCGCTCGGTTGGGACGCCTCCGAGCAGGGGCGCAACGGGGGAGCGTAGCCGCATCGGGCTGCCGCTGGCTGCATACAGCCGCATCGTCGAAGGGCGGGACCGATGACGTTCGACCTGGTGAACGAGCCAGTAGAGCCTGGCCAAGGGGAGTGCCCCCAGCGCGATTCGTACCGCATCCGCACAAACGGCGAAGCCACCCGCTGGTTCAAGATCAACGTGCCCGGCTCCGCAAAGGCGAGGAGCTGGCACCGTTGGGGGGTTTGGGGGGCTCGGCCCCCAAAGATCATGACGGGCGATCCTGTCCGCGCTCTCCGCGGACAGGCGTAGCCGGAGCCCGTGCCCCCGGTGCGATTCGAACAGCATCCGCACGAAACCGCACCCGCCGTGAGCTGCTGGTTTCCGCCACCATTGCGGTAGTACGTCGACGCCGCCGCTCTGGCGATGCCCAATGACGGCCAACATCGAGGCCGGGCCGCGCGACCCCGCAGATCTGGACGTGTGGGTCCGGCGCGGGTGCGAGCTGACACGTTCCACCGGCGTGTCGTCGTTTCGTCGCCGAAGCGTCGGCGGGGTGCTCGACGCTGCCACTGTCCCTGATGCGACGGCTACAAGGAGCGAGTCCATGCGGCTAATTCGAAGAATCACCGCTCTCATCGCCGCGCTGGCGGCCGGCTGCGCCATGACGGTGGCCATCGCGCCGTCTGCTGTGGCGGCGGACTGGCCGACCTGCAATGCCTGGTCGTGGGACCAGGTTCTGGGGCAGGCGGACAGCTTCGCCCGGGTACCCAGCGTCGGCCAGTTCACCGGCCGGATCAACTGCCAGCTCAAGCTCGGCGACTTCGACAACACCGGGGTCGCCGTGCTCCAGTGGCTGTCGCTGAACACCTGCCATGGCGCCGGTCTGGAGGTGGACGGTGACTACGGACCGCTGACCAGCAACGCCGTGAAGTTCATCCAGGCCGGCTCGCACCTGCCGCCGGCGGACGGGGTCTACGAGCCGGGCACCCGCCGCTTCGCGCTCCGATGGGCAGCCTGGCATTTTCCGGGCGAAACACCCATCGGCTGCCAGTTCGTTCGCTGAAGTCACCCCTGGCCGGCCAGGAGCCTGGCGTATCTGAGCCGCAGCTCCTGGCCGGGCTCGACCCCGAGCTCGTCGGCGAGCAGCCGGGCGGCGGCGTGGTAGGCGGCCAGCGCCTCCGCGTGCCGCCCGGCCCGGCAGTACGCCCGCATCAGCAACGCCCGGAACCGTTCGTGTAGCGGATGTTCGGCGATCAACGTGTGCAGCTCGCTCACCAGGTCGTCGGGCGAACCGAGCACAAGGTCCAGCTCGATGCGCTGCTCGGTCGCCCGGCAGCGTCGCTCGATCAGGTGCGGCACCTCGAACCGGGCCAGTGTGGCCGACGGCACGTCGGCCAGGGGCGCACCGCGCCACTGCGCCAGCGCGCTACCCAGATGTGCCCGGGCCTCGGACAGCGCGCCGCTGCGGCGGGCCCGTCCGGCCTGCTCGGTGTGCCGGACGAACCGGTCGAGGTCGAGCTGGTCCGCGCCGAGCTCGATCGAATACGCCTCGGGCCCGGTGCGGATCCGGCACCCGGCCGGACCCAACTCGTGGCGCAATCGCATGACGTAGGTCTGCACCGTGCTTCGCGCGCACCGGGGAATCTCGGCGGTCGGCCATAACCGGTCCACCAGCTCGTCGAGGTGCACCGGCCGGTTGGCCCGCAAGAGCAGCGAGGCCAGCAGAATCCGGTGCTTGCGCGGTCCGATGTGGACGGTCACGCCGTCGACGACCGCCCGCAGCGGACCGAGAACTCCGAAGTCCAGCACCGGTTTCACCTTCGTAGCAGGCGCGACAGGTCATCGAGTGAGTACGGGATCTCCGCCAGCGCGCGCTGCCCGGACAGGTTCGGGAACCCCGGCCAGCCGCCACCCGCCCCCGGCAGATAGAAGCCGAGCGTGACAGCGACGTCCGGCGCGCCGTTCGGATCCTTCTTGATATGCGTCGCGCCCCGCAGGCGGTAGCCGCGGTCGAGGTCGAACCGCACCTCGGTGCCGCCGCCCTCGATCGCTCGGATTTCGCAGCGTTCCCCCGGCGCCGGCCGGACCGGGTCCACGCAGGGGTCGGTCGGCAGGCCGTATGCGGTGAGCTGGACCGCGCCCGCCGTGCGCTGCAGCCAGAACAGATAGCCGTACCGCTCGCCGTCGCGCCACAACACATGACCGCCGTAGACGTACCGGTCACCGGCGTCCTTGCCGTCACTGCGGGTGCCGTAGAACACGCCGATCCGCTCGGCCGGAAGCTCGTCGCGGACGAACACCTCGGTCAGCGCGTGGGCGGCGGAGTCGACGCTGTGGCCGGTGGGAGCGCGGAACTCGTACAGCGGCGGTGCCGGAGTTGCCGGCGGCGCGCCGGAAATCGGCGTCGACCCGCCTGGCACGGACGGTGTGCCCGGCCGGCTCCTCGTTGTGGTCGACTGCTCCGTGGGAACCCCCGGCATGCCGGAGACCGTGCTGCCGGTCGGGTTCGTGGTCATGGGC
>NZ_DASYTH010000450.1:0-32501 GCF_036002505.1 Actinophytocola sp. | reverse complement strand
CCTACCGCGGCAAGACCCGGCAACTGACCTGCACCAACGCCACCCACCACACCCGGACCCAACCCGCAGCCCCACCAACAATCACCGCCAGCACCCCAGCACACCCGGCACAACCCCGAGCCGCCTAAGTCCCTGGCATTGACACTCAACGCCCCAAAGGTGGCCTTCAGGGCATACACCCACACTCGATTACACCCGCGGAAACGAGTGGAGATCGACTTGGTGGATCGGGGGTGGATGCGATAACTCCGGGTCAGGTGTACAGGGAGTCGATCAGGTCGGTGTGGTTCGCGTGTACCGCTTTCCGCTTCACCTTGAGGGAGGGGGTCAGTTCGCCGTGGTCGATGGAGAGGTCGCGGGGGAGGATGGCGAAGCGTTTGATCTGCTCGACGTTGGCGTGGCGGGTGTTGACCTTGTCGAGGACATCCTGGATCAGGGTGCGGACTTCGGGGTGGGTGGCGAGGGTGGGGAGGTCGGTGGGGAGGTCGCGAGCGCGGGCCCAGGTGATGGTCTCGTCCGCGTCCAACGTGATGAGGGCGACGGGGTAGGGACGGCGGTCGCCGATCATGATGGCGTGGGAGATCCAGCGGGATTGGCGGAGTTCGTTTTCGAAGTTGGCGGGGGCGATGTTCTTGCCGCCGGCGGTGATGATGATGTCTTTTTTGCGGCCGGTGATGGTGACGAAGCCGTCGGGGTCCATGGTGCCGAGGTCGCCGGTGTGCAGCCAGCCGTCGGGGTCGATGATCTCGGCGGTGGCGGCGTCGTTGTGCCAGTAGCCGGCGAAGAGGTGCGGGCCGCGGGCGAGGATTTCGCCGTCGGGGGCGATACGGAGTTCGATGGACGGGCCGGCGCGGCCCACGCTGCCGATTTTGAAATGGTCGAGGGTGCTGACGGTGCCGACGCCGGTGGTTTCGGTCATGCCGTAGCCCTCGAGGACCGGGACGCCGGCGGCGTGGAAGAACGTCAACACCTCGGGGGCGATGGGGGCAGCGCCGGACAACGCCTGCCGAACCTGGCCGCCGAACACCGCGCGTACCCGCGCGTAGAGCGGTTCGAAGCGGTCGAACGCGGCGGCCAGCTCGTCGGGGATCGGGTTGCCGGCTCGTTGCAGCGAGCGGTACTTCCAGCCGACCTGGGTCGCGGTGCGCACGGTGTCCTCGTCGAGGGCGCCGGTCAGCACGGTGTAGAGCTTTTCGAAGATGCGCGGGACGGACGGCAGGAAGGTCGGCCGCACCTCGGCGATCTCGGCGACGACCTGCTTGATGTCGCCGCCGAAGTAGACCAGTGTGGCCCCGGCGCCGAGGCAGGCGAACTGCTCGAGCTGCGCGAACACGTGGGCCAGCGGCAGGAACAGGTACACCACGTCGTCGCGCCGGACGTAGTTCAGCTCGTCGTTGATCCGCACCAGGGTGAGCCAGTTCTGGTGGGTCAGCACGCAACCCTTGGGCGGGCCGGTGGTGCCCGAGGTGTAGATGATCACCGCGAGGTCGGCCGGGGTGAGCGCGTCCAGCCGGGCCCGCACAGCGTCCATGGAGGACACTGAGGACGAACCCACCGCGCACAGCGAGGGGATCGCGTCGAAGCCGAGAACGGTGGCCGCCTCCGCCGCGGAGGCCTTGGCGCGCTGGTGCTCGGCGTCGCAGAACACCCGGGTCGCCCCGGAGTCGCGGAGCACCCAGGCGCAGTCCTCCACCGAGCTGGACGGGTAGATCGGCACCACGACCGCCCCGGCGGCGAGCAGGGCGAGGCTGAGGTAGGTCCACCCGGGGCGGGTGTCCCCGAGGATGCACACCCGCTCGCCGGGCCGCACGCCGGAGGCGATCAGCCCGGCGGTGAGCGCCCGGACCCGGCCGGCGAGCTCGGCGACGGTCTCGTCCCGCCACTGCCCGTCCGCTTTGTACCGCAGCGCGACGCGGTCCGGATCGGCCTGCGCGGCGACGAACACGCTCTCGGCCACCGTCCGCGCCGGGTGTAAGTCCACAGTGGACATTTAAACTCCTAGGAGAAGCCTGGGTCCTCGGCGGCGGGTGTGGGTTCGGGGCCGCGCCGCCGGCGACCCAGCTCGTCGGGGAACACCCACCGCCTGAAGCCCCAGAAGCGGAAGAACATGGCCAGCAGCATGCCGATGATCGATCCGCTGAGGAAGTCGGCGAGCTCCTGGACGAGCCGCGTCACGTGCGGCACCTCGAGGTCGAGCACGTACCGCGAGACGTACGGCGGAATCAGGTTGATCACCACCGCGACGCCGCTGACCAGGAAGAACAGTGCCGCCTCATGATGCCGCTCGCGCCCGCCGCGAGTGCGGAACGACCACTCCCGGTTGAGCACGTACGACACGATGGTGGCCACGATGATCGCGATGGCCTTCGCGGTGACCGGCTTGCTCGACAGGACCGTGAACTTCAGCACATACCAGATGGCGTTGTCGATCACGAACGCGGTGCCGCCGACGACCCCGAACTTCAGCAGCTCGCGATGCCTGATGAGGACCGCGCGGAACGGCGCGGGCACGCGGGCGAGCACGGTCTCGACGACGGTCACCTGCGCAGTTTACGGAAATCAGGCCGCGCGCTCGTCGGCGTCGCGATCAGCCCGGCGCAGCCGGCCGGCCCCGCGGACCACCCGGGGCCGCGCGCCGGCGTGCGGGAAGACCCACTTCTTGAACGCCCACAACCGGAACACCATGGCGACCAGGGTGCCGAGGATCATGCCGGAGGCGAAGTCGGCGATCTCCTGGACCAGCAGGCTGACGTGCGGCACCTGCAGGTCCAGCAGGTACCGGGAGACGGCCAGCGGCAGCGAGTTGAGCCCCACCCCGATGCCGCTGATCAGGAAGAACAGCGCGGCCTCGTGGTGCCGCTCGCGCCCGCCGCGAGTGCGGAACGACCACTCCCGGTTCAGGATGTACGACACGATCGTGGCGATGATGACCGCGATCGCCAGGGCCGTGACCGGCTTCGTGTTCAGGATGGTGATCTTGAGCGCGTAGTTGACCACGCTGGTCACCACGAAACAGATGGCGCCGACCACCGCGAACTTGAGCAGCTCCCGATGCTTGATCAACTTACCTCGGAAGGGCTCGGGAACCAGCGAAAGCGCGGTCTCGATCAAGGCCATACCGCCGAAGTCTAATCGGATCGTTCATCCGGCGTGGCAGTACCCAGGTAAGCCCGTATCCAGCTCCTTATTTTCAGAGCGGTAGCAACCAGTTCAGCACCGGCGGGAGGATCGGCTTGCCGGGTGGCGGCGGGGCCACGGGTGGTTGCACGTTCGGTAGCGGCGAGGGCGAGGGCGGCGGCACCGGGATGGCCGGCGCGGGCGGCCCGTTCGGCGACTCCAGGTGTGGCTTGGTCGGCGGCCGCGGTGGCCCTTGCTCCGGGTGTCCCGGGAGCAGCCCGGGCAGCACCGGCAGGCTCCAGCAGTCGGCCACGACGGTCGTGGTGTCGGTCGCCGAGCCGAGGGTGGCGGTGATCGTGACCGAGCCACCACTGGGGCAGCGCAGCCCGAGCAGCCCGGAGGTCAGCTTCACACTGAGCTTCACCACACCGCCGGGCGGGACCGCCGCGGTGGTGGTGCACGAGGTCGTGTGGTGGCCGCTGGTACAGGTCATCGGTGGGTTGGCGGTCAGCCGCGCGGCCGCCTGGTCGATGGTCACCGTGACCGGCTTGGTGCTGGTGCCGGTGTTGGTCGCGACCACGTTCACCAGGCGCCGGCCGAACAGGCCCGGCAGCAGGATGTCGAAACTGTCCGCGCTGGCCTTCACGTCCACCCCGTCGACCGGGGCCGGGGGCCGCACCACGACCCGGACCGTCACCCGGACGCTGACCGAGCCGCCGGTCACCGTGCCGGTGACCTCGCCGCCCTGGCTGTCCGCGGAGGCGATCAGGCGGAACAGCAGCGTGACCGAGTCGCCGGGGGCCAGCCCCTGCCCGGTGCCGCAGGTGACCGACCGGGTGCCGCCCGGGCAGAACACCGTGCCCGCCGCGAGCCGGGTCGGGGCCGGCGCGTCGAGCCGGAGCAGCGGCGGCGCGCCCAACCGGACCGCCCCGGACGGGATCGCGGTGACCCCGGCGGGCAGCGCCAGCGTGGCCGACACCGGCTCGGAGACGCTGCCGCCAGTGTTCTGTACCAGGATCGGCAGGTCCACCGCGTCCCCGCCGGCGATCAGCGAGATCGGCACCGCCGGCGGGCTGGCCGACAGGCTTGGTGCGCCGGGCGCCGGTGGGCTGGCCGGCGACGTCGGTGCGGCCGGCGGCGTGGTGGTCGCCGGCGGTGTGGGCGGCTGGGTCGTGGGTGCCGGAGGCGCCGCGGTGGGCGGTGCCGGTGAGTTCGGCGTCCGCGTGGGCTGCTGGACCTGGGGCTGCGGCTGCGCGTTCGGGATCTGCTGCCCGCCGCCCGAGGTCAGCCCGACCACGATCGCGGCGGCCAGCGCCGCGGTGGCCGCGCCCACCCCGATGAACTGGCGGGGCACCGAGGCTCCCGCGGCGGCCCCACCGCCACCGCTGCCCCCCGCGCTACCGGCGGCGCCGGCGGCGGCTCCCGCGGCGACCGCCCCGCCGGCGATGGCCCCGCCGGTCGCGGTGCCGGCCACGGCCAGGTAACCCGCCGCTCCGGTGCCCAGCACCAGCGGCGCGATGTGCAGGCGCAGCGCGCTGTTCACGTCGGCGAGTTCTGCGGCCAGCGCCCGGCATTTGGCGCAGCCGTCCAGATGGGCTTCGACCTGGGCTTTCTCCCGCTTGGAGAGCCCGTCGCGGGTCCAGGCGCCGAGCCGGTCGGTGGTGGCCCGGCAGTTTTCGGCGGTGGTCTCGGCGAGGTAGACCTGCAGGTAGGCCTGTTTGAGGCCTTCGCGGGCGCGGTAGGCCAGGGCGGAGACGCCGTTGGGGGTGAGGCCGAGGATGGGGGCGACCTCGGCGGGGGACTGGCCTTCGATCTCGGTGTGCCAGAGCACGGCTTGCCAGCGTTCGGGCAGGCGGGCGAAGGCGCGGGCGGCCAGGGAGCGTTCGAGTCCGGCGACGGCGGGGTCGCTGAACGGTTGGCTGATCTGTTCGGGGTTGATGCCGGAGACCTCGCCGACGTCGTCGGAGAGCTCGATGCGCTTGTCGCGGCGGGTTTTGTCGTAGGCGGTGTGGCGCAGTGCGGTGAGCAGGTAGGCGCGGAAGGCCGAGTCGGGTCCGCGGCCGGCCTTGAGGGTCTCCATGACCTTGGCGAAGGCCTCGGAGACGAGGTCGTCGGCTTCGGCCGGGGAGCGGGTCAGCTGGCGGGCGAGGTTGTAGGCGGACGCGACGTGCCGCTCGTAGAGCTCGCCGTAGGCGGACAGGGTCCCCTTACGGACGGCATCGATCAGCTCGGCGTCACTGGGTCCCTGCACCTCTGCCGGAACTGCAGCCACGGTCCTCCTCAAACTCGCAGCGTATGGCCGCTGCCAGCCCCCCGGCGGCAACGGCCAGACGCCCTCCCGCGCTCAGTGTGGCCGATGCGGAGCGTGACCGCACCATCCAGTCACCGAATCGGCCCAACGGATGGGGGTATCCGCAAGAGCCGTCTTGTGTTTGGCCACTCTCCCAACGAGTTGGCCGGAACTGCGTCACGGGCGGTGGGCCGAAACGTTGCAACCATGGGATCTCACCGGGCGGAGGGAAGGTGTCAGTTGGCGGTACGCGAGGCAGGGCCGCGCTCGTCCCGGGGCGGCCCCGACAGCACCGATCGTGAGCTGCGGATCCTCCGGGCCCGCTGGCGCACGGCGAGCATCGCCAACGGCTGGCGGTTCCCCAGCGACTGGTCCCTGCCCGAAGTGGACGCGGTGTGCGCGTCGGTGGTGCGCCGGGGCCAGCTGGACGCCGTGTGCGAGGCGCTGGACAGCCTGGCCCGTGCCCGGGCCCAGGCCGGTGCCGGATTGGGCGAGACGCTCACCGACCTGGCCGCGCTGCACGCGGTGATCAGCCATCCGGGCAGCGCCGACGGGCTGGTCTCGGCCGACCCGGACGCCACACCGGCCCGGTTGCTCCGGGTGGCCGCGCTGGCCTGGGCGGACGAGTCGCTCGGTGAGCTCGCCCGGCCCACGGCCACGCACGGGCTGACCGGCCTCGCCACCGAGGCCTACCTGCGCACCCGGCTCGGCGAGCTGTACCGCCGGGCGGTGCGGGACGGCCGGCACGTGCGCGAGGACCACGTGCTCCTGGTGGTCACCCTGGACCTCGCCGACGTGGTGGGCTGGCCGCGACTGATGGCCATGGTGCTGGTCGCGGACGTGCTCCGGGAGGTGTTCAACGGCGGGGAGAGCTCCGCCGTGCTGGGCCCGTCCGTCGCCGTCGTGCTGGCCGACCGCGAGCCCGCCTTCGCCGAGCGGGCGCTGACCGCCGGCTGGTTGATCAACGAGCGGCTGCACACCGACCCGCAACTGGACTCCGCCCGGCGCCCGGACCTGCGGGTGGTCAGCCTGCCGGAGCGCGAGGAGGACGCCGCCCACCTGATCCGGAACCTCGCCGGCGCCTGACCCGGCGCCCGAATGCCCTGAAGGCGGCCTTCGGGACGTTCAGTGCCCTGAAGGCCGCCTTCAGGGCATTCTCACCAGGCCATGGCTAACCTTGAGGACCGTGACCCTGGCGCCCCTGCGTATCCGGACGAGGCCCGGGGTTCTCGTGGCGCCGGCGGTGTTGCTGCTGCTCGGCGTGGTGGGCTGGCTGATCGACTGGCCGCTCGGGGTGGACAGCACCGTGTACCGGTCCGGGGCGGTGGCCCTGCTGCACGGCGAGCCGCTCTACGACGCGATGTCGCTGTCCGCGCAGCCGTCCTGGGCGCGGCTGCCGTTCACCTACCCACCCATCGCGGCACTGCTGTTCACCCCGATGGCGCTGTTTCCCACCCAGGTCTCCTGGGGCCTGCTCGCCGTCGTGTCGATGCTCAGCCTGGTGCTGGTGGTCCGGGTGGTCGCCGGCGCGCTGCCGCACCGGCCGTCGTGGCTGACCCCGGCCCGGGCCACGGTGCTGCTTCCGGTGCTGTTCATCGCTTTCGAGCCGGTCTGCCGCACGATCCTGCTCGGGCAGATCAACCTGGTCCTGATGGCGTTCGTGGTGCTGGACGTGCTGGTGCTCAAGGGTTCGCGCTTTTCCGGGGTGCTCATCGGGGCGGCCTCGGCGGTCAAGCTCACCCCGTTGATCTTCGTGCCGTACCTGCTGCTGACCCGCCGGTGGGCCGACGCGCTGCGCGCCACGGGGACGTTCGCCGGCCTGCAGGCGTTGCTGCTGCTGGTGATCCCGCACGACGTCGCCCGGTACTGGTCCGACGCGGTGTTCGACCCCGAGCGCACCGGTCCGATCCACTGGGGCGTCAACCAGTCGCTGAACGGGCTGATGCTGCGGCTGACCGACCGCGCGCCGTGGTCGCTGACCGTGGCGCTGGCCATCGGCGCGCTGCTGGCCGTTCCGGTCGCGCTGGCCGTGCGCCGGCTGCACCGGCGCGGCCAGGAGGTGCCGGCGTTGCTGATGACCGCGTTCTTCGGGCTGCTGGTGAGCCCGGTGTCCTGGACGCACCACTGGGTGTGGGCGGTGCCGCTGGTCGTGTACCTGCTGGCCCGGCTGCCCGAGCCGCTGCCGGCGGGCCGGGCCCGGCTCCGCGTGCTGGCCGGTCCCGGCGCCCTCGTCGCCGTGTTCGTCCTCGGCCTGCTGCTGATCCTCGGCGTCGGGCCCGCGCTGCAATGGTCGCCGGTGGACTTCGTGCCCGGCAGCGTGTACCTCATAGCCGGCGCGTTTGTGCTGGTCCGGCTGCCGGTACTCTCCCCTGATCGTGGACCCTAGGACCGGTTTTCCCGTCGTGGGCATGGTCGGCGGCGGGCAGCTGGCCAGGATGACCCACCAGGCCGCCGTGGCGCTCGGCCAGTCGCTGCACGTGCTGGCGGCGTCGGTGGCCGACCCCGCGGCGCTGGTCACCCCGGACGTGGTGATCGGCGCGCACACCGACCTGGCCGCGCTGCGCTCGTTCGCGCACGGGTGCGACGTGCTCACGTTCGACCACGAGCACGTGCCCACCGGGCACCTGCGTGCGCTGGTGGCCGAGGGCGTGACCGTTCATCCCGGACCCGACGCGCTGGTGCACGCCCAGGACAAGCTGGTGATGCGGGAGAAGCTGGCGGCGCTGGGCGTGCCGGTGCCGGAGTTCGCCGCGGTGTCCGAGGTCGCCGAGGTGGTCAAGTTCGGCGACGCGCACGGGTGGCCGTGCGTGCTCAAGGCCTGCCGGGGCGGGTACGACGGGCGCGGTGTGTGGATGCTTTCCGATGCGGACGAGGCGCGATCCGTGGTGCCCCGGCTGCTGGAGGCGGGTACGCCGCTGCTGGTGGAGCAACGGGTGGCGATGCGGCGGGAGCTGGCCGCGCTGGTGGCGCGGTCGCCGTTCGGGCAGGGGGCGTGCTGGCCGCTGGTGGAGACCGTGCAGTCGGACGGGATCTGCGTCGAGGTGCTGGCGCCCGCTCCGGGGCTCTCCGCGGAGAGTGCCGCGGCGGCGCAGGAGATGGCGCTGCGGGTGGCCGACGAGCTGGGAGTGGTGGGGGTGCTGGCGGTGGAGCTGTTCGACACGGCCGCGGGTGTCGTGGTGAACGAGCTGGCCATGCGCCCGCACAACTCGGGGCACTGGACCATCGAGGGCGCGCGCACCTCGCAGTTCGAGCAACACCTGCGGGCGGTGCTGGACTACCCGCTCGGTGCGACGGACGTGCTGGCGCCGGCGGTGGTCATGGCGAACGTGCTCGGTGCGCCGTCGGCTCCGGCGAGGGGGGCGGACGAGCGGCTGCACCACCTGTTCGCCCGGTTCCGGGACGCGCACGTGCACTACTACGGCAAGCAGGAGCGGCCGGGGCGCAAGATCGGGCACGTGACGATGCTCGGCCGTTCGATGGCCGAGGTGCGGGAACGCGCGCGGCTGGCGGCGCACTGGGTTTCCCACGGCGAATGGCTGGACGGTTATGACATCCACTGATCCTGTGGTCGGCGTGATCATGGGCAGCGACTCGGACTGGCCGGTGATGCGGGCGGCCGCCGACGCGCTGGCGGAGTTCGGGGTGCCGTACGAGGTGAGCGTGGTCTCCGCGCACCGCACCCCGTTTCGGATGCTCGAGTACGCCCGGGACGCCGCCGGGCGGGGGCTGCGGGTGATCATCGCCGGGGCCGGGGGCGCGGCGCACCTGCCCGGGATGGTGGCCTCGGCGACGGTGCTGCCGGTGATCGGCGTGCCGGTGCCGTTGAAATACCTGGACGGGCTGGACTCGCTGCTGTCCATCGTGCAGATGCCGGCGGGGGTCCCGGTGGCCACGGTTTCCGTTGGTGGCGCACGGAATGCGGGGCTGCTCGCGGTGCGCGTGCTGGCCGCCTCCGACCCGGCGCTGCGGGACCGCATCGCCGAGTTTCAAGCCGGCCTCCAGCGGCTCGTGGTTCAAAAGGACGAGGCTTTGCGGTTGTCGCTGGAGTCGTGAGGGCCTGGTGCCGGAACTCACCCGGACGTCCTAGTAAACGACCGCTAACATGGGCCGCGGCGGCGGGTGCGAGCGGAGGTCGGACGGGTGTACGAGTTGTACCAGCTCGGCGAGGAGCACGAGGCGTTGCGCGAGGCCGTCCGGGCGCTCGCGGAGAAGGAGATCGCGCCGTACGCGGCCGACGTCGACGAGCACGCGCGGTTCCCGGTCGAGGCGAACAACGCGCTGGCCAAGGCCGGTTTCAGCGCGCCGCACATCCCCGAGGAGTACGACGGGCAGGGTGCGGACGCGGTCGCCGCCAACATCGTGGTCGAGGAGGTCGCGCGGGTCTGCGCGTCCTCGTCGCTGATCCCCGCGGCCAACAAGCTCGGCACCATGAACCTGATCCTCGGCGGTTCTCCGGAGCTGAAGCGCCTGGTGCTGCCCGACATCGCCGCCGGCGCCCTGGCGTCCTACGCGCTGTCCGAGCGCGAGGCCGGCTCCGACCCGGCCGCGATGCGCACCCGCGCCGTGCTGGACGGGGACGTGTGGGTCCTCAACGGCACCAAGTGCTGGATCACCAACGCCGGCGAGTCCACCTGGTACACCGTCATGGCCGTCTCCGACCCGTCGGCCGCCAAACCCGCCGACGGCATCTCCGCGTTCATGGTCCATGCCGACGACCCCGGTTTCGTGGTCGGCCCCAAGGAACGCAAACTCGGCATCAAAGGCTCCCCCACCCGCGAAATCTACTTCGAGGACTGCACAATTCCAGCGGACCGCATCATCGGCCAACCCGGCCAGGGTCTCCGATTGGCCTTTGCCACCCTCGACCACACCCGCCACACCATCGGCGCCCAAGCCCTCGGCATCGCCCAAGGCGCCCTGGACGCCGCGGTGGCTTACGTCAAAGAACGCAAACAGTTCGGCCGCCGCATCGCCGACTTCCAAGCCATCCAGTTCATGCTCGCCGACATGGCCATGCGCATCGAAGCCGCCCGCCACCTGGTCTACGCCGCCGCCTCCGCCGTGGAACGCCGCGCCCCCAACGCCTCCTTCCAATCCAGCGCCGCCAAAACCTTCGCGTCCGACACCGCCATGTCCGTCACCACCGACGCCGTCCAACTCTTCGGCGGCGCCGGCTACACCCAGGACTTCCCCGTAGAACGCATGATGCGCGACGCCAAGATCACTCAGATCTACGAAGGCACCAACCAGATCCAGCGCCTGGTCATGGCCCGCCACCTGCTCAAGGTGCGATGAACGCGTCTTTCCTCGCGCTGGGCGTGATGAAAGCGTCGTTCACCGCACTTGTTCAAGGTCATCCGGGGGCAGGCGGACCCGCGGGAGATTCTGGAGTCGCAGGAGCGGTTCGGCAACCACTTCCTGGATTTTCCGGTCTGGCGGGTAGCGCTGGCTTGACTTTGGAGTGCGCTCCAAGGTTTACCGTCGACACCGTGACGAGTGCGGAGGCGGGACTCAGGGTTGCGGAGCTGGCCGGGGTGGTGGGGGTTCGGCCGGACACGATCCGGTACTACGAGCGGGCCGGGTTGCTGAAGCCGCCGCCGCGGACGGGGGCCGGTTACCGGATCTACCCGGCGGACGCGGTTGACCGGGTGCGGTTCATCCAGGGGTGCCAGCGGTTCGGGTTGCGGTTGCGGGAGATCGCGGAGCTGCTGGAAGTCAGGGATACCGGGGTGTGTCCGTGTGAGCCGGCTGAGCACCTGCTGCGCCGGCACATCGAGGAGTTGGACGACGAGCTGACGAGGTTGACCGCGCTGCGGGCGGAGTTGACCCGCACGCTGGCCTCGTTGCCGGACGGCGGCTGTCCCGATGTGAGCCCGGGGTCCTGGTGTCCACCGATGAACGGGAAGGAGGTGGAGCTCGATGTGCGACGACGTGATCGGTTGCGGGTGCGGTAGCGGCTGCTGCTGAGCCAGAGGATGACCGCGGCGAGGCGCCCGCCGGGGTCACCGCGCAGGAGTTCGGCTCGGTCGGCTTCGTGAGCGCGCATCATGACTGCGCCGGCGCGAGACACGGCTGGCTCGTCTCGTGCTCATGAGGTCACGGTTCGGTCAGCTCGACGGTGGTGCGCTCGGCCGCCCGGTGGCCCGGCAGCTTGGCCGGATCCGCATGCGTGACCTGAACCAGGGAGCCGCCGCCGGCGAGCACGGCCAGCAGGCTGTCGGTGACCCCTTCCGGGAACGTCCAGTCCACAGTGGAAAGAACGCGGGCACCCGGTGAGATCTCCAGTGTGGCCGCGCGTTCGCGGGCGGTCGCCAATACTTCGTCCACTGTGGATTCGAGCAGCGCCGGTGTGCTGCCGGGAACCTCGGACAGGGCAACGAAGTCGTCGCCGTGCAGGCGGGCCTCGGCGACGAAGTCGACGACGCCGTCAGGCGAGCCGAGGTCGCGGCCCATGGGGTCCAGGGACACCACCGCGACGGCTTCCGCGCCACTGGCGGCGACACCGGGCGGCACGAACACGACCCGCGCGTCACCACGGCCATTGGTGACCGTCGCGCCGCACCACCAGGCGCCGAGCAGGATGCCGGCGGCCTGCCAGTGCGCGGGAAGCAGCACGGCCACCGGGTCGCCGGGCTCGAGGTCGTGCTCGGCGGTCAGCCAGTTAGCCGTCTTGGCCGCCCAGTTTGCCAGTGTGGCAACGGAAAGCTCGACGCGGGTGCCGGCGGCGTCGTCGTAGTGGGTGATCAGCGGGCGGGACGGGGCGGCCGCCCGCAGCGGTCCGAGCAGGGCCTCGGTGATGCTCAACGGTGCTCCCGTCAGTCGATACAGGGGACGGCGTAGGCGGCTGCCCGCAGGCCCGAAAGGTTCAGCAGGGGCTTGCCGCGCAGGCCCGGCGCCTCCGGTGGGGGAGGCGCGGCCGGCGGCGGTGTCCCCGACATCAGGGCCGCGATGTAGGCCTTCACCGCGGGGATGTCGACGGTGATGATGCTCTGGCCGCGGTCGTTGCGCGCGCCGACGCCGGTGACCGGGATCGTCACGAACCCGACCTGGCCGTTGGCCAGCGCCTGTGCCTGGTTGACCAGGTCCAGGAACTGCAGGCCCGGATCCATGACCACGGACTTGGACACCGCGTCGGCGAGCGCGTTGAGCTTGCCGGTGTCGGTGAGGGTGCCGCCGGAGAGCACCTTGTTCATCGCCGAGGCCAGGAACGTCTGCTGCCGCACGATCCGGTCCAGGTCCCCGCGCGGCAGGTTCTTGCGTTGGCGCACAAAGGAAACCGCATCGGCGCCGCGGACGGTCTGCGGGCCTTTGCGGAAGTTCGCGCCCGAGTCCGGGTCGCTGGTGGCGTGGTTGAGGCACACGTCCACGCCGTCGATAGCCTTGGTGAGCAGGTAGAAGCCGTACAGCGTGATCTCGGTGTAGTGGTCGATCCGCACCCCGGTGAGCAGCTGCACGGACTGGATGAGCGCCGCGCGGCCGGCGCTGTCCGAGTCCCGCTCCTGCTTCGCCCGGTCCTTCACGCCCTCGCGGCGCATCTGCTCGAGCGCCTTCTCCTTGGTGATCCCGAACACGCCGTTGACCTTCTGGTCCTTGCCCAGGTTCGGTGCCGGCACCGAGGTGTCTCGCGGGATTGACACGGCGACGCTTCGGCCTCCGTTGCGGGACAGGCGAAGCAGGATCAGCGTGTCGGTGTTGAGCGTGCCGTCGGTGGGGTCGGTGCGCAGCTCCTGCTTGACGATCCGGGCGGGCAGCGGGTTGCCCTGCAGGTCGGTTCGGGTGTCGCTGCCGACGATGAGGATGTCGTTCGCCCCGTCGTCCGGGGGCGGTGCGTCCGGCTGCTTCTGGGCCTCGGCCAGCGCGTCGGTGGTGTTCACGCTGCTCTGTATCTGGTCCACCCTGGCCCAGAGCAGGGCCATGGCCACCAGCGTGGCCGCGGACACCAGCGCGAGCAGGGCCCGACCGGTGATCAGCAGGGCCGGTGGGCGCCGGCGCGGCGGTGGCTCGTCCGGCTCAGCTGTGCCGGCCTCGTCGGCTTCGCCGGCATCTTCCTCGGTGACGTCGGCGGACTCGTCGTCGAGGACCGTGCCGACGGCCGGGGTGAACTCGGTCGGCGCCGACTCCAGATCGGGCACGGGCTCCGGGGACGGCTCGACGGTGCCATCGAACCAGCCCCGCTCCGCGTCCACCCGCACCTCCCTGAAACCCGTCCACGACAAGGCTAACGAACCGCGAGCCCGGGCCGGAGGGATTGCGCCGGCCGGCTCAGCGATCTAGTTCACGCAGGTCAACCTGCCGGCGACGATGGGCGTGGGCTGGTTGGTGCTGGTCGTGGCCGGCGGGCTCGAGGTGGTCGGCGCCCGGGCGGCGAAGCCCTGCGGCTGCACGGTCGGGTAATCCGTGCCCAGAATCACCCGAACGTGTCCCGGGGTCAGGCTCAGGTCGGGCTCGAACGCGAGCTGCTGGCCGAGCGCGTTTGCCACGAGTTGGGCGCTGTACTGCTCGCCGGACGGGTACTGGATCACGGAAACCGCCTGCACCGCCGCGTCTCCGGTGGTGCCGCGCCGGAAACCGAGGCGCACCAACCGGTCCTCCACCGTCCCGGCCAGGCCCCTGGTCTGCGCGGCGTTGCGGACGTCGACGGTGATCGAGCCGGGCTGCAGCGCCGGCGGGGTCACGGCCGGCGGGGTGGTGGTCGTGACCGGTGTCCGCGTGGTGGTCGTGGTGCCGGTCGGGCCCGGCGTCGTGCCCAGGTCGGGGGAGTCGTTGCGCTCCGAGGTGCCGTCGTTGGTGAGCGCGGCCACGAACTGGTGCACCTCGGCCGGATCCACCCGGATCACGTCCGCGCCGCCGATCTTGGCCGCGCCCTGCGTGGGAATCGTGTAGAAGTCGATGTTCCCGCTGGACAGGCCCTGCATCTGGGCGGCGAACGTGGACAGCTCCCAGCCCTTGCTGAGCACCACCGACCGCTGCACCGCGCTGATCAGCTCGCGAACCTTGGTGGGGCTGGTCAGCATGTCCGCGGAGAGCACCTTCCCGGCGAGCGCGCCGAGGAACACCTGCTGGCGCACGATCCGGTCCAGGTCGCCGTTGGGCAGCTCGTAACGTTGGCGCACAAAGGAAAGCGCCTGCGCGCCGGAGATCGTCTGCCGGCCGGCCGGGAACCGCGCGCCCGACTTCCGCTCGTCCACGGGCGCGTTCAGGCACACGTCGACGCCGCCGATGGCCTGGGTGATCTCGTAGAAGCTGGCCAGGTTCACCTCGGCGTACCGGTCGATGGTCACCGCATTGCCGATCAGCTGCTCGACCGTGGCGATCAGGTTCTTCCGGCCGACGGCGGCCGCCTGCGCCTCGAGCTCCTTGCTGTCCGTCACGGTCCGGTTGAGCTTGCCGCGGGCGTTGTTGTAGGCGTAGGCGAACGCCGAGTTCAGCTTGTGCTTGCCGAACCCGCCGGCGATCTCCACCCAGGAGTCGCGCGGGAAGGAGAACGCCACCGCGCGGGTGCCGTCCACCGGGATGTGCACCAGGATCATGGTGTCGGTATTGCGCTCGCCGTCGTTGATGCCGGCGTGCAACAGGTCCATGACCGCCTTGGGCAGCGGGTTGCCGTAGGCGTCGGTGCGGCTGTCCATGCCGACCAGCAGCATGTCCACCGCGCCGTCGAGCGGGACGTGGTGGTTGTCCGCCTCGGCCACCTGCGGATCGATCACGTCGGTGGTGACCGTGGCCTCGTCCACGTCACCGAACGCCCACCAGCCGTAACCCATGGTGCCGAGCACGCCGACCGAGACGAGGGCGGCCAGCGTCCGGCCGGTGCCGAGGCCGACCTGGCGCAGCCAGACGCGGCGCGAGCGCGACGCGGCCTGATCAGACCCGCCCGCGTCCGGTTCCTCCGCGATCTCCTGCGCAGATTCGTCCACGCGTGCTCTCCCCGTCCCCGGCCCGCCCCGGACCACCGACAATACTGATCTCGGTGTTAAACCGCTGCTACCTGTAGTACGCGGTGGCGGCCGTACCGGTTGTCCGGCGTGAAACACTCGCGGTTGGGTGAGCGATGGGCGGGCGTGACGCGGATGAGGGGTAGGACCATGCGAGTGCTGGTGACCGGCGGGGCCGGGTTCATCGGGTCCAACTATGTGCGGAAGGCGTTGTCCGGCGCCTACCCGAGCGTGGCCGACGCCGAGCTGGTCGTGCTGGACAAGCTCACCTACGCGGGCAACCTGGCGAACCTCGAGCCGGTGGCGGGCAGCCCGCGGCTGCGCTTCACGCAGGGCGACATCTGTGACGCGGCGCTGGTCGGCGAGCTGATGGCGGGCGTCGACCTGGTCGTGCACTTCGCCGCGGAGTCGCATGTGGACCGTTCGATCCTGGGTGCCGCCGACTTCGTGCTCACCAACGTGCTCGGCACGCACACGCTGCTGCAGGCCGCGGTGGACGCCGGGGTGCGGAAGTTCGTGCACGTGTCCACCGACGAGGTGTACGGCTCGATCGAGCACGGCTCGTGGCCGGAAACCCACGTGCTGGAGCCGAACTCGCCGTACTCGGCGTCCAAGGCCTCCTCCGACCTGGTGGCCCGCTCGTTCTTCCGCACGCACGGGCTCCCGGTGTGCATCACCCGGTGCTCCAACAACTACGGGCCCTACCAGTTCCCGGAGAAGGTCATCCCGCTGTTCGTGACGAACCTGATGGACGGCAAGAAGGTTCCGCTTTACGGCGACGGGCTGAACGTGCGCGACTGGTTGCATGTGGACGATCACTGCCGGGGCATCCAGCTGGTGGCGGACCTGGGGCGGCCGGGCGAGATCTACAACATCGGCGGCGGCACCGAGATCACCAACCGGGAGCTGACCCACCGGCTGGTCGCGGCGCTGGGCGCGGACGAGTCGATGATCCAGCCGGTGATCGACCGGAAGGCGCACGACCGGCGCTACTCGGTGGACATCACCAAGATCACCACGGAGCTGGGGTACGAGCCGCTGGTGCCGTTCGACGAGGGGCTGGCCGGCACCGTTCGGTGGTACCGGGACAACCGGTCCTGGTGGGGTTCGCTGAAGGAAGCGGCCGCACTGCCGGGAGCCTGATCGTGAGCGGGAGCGAGGCCGCGCTGTCGCCTGGACTGGGGAGCAGCGCAGGTGCGAGGAACGAGCACCGAGCAGCGGACGAGGGAAGGCGACAGCATCTGCGGCCTCGCGGGAGCGAACTGGGAGACACCGTGTCCGATGGGATCGCCGTCCTGGTGCCCGGCGGCGCGGGCCAGCTCGGCCGGGAACTGGCGGCGCTGGCGGGTGACGGAGTGCTGGTGCGCGCGCCGGGGTGTGCCACCCTGGACCTGACCCAGGCCGGGGCCGTGGTCGAGGCGGTGACCGCCCTGGTCGACGAGGCGCGCGCCGCCGGGCTGGCCCCGGTGGTGGTCAACGCGGCGGCGTACACCGCGGTGGACGACGCCGAGACGCACCGGGCGCGGGCGTTCGCGGTGAACGCGGACGGACCGCGGGTGCTGGCCGCCGCCTGCTCGTCCCGCGGCGTGCCGTTGATCCACGTCTCCACCGACTACGTGTTCCCCGGCGACGGCACCCGTCCGTACGAAGTGGACGATCCGGTCGGGCCGCGCTCGGTGTACGGGCAGACGAAGCTGGCCGGTGAGGAGGCCGTGCTCGGTTCCGGCGCGCGTGCCTGGGTGGTCCGCACCGCCTGGGTGTACGGCGCCTTCGGCCGCAACTTCGTGCGCACCATGATCCGGCTCGCCGGGTCCGACGACCCGGTGTCCGTTGTGGACGATCAGCGCGGCTCGCCGACGTGGACCGCAGACCTGGCCCGGGGCCTGCTCGAGCTGGCCCGCCGGGTGAGCACCGGTGCCGCACCGGACACCCGGCTGCTGCACTGCACCGGCACCGGCGAAACCACCTGGTACGGCCTGGCCCGCGCGGTGTTCGAGGAGCTGGGGGCCGACCCTTCGCGAGTGCGCCCCTGTACCACCGACGAGTTCCCGCGCCCGGCGCCGCGCCCGGCGTACTCCGTGCTGTCCAACAAGACCTGGCAGGCGGCGGGCCTCACCCCGTTGCCGGACTGGCGATCCGCCTTGGCTACGGCGTTTCCCTCACTGGTCTAGGAGTTTCGAGCGGGCCGGCGGTGTCTGGACTGAGGAGCAGCGCAGGGAGCGAGGAACGAGCGACCGAGCAGCGCACGAAGGAAGACATCGCGTCACGGCCCGCTCACGCGAGCGGAGCGAGCCAATCAGGCACCGAACACCAGCAGTGAGCGGGCGCCGATGCCGGATTCCATGCGGCGGAAGGCGTCGTTGACGCCGTCGAGGCCGATCCGGTGTGACACCAGGGGTTCGAGGTTGAGGTGGCCGAGGGTGATCTGCTCGGCGAGCCAGGGGATGTCGCGGTCGGCGTCGCCGGAGCCGTAGACGGAGACCGCGATGGTGCGGGCGAAGTGGTAGATCTCCAGGGCGCTGAGGGTGACCTCGTCGTCGAGCCGGCCGACGCCGACCACGGTGACCTGGCCGCCGCGGCGGGTGCAGGACCAGGCCGCCCGGATGGTGGTGGAGCGGCCCACGCACTCGAAGGCGTGGTCGGCGCCGCGCCCGCCGGTCAGCGCGCGGATGTCCTTGGCCTGCTTGTCATGCGCGGCGATGAAGTGGGTGGCACCGGCGGCGCTGGCGATCTTCTCCTTGTCCGGGGAGACATCCACCGCGATGATCGGGCCGGCCCCGGACAGCCGGGCGCCGGCGATCGCGGACAGGCCGACGCCGCCGAGGCCGATCACCACGACCGACTCGCCGGCGCGGACCCGGGCGGTGTTGCGCACGGCACCGACGCCGGTCAGCACCGCGCAGCCGAGCAGCGCCGCCACGTCCAGCGGCACCCCGTCCGCCAGCGGTACCACCCCGGTGCTGGACAGCACCACCTCCTCGGCGAACGCCCCGACGCCGAGCGCCCGGTGCACCTCCGACCCGTCCTCCAGGGTGCCGCCGCCCGGCACGCTGGCGATGCCCTCGACCGCCTTGCACAGCTGCGGCTCCCCGTGCAGGCAGAACCAGCACCGCCGGCACGGTGGCGCCCAGTTCACCACCACCCGGTCACCCGGACGCACGTTCGTCACGCCGGCCCCCACCCCGGCGACCACACCCGACGCCTCATGCCCCAACATCAACGGAAACGACGGCCGCAGTGTCCCGTTCACCATCGACAGGTCCGAATGGCAGATCCCCGCGGCCGCCACCCGCACCCGCACCTGGCCGTCCGCCGGCTCCGGCAGGGTCACCTCCCGCACCTCAACCGCAGCATCCCGCCCCGCCACCACAGCTGCCCGCACCATCACCATCCGTTGCCGACCTCCTTCTCGTTCGTCGGCCATGCTAGGCCAGTGGGAAGCCGTCCCGGCGTGCGTCGAGGCCGAGTTCGCCGGCGGCGGCGCGTGCCGGGGGTTGACAGCAATGGGACATCAGCGATTCGGTCTGCGGACTGATTCTCGCTCCGGCCCGGTGTCCGGCCGGCCGTGCATTCCTGATCTTGAGATCGGTGTCGAACTCAGTCGATCGGTTGAAATTGTTGATCTCGCCCCCCATCCATGTGTGCACTCCGACCGGTCAGAAGTCGGGTCATACCCCGATTGCGCACCACGGATGCGGTGCCCGTCACCCACGTGTGGGCGAGCCGTCACCCAATCGATTCCGTTGGTTCGGGCCAGGGTTACGGATGGTGCTTTAAGTGGGCGCCCCATTACGTGCCAATGTGTGCCGCTTCTGGAGATGACCGGCCCGGCTGTGCGACAATTTGTTCCCAACAGCGCGCGGCTGAATTGAGATCAACGCCATGTTGCCCGGCAACGATGAAGCCGACCTGACCGGTCAGATGCCACCGCTGGTACGGAATGCCAGCGCCGCCGACACGGCCTACGTGATCGAGGCATTCGAGCACGCGTTGCGTCCGTTCTATGGAGGCGATCATGCTGCCCACGCTCGCCGGCTGGTCGACACGCATCTCGCCGGCGGCGAGGATCTGCGCGGCCTGCTGTCCACCCGGCAACTTCTCATGGTCCTTTGGCAGGGAGGGCAACGGGTCGGGCTGCTCAACCTGGTCTTCAAGCGCCAGGCCACCTGCAAGATCAGCCCATTGATCCTGTACCCGAGCAACCACCGCAATCGCGGCCTCGGCGCCACGCTGCTGAACGCCGCCGAGGACGAAGCGCGCAAGGCAGGCGCACGCCAGCTCTACTGCACGGTCGCCAAGGAGAATCACGACGCGCTGGCGTTCTTTCGCCAGTGCGGTTTCGTGGACTGTGGCCGCTCCGAAGGGCAGTACAAGGACGGGCATACGGAGATCCTCCTGCGGCGGTCGCTCTGCCCGCCCGAAGATGAGTCCGACCGTGCAGGGTTGATCTCCGTTGCCGAGGTCACCGACAACCACGACTGGCTGCTTGCCCGCAGCCTGCTGCTCGACGGCATCGCCGGGCACGTCGACGGCGCGGATGTGGACTGGCTCGAGTCGCTTCGCGCCGGAGTCAGTGTCCACTGTGAACCGACCTGGGTGTTCGGCGCGAAAGACCGGCTTGGTCGGCACCGGGGTGCGGCGATATTGACTCGCAAGAAAGGTGACGCCGTCAAGGTCATGCCGATCGCCGCCGCGGACGCGGACGCCTTCCGAGCGCTGATCGTGGATCTCCCGGAACTGCTCGCTGAGCGTGGACGGAAAGTGTATGTGCACATCGCTCCCGACCCAGGTGAGGTGGCGGTCCTGCAGGAGGCCGGCTGGGAGTTCGAGGCGTTGCTGCCCGGCGCGTACAGTGACGCCGTCGTCACCCAGCAATGGGGGTGTCCCCTAGGCAAGGACGCGCTGTTGAAGAGGTTGAGAATCCGTGAGTCCTACTTGGACATGATTGCGAAGGGTCAGAAGACCCTTGAGGTTCGGGTCGGCTACGACCACGTCCGATCCATTCGGACCGGTGATCAGTTGAAACTCTTCTCCCGGACCAGCACCATGCTGTGCGACGTCGCCGACGTTCGCAACTACGACAGTTTTGCCGACCTGCTCAGCCATGAGGACATCGATCGGATTCTGCCCGGGACCGACTCGCACGAGGCGTTGCGACTGCTCCGCACCATCTATCCACCCGACAAGGAGAAGCTGGGTATCGTGGTGTTCGTACTGAAACCTTCCGGCAGGTAGCCGCACCGTGCGTGGGAATGTGGGGGCAGGTCGAGGGCGAGTGAAGCGTGATAGTGGTTCATGTCTCGGCACGTCTCAGCCAGGGCGGCAAGGTTCCCAGCGGGAACGCGATCGAGGCGTCGATCAAGCAGTGCGTCGCCAACGCCGTCGAGGGCTCGTTCGATGAGTATCCGCGGCACCTGCGGCCGATGGAGCGGCTGCGCGCCCGCCTGTCGAACGACAAATGGGAACCCAGCGGCTCCTACGCCAAGGTCGACTTCGACCTCGGATTGCCGGCCGAACTGTTCCCGGTGGGCAACGGTGGGTTGCAGCACCTGGTGAACCTGCTGTCCGGGGACATCTTCCCGACCGAGGTCTCTGGCTGTCAGTGGTTGAACGTGAACGTGTCGAGCATCGACTTACCCGACGGTCTGCGTGCCACCGCCATCAACCAGTTCCGCGGCTCAGCACATGACATCCGGTCGATACGGGCGGCCTTCCGCCTCCCGACGGGCAAACCGCTGCTGGCATTCTCGCTCAAGCCCAGGGTCGGTCCCACCTTCGCCGAGATCCGGCAGCTCACCCTTGACGTGCTCGGCACGGGATTCAACATCGTCGAACTGGACACCAGAAGCCTCGCGCTTTCGGCGGCGCCCATCGAAAAATGGCTCGAGCTCGGTGTCGAGGCGGCGCTGGTGGGCCCGCACCGCACCGCCTTCTCGCCGAACCTCTCGACTCCGACACCCAAGCTCGTCGGCATGGCGAGCGCCTGGGTGAGCACACTGTCCCCGTACGGGCCGCCGGTGCTGAAGGTGGACGGCGGGCTTGACGGGCTGACCAGCCTGCAGTCCATCCGGTCGGCGGCGCGGGGGCGGTCGCCGATCGTCACGTCCTACCCGCTGCTCCGAAGTCAGCTGTCATCGGCGATCGGGCCGCGGACCTGGACCGATCTGCTCGCGCTCAGCGGAGCCGACATCGTCTACCCCGGTGGCCGCCCGACCTTTCCCAACGAGCGCCGCCCGATCTGGGGAGCCCACTCGGAGGGTTGGTCACGCGCAGCGCGCCGCTACGACGAGATGATCACGCGCGGTTGGCCCATGCCCACCATTGCCGGCGGCGTCCATCCCGGGCACCTGCATGCCCTGTACGAGTTGGTGGGACCAAACGTCGCCTATTTCCTCGGCGGTGCCGTCGCACTGCATCCCCGCAGCGTGCGGGACGGGGCCAAGTTGTGCGTTGCCGTGCTCGACGCTGCGGTCGAGCTCGCCGCCGAAGCGGCGCGGGCGGGAAACGACCACGCCCGTGACCTTCCCGCACGCCTGCTGGGCAGGGTGGAGCGGTGTAGGTACCCGACGGCCACCCCGAACTACTTCTCGCCGTCGAACATCTTCGGCCGTCCAGGTGAGGATCATTCTCCGCTGACCTTCTACCTCCGGACCGGCTGACCATGTCCGGCATGGCCGGTGCGCTGTGGTGTGCCGCGGGTGCTCCGGTCGTCCAAGGTGTGCTGGTCGGGCTCGGTGTATCGGCGACGGGGCTGGTGTTTTTCCCGTTCGACGTGACCATGACCAGGCCGAGGACGGGACCACAGACGGGGTTCGCCCAGGCCACCGCGGCGGTTCGGCGGGCCAGGCGCCTCTCGTGGCTCGTGGCCGGCCTGTCGGCGGTGACCATTGGCGGGTACGTGGTCATCTTCGTCGCAGCGGGCGGGCGGTTCTGCGGGGCCCAGCTCAGCCCGGCCGCCGGGATGCTGGTGGTCATCTGGTCGATCGTCACCGGGGTGACGTTGGTGACGCTGGCGGTTTCCGCAGGTCTGCGGCGGCGCGCCCGCCGCGGCACGGATGCTTAGCCGGCGGCGCGGTGGTAGGCGTCGACGGTGAGCTCGGCGCAGCGGTGCCAGGTGAACTCGGCGGCGTGGGCGCGGCGCAGGGCGAGGGTGGTGAGGGGCAAGGGGGATGCCAGGGCGGAGGTGAGGGCGGCGCCGAGGGCTTCGAAGTCGCCGAAGGGGACGAGGGTGGCGTGTCCGCCGGACACCTCGCGGAGGGCGGGGACGTCGGAGCAGACGACGGGGATGTCGCAGGCCAGGGCTTCGAGGACGGGGAGGCCGAAGCCTTCGTCGCGGGACGGGAGGACGAGGGCGGAGGCGCCGGCGACCACCGAGCGGAGGTCCACATCGGACAGGTAGCCGACGGCGCGGACGCGGTCGGAGGCGGCGGTGTGGCCGGGGCCGACGAGGACCAGAGGCGGCAGGCCGGGGGTGACCTCGTGCGCCTTGAGCAGCCAGTCGAGGGCCTTGCGGGGGCCGGCGGCGCCGACGAAGAGCAGATACTCCGACGGGAGGCCGACCCGGCGGGCGAGCGCCTCGCTCGGCGGGCGGGCGGTGAACCAGGCGGGGTCGACGCCGAGCGGGGTCACCGCGATCTTGTCGGCGGGCACGTCGAGGCGCTCGATCACGGTGTCCGCGACGGCCTGGGTGGCGGTGCAGACCACGGAGGCGCGCCGGGCGGACAGGCGCACCAGCTCCGGCAGCCGGGCGTCGCTCGGCGGGAGATCGTCGGGGCTGTCGAGGAACGCGAGGTCGTGGATGGTCAGCACGCCGGCCGCACGCAACGCCGCCGGGAGCACGAAGTTGGTGCCGTGGACCACGTCGGTGAACCCGGCGAACAGCTCCACCGGGGGGAACGGGGCACGCAGCCAGCACCAGCGCAGCAGCCGGGCAGGCACCGGCATGCCCCGGGCCAGTGAGCCGTGCGGCAGCACCCGGCGGAGCTTTCGCCAGCCGCGCAACGTGAACGCCACCGCTCGCATGTCCACATCGGACATCGAGGCGAGCTCCTCGGCCAGCGCCGCGGTGTACCGGCCGATGCCGGTGCGCGGACCGAGCAACGGTGTGCCGTCGATCAGAACGCGCAACGTGCCGCTAGTCATCGGGCCCGCTCCGCCGGCTCCACAGCTCCCGCGCCACCCGGCGTACCCGGCCGGCCGCCCGCTTGGCCAGCTCCGCCGCGCCGCCGTCGTCGAGGTACTGGCGGGCCCGGGCCAGGTCCCGGCGCACCGCCTCGGTCGGCGGCAGGGAACGGTTACGCACCAAGGGTTCCGCACCAGGCAGCCGGTCGGCCGCCGGTACCGGGTTGCGGCAGAACGCGATCAGCGGCGCCAGCGCGGTCTCCCAGGTGAACCGCTCGCGCACCACCGCGATCCGCTCCCGGGCCGAGCGGGCGAAGTCCTCGTCGTAGAGCGCCCGCTCCAGCGCGTTCGCCAGCGCCACCGGATCCTCGGCGGGCACCACCACGCCGAGCCCCTCCTCGCGCACCAGGTCGGCGAACGAGTCGCCGTCGGTGGTGACGATCGGCAGCCCCGCCCAGAGGTAGTCGAGCACCCGGGTGCGGAAGGCGAACGTGGTCTCGATGTGCTCGAAGTGCGTGATCACCCCGCAGTCCGCGTCCAGCAGCCAGTTCTGCCGCTCGGAGTAGGGTACCCAGCTCTCGTTGAAGAACACGTGCTTGCCGGTCAGTCCGAGACGCCCGGCCAGCTGTCTTGTTTGGACACTCACGTCCATGTCCGGCACCTCCGGGTTGGGGTGCCGCATGCCGAGGAACACCAGCCGGATGTCGTTGCGGCGGGCGGAAAGCCGTTCCACCGCGCGCAGCAGGGTGAGCGGGTCCAGCCAGCTGTACACCCCGCCGGCCCACAGCACGATCCGGTCCTGCTCGCCGATTCCCTCGATCCCGTCCCGGATCGGGGAACCGGTGCGCCGCGGTGCCTTGCCGGACAGGCCGAACGGCGACACGGCGAGCAGCGAGCGCACGGTCGGGTCGCTGTCGTACAGCGACGGGGTGAGCCGGCCGAGCGCGGCCAGGTGCCCCAGCCAGAAGTGCCGCTGCCGCTCGGAGGCGCACAGGAAGAAGTCCCCGCGCCGCAGCTGGGTGTTGAGCACCCGGTTGACCGCGCTGAGGTTGATGTGCCGCTGCTCGTCGGTGTCCGCCGCCCCGGCTTCCCGGCCCTGCTCCAGCAGTTCCAGGTGCATCGGGTCGTACATGTCGCACACCACGATCTTGCGTGAGCCGCGTTTCTTCAGGCCCGGCACGAACTCCATCGTGTGGCCCTGCAGCACCACCACGTCCGCCCAGTCCACGTGCACTGCGAGCTGCATGCGGTTGGCGCGCCGCACGGTGAACGGCGCCTCCGGCGGCACGCAGACCGGGTTCGTGGTGATCAACCGGACGTCGTGCTCGGCGGCGAGCACGTCGGCGATGTGCCAGGCGCGGATCGCCGGGCCGGCCATCCGCTCGCCGAGGGCGTCCCCGGTGAGCACCAGGACGCGTCGTTGGGTGTCGAACACGTCCGCGATGCCGAACACGTCGACCAGCACGTCGTGCGCGGCCAGGTACCGCGGCAGCGGGAACGCCGGCTCCATCGCCTTGCGCATCAACGGGATCAGGTCGGCGTCGGACCGGACCCGGGCGGCCTGCTCGACCTTGCGGGAGGCGGCCAGGGACGGCAGCAGCTCGACGAACCGGTCCACGGCCAGCACCCCGGCGAGCGTGGTCTTCGGCACCGGCACGGTGGACGACTCGTCCGCGGTCCGGTGCACGATCTCCAGCTGGGTCGGGTCGAGCTCGCCGCGCGCGGTGGCCCGGCGCACGGTCAGGGCCAGCGCCGCGGGCAGCACGGCGGCCAGGGTCGCGTCGGAGAAGTTCTTGTACAGCGTGGCCAGGGCGTTGCGCTCGAGCAGGTACCACTCCCGGGCACCGTCCGGCGTGTCCACTGTGGACACCGAGGCGTGGTGGCGGTGGTAGGCCAGCGAGCGCGGCTCGTAGCGCACCCGCCAGCCGCGCAGGTTCAGCCGCCAGCCGAGGTCGACGTCCTCGTAGAACATGAAGAACCGCTCGTCGAACCCGCCGAGCTCGCGGAACACCCCGGCCCGGACGAACATCGCCGAGCCGGTGGCGAACAGCACGTCTCTCGGGCGGTCATGGCCCTCCGCCGGCTCGCCGGCGTGCCGCTTGTAACCCATGCCGAACCAGGTCATCCCGGCGTCGACGAAGTCGATCGTGCGGCCGTCCCAGTCGAGCACCCGGCTGGCCACCGCGGCCACCGCCGGCTCGTCCCGCAGCACCTCGACCGCGGCGGCCGCCCAGCCGGGATCCGGGCGGGCGTCGTTGTTCAGGAACGCGAGCACCGTGCCGGCGGCGTGTCTGGCACCCAGGTTGCAGCCGCCGGCAAAGCCCAGGTTCGCCGGCGCCCTCACCAGCTCCACGCCGTCCAGCGCGCCGATCCGCTCGGCGCTGCCGTCTCCGGAGTCGTTGTCCACGCAGATGATCTGCAGTGACCCGGCCGGGTAGTCCAGCTCGTCCCGGAGCGCGCGCAGGCAGTTCAGGGTGTCGTCCGCGCCGCGGTAGTTGACCACGATCACCGAGATGGTCGGCAGCAGCGCCGGGTCGGGCACACGCACTCCTTCGACTTCGACTGTCGTTTGTGCATAGCGTGCCCTATCGCTTCCACCGGTGTGCGATCAACCGGCGAATGTGTGCCAGACGGCACGGCGCCCGACGGTCGAGCGCCGGCCGATCCGCAGGCGCTGCAGGACGGTCGGGCCCAGCCGGGCGGCGACCTCGGCGAGCACCAGAAGCCGCAGCCGCAGCCGGAAGTTCTGCGCGTCGGGGACGTGCCGGCGGACCGGCAGCACCGCGGTGAGCACCGCGAACCGGGCCAGTTCGCGCGCCGCGACCAGGGCCGGGGCGCAGCGGATCAGCATGAGCAGCCGGTTGCGCTCGTTCCACCGGTGGAACGCCGGCGAGCCCGGCCGGGTGCTCGCGCCGAGCACGTGCCGGACCCGCGCGGCCGGCGCCGACCGCACCGTCCAGCCGGCCAGCCGCAGCCGCCACGACGTGTCGGTGTCCTCGTAGTAGCAGAAGAAACCCGCCGGGACCCCGCCGGCCGCGGCGAGCGCGCCGGTCCGGAGCAGCGCCGCCCCGCCGCAGAACCCGAACACCTCGGCGGGCTCGACAACGTCGGCGCCGTAGCCGAGCCCGGTGAGCCGTACGCCGAACGAGGTCGGCTCGCCGTCCGGGGACTCCAGCCGCGCGCTCACCGCACCGGCCGCCGGGTCGGCGTCCAGGGCGTCCTCGAGCGCCGCCAGCCAGCCGGGCTCGGGCGCCGCGTCGTCGTTGAGCCAGGCGACGAACTCGGTGCCGATCATCGGCAGCGCGGCGGCAAGCCCGCCCGCGTAGCCGGCGTTGACCGGCAGCCGGAGCACCTCCGGCTGGCTGGGGTGCGCCGCGAGCAGCCCCGCCGTGCCGTCGTCCGACGCGTTGTCCACCACGACTGTCCGATGTGGATGATCCTGGGCCGCCACCGCGTCCAGGCACCGGGTGATGTGCTCGCGCCCGCGCCAGGTCACCACGATCACGGTGCTCCTGGCGGCGGCGGTCACGGCCATGGACCGTACCCTGGGCCGGTGCCGGAGCTCGTGGTGATCGCCGAGCAGCTGCGCGCGCCGGTTCCGGGCGGGACCGGGCGCTACACCGCCGAGCTGCTGGCCGCGCTCACCCGGGCCGCGCCGCCGGGTTGGACCGTCACCACCGTCACCGCCTGGCACCGCGAACGCCTCGCCGGCGCCCGGCGGATCCCGTTGCCGCGCCGGGGACTCACCGCCGTCTGGGAACGCGGGCTGCCGCTCTGGCCGGGCGGCGACTCGGTGCACGCGCCGACTCCGCTCGCGCCGCCGCGCGCCCGGCGGGGCCTGGTGGTCACCGTGCACGACACCGTGCCGTTCACCCATCCGGAGACGCTGACCCCGCGCGGTGCCGCCTGGCACCGGGCGGCCATCACCCGGGCCGTGCGCACGGCGAGCGCCGTCGTGGTGCCCACCGAGGCCGTCGCCGCGGAGCTGCGCCACCATGCCCCCGGCCCGGCACCCGTGCACGTGATCGGGCACGGCGTGCCGGACGTGCTGCGGCGCGAGCCCGATGCGGCGGAGGTGGCGCGGCTGGCGGACCTGCCGGACGGGTTCGTGCTGGCGGTCGGCACGATCGAGCCGCGCAAGGGACTCGGCACGCTGGTCGAGGCCATGGCCCGGCCCGAGGCCCCCGACCTGCCGGTGGTGATCGCCGGCCCGCAAGGGTGGGGCGGCGTCGACCTTCCGGCGGTCGCGGCCGCGCACGGGCTGCCCGCCGGCCGCGTGCACCTGCTCGGCCGGGTCACGGACGCCGAGCTGGCGCTGCTGCTGCGCCGGGCAACCGTGCTGGCCGCACCCAGCCTGGCCGAGGGCTTCGGGCTGCCGGTGCTCGAGGCCATGGCACTCGGCCTGCCGGTGGTGCACTCCGACGTGCCGGCCCTGGTCGAGGTCTCCGGTGGCGCCGCCGTCGTCACCCCGCGGGGGGACACCGGCGCGCTGGCGGACGCACTGTGCATGGCAGCCCGCGGCGAACTCGCCGGGCTGGTGGCGCAGGCCCGCCGCCGCGCGGCGGATTTCACCTGGTCAGCGGCGGCGGACGCGGTGTGGAAAGTGCACGTGCGCGCATTCCGGTGAGGTTCTTACGGATTACCCGAAAAGGGAAACGGCTTCGGTCGTAGGCTCCCTTGCGTGGCCCCGGAACCCCACGTGCTGATCGACGCCACCGCCGTGCCGGCGGAGCGCGGCGGGGTGGGCCGGTACGTCGACTCGCTGGTGTCCGCGCTGGACGCCGACGGCGCCCCGGTCAGCGTGGTCTGCCAGCCCCGGGACGCCGAGCTGTACGGGGAGCTGGCGCCCGGAGCGCGGGTGGTGCCGGCGATGGAGTCCATCGCGACCAGAACCTCCCGGCTGACCTGGGAGCAGACCACGCTGCCCCGGCTGGTGCGCCGGCTCGGGGTGGACGTGCTGCACTCCCCGCACTACACCACGGCGCTGGCGAACCCCGCGGCGTCCGTGGTCACCCTGCACGACGCCACGTTCTTCACCGACGCCGCGCTGCACCACTCGATCAAGGCCCGGTTCTTCCGGATCTGGACCAGGACCGCGCTCGCCCGGGCGTCGATGTGCGTGGTGCCCAGCGAGGCCACCGCCAGCCAGCTGGTGCGGGTGGCCGGCGCCGACCCGCGTGGCCTGGCGATCATCCAGCACGGCGTGGACAGCGACCGGTTCCACCCGCCGTCCCCGGAGGAGGTGCGCGCCGTGCGGGCGCTGATCGGCGTGACCGGACTGCCCTACGTGGCCTTCCTCGGCGCGCTGGAGCCGCGCAAGAACGTGCCCGCGCTGATCCGCGGGTTCGCCGCGGCGCGCACCGGGCGCGCCGACCCGATGGCACTGGTGCTCGCCGGGCAGCCCGGCTGGGACCACCAGGTGGAGCGGGCCTTGGACGACGTGCCGCACCGGGTCCGGGTGATCCGCGCCGGCTACCTCCCGTTCGAGCACCTCGCCGGCTTCCTCGGCGGCGCCTCGCTGGTGGCCTATCCCAGCCTGGGCGAGGGTTTCGGGCTTCCGGTGCTGGAGGCGATGGCCTGCGGCGTCAGCGTGCTGACCACGCGCCGGCTGGCGCTGCCCGAGGTCGGTGGGGACGCGGTGGCCTACTGCGGCGTGGGGGCCGGCGACATCGCCGCGGCGCTCACCGACCTGCTCGACGACTCCGCGCGGCGCGCCGCGCTCGCCGCCGCCGCCCAACGCCGCGCCAAGGAGTTCTCCTGGGCCGCCAGCGCCGAGGCACACCGCGAGGCCTACAGCCGGGCCCACGTCCTGCACCGCCGCGGCCGGTAGCAGAATGCTGTGCCGTGACCAAGTATGGCGACGAGCTGGCGGTGGTCGCCGTCACCTACTCACCCGGTGAGACGCTGGAGCCGTTCCTCGACACGCTGGCCAAGGCCACCACGCGGCCGGTGCGGGTCGTGTTGGCGGACAACGGATCCACGGACGGGGCGCCGGAGCGGGCGGCCGAGCGGGAGAACGTGACGCTGGTGCGTACCGGGGGCAACCTCGGGTACGGCGCGGGCGCCAACCGGGGGGTGGCGGCGCTCGGCGAGGAGTACGGCTGGGTGGTCGTCGCCAACCCCGATCTGGAGTGGGGCGCCGGGGCGCTGGACACGTTGCTGGAAGCGGCGCGGCGGTGGCCGCGGGGTGGCGCGTTCGGCCCGCTGATCAAGGACACGGACGGCGCCACGTACCCGTCCGCTCGGCTGCTTCCCTCGCTGGGCAAGGGAGTCGGCCACGCGGTGCTGGGCCGGGTGTGGCCGCGCAACCCGTGGACGCTGGCCTACAAACAGTCCGACACCGAGGTGGTGGAGCGGACCGCGGGGTGGCTGTCCGGCTCGTGCCTGCTGCTGCGCCGGGAGGCGTTCGACTCGGCCGGCGGGTTCGACCCGCGCTACTTCATGTACTTCGAGGACGTCGACCTCGGCGACCGGCTCGGCCGCGCCGGCTGGCTCAACGTCTACGTGCCCGCCGCCGAGGTGGTGCACATACAGGGCCACTCCACCGCCCGCGCCTCGGCTGCCATGCTCGCCGCCCACCACGAGAGCGCGCACCGCTACATCGCCGACCGCCACCGGGGTTGGCGCTGGGCCCCGGTACGCGCGGCCGTCCGCGCCGGCCTCGCCGTCCGCCTCAAGCTCGAAACCCGCTGACCCCGGCGTGTTGGCCTCTGGCGTCGCCATGTTGGCTGGTGACGCGGTCATGTTGGCGCCTGGCGCGCGCGAACAGCCAACTCGATGACGCGGTGCGCCAACACGGCGACGTGAGAAGCAAACATGGCGACGTGGTACGCCAACACGCTGGGCTTAGCCGTCGAGGCGTTGGGAGAGGTTCGATCGGCGGGCGGGTGCCGGCTTCACCGTCGGCACGAGGCCTTCGACGTGTTCGGGCTCTGGGGGTGGTGCGGGCGGCGGCGCCCAGCTCAGCGGCTCCGTGCGGGGTGCCTCGGGAGCTCTGCGCGGGCTGGGGCTGGCCAGCATCTGGGTGGAGGCCTCCTGGGTGATCGCCGGCGCCTCGTCGCGGACGGCGCTTGCCGGAACCACCATGGTGGCCTCGGGGTCGCCGTTGTCCACGGCGGCCACCAGGGAGCGCGGAATCTGCAGCGTGCTGGTGGCATCCATGGGCGAGATGGCGCTCTCCGGCGTCACCACGAACGCCCCACGCGCACGGGCCCGCGCCAGGGTGGCGTCCGCCCGCTCACGGGGATCCATTAGGTCGCCCTTCCTGCCCGGGCCGCTCGTCTCGCCCAGGGTATTCCCTTCCCACCGACTGCGTCACCGAAGACACGAAATCGGGTGATCACCGAGGCTAACCGGCGCTGGTCGGGGTAGCCTCCATGGCCGCCAGGATCCGGGTGCTCGAGTCGGCCTTGTCGGTGCCGCCGACGCCGTAGTACAGCGTGATGTTGTTGCGGGCGGCCGCTTTGGCCTCATCGACGGGCAGCTCGTCGACGTTGCGGCGGTCGCCGCCGTTGCAGAACTGCAGCTCGGTGTCCGGGTACGCGGACCGGATCACGTCGAAGGTGCCGTCGATGCCCGGCCCGTCCTCCACGGCGACGTACACGTCGTCGACCACGCGCAGCGCCCGGACGATGCGGGCCCGGATCTCCTCCTCCTGGATCACCCGGCCCTTCTTGAGGACCTGCTGGCGGTCGTTGTTGACGATGACGATCAGGTAGCCGGTGCGCTCCCGGGCGGCCTCGAACAGGTCGAGATGGCCCTGGTGGAACGGGTTGAAGTAGCCACTGACGATCGAGGCCTGCGCCGGTCGCCGGGGCTGGGTCATCGTCCTGTCCTCCATGGGCTCGCGTGTTCCGGGGCTTGCCAGCTTAGCCGGGGGTAGCGTCGCCCTCGTGACCGCGACCCTCGAGCGCGCCTGGACGCCCGACTACTCGCTGGACGTGAGCACGCTGCTGGCGCCGTTGCGCCGCGGGGCCGGCGATCCGGCGCTGCGGCGCGAACCCGACGCGGTGTGGCTGGCCGGCAACACCACGGCCGGGGTGGGCACGCTGGCGCTGCGCCGGTCCGGGAGCGAGGTGCTGGCGCGGGCCTGGGGGCCGGGGGCGGCGGATCTGCTGGACGGGGTGCCGGCGCTGCTCGGTGCGGAGGACGACGACTCGGACTTCCAGGCACATCACCCGATCGTGGCCGAGGTGCGGCGGCGGATGCCGGGGTTGCGGCTGGGTGCTGTCGGTCGGGTGTGGGACGTGTTGGTCGCGGCGGTGCTGGAGCAGAAGGTCACCGGGTTCGAGGCGCGGCGCTCGTGGCGGGAGCTGTGCCGCCGGTTCGGCACGCCGGCGCCGGGGCCCGCGCCGGCCGGGATGTTCGCCCCGCCGACCCCGCGCGCGGTGCTCGGCATCACCGACTGGGAGTGGCACCGGGCCGGCGTGGACGGCGCGCGGCGGCGCACGCTGATCGCCGCCGCCCAGGTGGCACACCGGCTGGAGGATGCCGTGGCGCTGCGCGGCGAGGAAGGCCGCGCGCTGCTGCGCAAGGTCCCCGGCATCGGCGTGTGGACCGCCGCGGAGGTGGCCCAGCGCGCCTGGGGCGACGCGGACGCGGTCAGCGTCGGCGACTTCCACATCCCCTCGGTCGTCGGCTTCGCGCTGCTCGGCCACAAGCTCGACGACGACGGCATGCTCGAGGTCCTCGCCCCGTACGCCCCGCACCGCCACCGTGCGGTCCGCTACATCGAGGCGAGCGGCTTCCGCAAACCCCGCTTCGGTCCCCGCTTCGCCCCGCGCGACTACCGGTCCCTCTAGTGTCCCGAGTCAATGAGGCGGTGGGCGATGTCCTGAAGGGGGCCTTCAGGACGTTGAGCGCCCTGAAGGTCACCTTCAGGGCATCGCCCACCCTTTGATCACATCAGCTCGGGACGCCAGGCCCTGAACCAGTTAAGCCCGGCACGGTGTCCGAGTCACTGTAAGGAAGCCGTTCAGGAAAATTTTCCTACTGAACCGGATAAGCAAGCGTCTTGACGACTGGCGCCACGGTGCAGC
>NZ_DASYTH010000449.1:0-18915 GCF_036002505.1 Actinophytocola sp. | reverse complement strand
GGATGTGCCCGTGTCTGGGCTTTGGCTGGTGCCGTCGGTTTGCTGGGTGCTCCTCTTCTGGTGGCGATGGGCTGCGGCGATACGGTTTCTGCGCCGCGTCCGCCGGTTCGGCGACGAGCGGCGAACGTTTCTGTCGAGGGCGGTGACCATCACCGGTGAGGTGATCGACAACCAGATCGAGTCGGTACCGGGCCGCCCGGAATTGACGACGGCCGTGGTGTATGCGGGCGGTTCCACCCACCTTGGCCTCGCCACGGTACCGGGAGCACCCGGGCTGCTGTTTCGCCCGATCGTCGATTTCACCACCGGAGATGGACAGCGGGTACGGTTCGCCGCCCAGGCCGCCAGTTCCCGTTCCTGGGTGCCTGGCCGACTTGTTCCGGTCAGTTATGATCCGGTCAACCCACACCGTGCCGAGATCACCGAGGGCGGACCGGTACCCAAGCCCACCGGCGCCACCTTGCGGGTCGCCGCGCACGCCACTTTGCTGGCCTCGGCCATTCTGCTTCTGACGCCGGCGCTGGTGACGGTCGTGCGTGGATCGCAGGATCCGACCCCATTCGGCGGTGCGATCCTGGGAATGGTGGTGATCGCCTGGACCCTCGGCCTCGCCGGTTCCCTGCTGTGGGTGATCGCGTGGTTCACCACGCCTCGCTGGCAGAAGCGGCTGTGATGGCAAACCACACCGCGGATTCGGGTCAGAGAACGCCTTTGGTGGAGGGAATTTCGCCCACTCGCGGGTCGGGTTCGACGGCGGCGCGGAGGGCGCGGGCGAGGGCTTTGTACTGGGCCTCGGTGATGTGGTGGGGGTCGCGGCCGTGCAAAACGCGGAGGTGGAGGGCGACCTGGGCGTGGAATGCGAGGGATTCGAAGACGTGGCGGTTGAGGACGGTGGGGTAGTTGTTGCCGACGATGAAGGTGGTCAATGAGTCCGGCTCGCCGGTGAGGACGCAGTAGGGGCGGCCGGAGACGTCGATGGCGGCGTGGGCGAGGGTTTCGTCCATGGGGATCCAGGCGTCGCCGAAGCGGCGAATTCCTCGTTTGTCGCCGAGGGCGGTGCGGATGGCCTGGCCGAGGACGATGGCGACGTCTTCGACGGTGTGGTGGGCATCGACGTCGGTGTCGCCGGTGGCGGCGATGGTCAGGTCGAAGGCGCCGTGCACGCCGAAGGAGGTGAGCATGTGGTCGTAGAACGGGACGCCGGTGGACACGTCGGCGTGGCCGGAGCCGTCGAGGTTCAGCTCGACGGTGACCTTGGACTCCTTGGTGGTGCGCTCGACCGTGGCGACCCGGTTCACCTTATCTCCTTGCTGACGAGCAGGAACGCGTCGTTCTCGGCGGGGGTGCCGATGGTGACCCGCAGATACCCGGGGATGCCGACGTCCCGGATCAGCACCCCTCTGTCCACATAGGACTGCCAGGTGGCGTGCGCGTCGTCGAACCGTCCGAAGAGGACGAAGTTGGCGTCGCTGTGCACCGGTGAGAAACCCAGACCGGACAACGCCTCCACCACCCGGTCGCGCTCCTCGGCCAGCGCGTGCACGCCGCGGAGCGTGTCCTGGGCGTGCCGCAGCGCCGCCCGGGCGGCGGCCTGGGTCAGTGTGGACAGGTGGTACGGCAGCCGGACCAGCAGCAGGGCGTCCACAATGGCCGGTGCGGCGGCGAGGTAGCCGAGCCGGCCGCCGGCGAACGCGAACGCCTTGCTCATGGTGCGGCTGATGATCACCTTGGCGGGGAACTCCCCGATCAGGTGCACCGCGCTGGGCTGCGCGGAGAACTCCGCGTAGGCCTCGTCGACGACCACCAGCGCCGGCGCCGCGCGCACCACCTCGCGGATGCCGTCGAGCGGGATCGAGCCGCCGGTGGGGTTGTTCGGGCTGGTCACGAACACGATGTCGGGCCGGCGCGCACGCACGATCCGGGCGGCCTCGGCGGTGTCCACGCTGAAGTCGTCGCGGCGCGGGGTCGGTGCCCACTCGGTGCGGGTGCCGGCGGCGATGATCGGGTGCATCGAGTAGGACGGCTCGAAGCCCAGCGCCACCCGGTCCGGGCCGCCGAAGGCCTGCAGCACCTGCTGCAGGATCTCGTTGGATCCGTTGGCGGCCCACAGGTTCTCCGGCGCCAGGTCGACCCCGGTGGACTGGCGGAGATACGCCGCGAGGTCGGCGCGCAGGTCCACCGCGTCCCGGTCTGGGTAGCGGTGCAGCGTGCCGGCCGCCTCGCCGAGCGCCGCGGTCAGGTCGGCGACCAGCGCCGGCGGCGGCGGGTACGGGTTCTCGTTGGTGTTGAGCCGGAACGGAACGTCGAGCTGCGGGGCCCCATACGGGGTGCGGCCGCGCAGGTCGTCCCGCAGCGGCAGATCCCCGAGCCCGATCTCACCGCCGATCATGTGCGGAACCTCGCGGTCACCGCCTGGCCGTGTGCCGGCAGGTCCTCGGCGTTGGCCAGCGCCACGACCTTCGCGGCCACCGCACGCAGCGCGTCCTCGCTGTAATCCACGACGTGGATGCCGCGCAGGAACGTCTGCACCGACAGCCCAGACGAATGCCGCGCGCACCCCCCGGTGGGCAGCACGTGGTTGGACCCGGCGCAGTAGTCCCCGAGCGACACCGGGGCGTGCGGTCCGACGAAGACCGCCCCGGCGTTGCGCACCTTCGCGGCAACGGCCCGCGCGTCCACGGTCTGGATCTCCAGGTGCTCCGCGGCATACGCGTCCACGACATGCAGCCCATCGTCCACAGTAGACACTAGAACACAGCCGGACTGCTTGCCGCGCAACGCCTCACTGATCCGCTCGGTGTGCTTGGTAGCGGTAACCTGACGCGACAACTCAATGTCCACCGCATCGGCCAGCTCCGTCGAGTCGGTGACCAGCACACTCGCCGCCAGCGTGTCGTGCTCGGCCTGGCTGATCAGGTCGGCGGCCACGTGTACCGGGTCCGCGGTCCCGTCGGCCAGCACCGCGATCTCCGTCGGCCCGGCCTCCGAGTCGATGCCGATCAGCCCACGCAGCAGCCGCTTCGCCGCCGTCCCGTAGATGTTCGCCGGCCCGGTCACCATGTCCACCGGCGCCAACCCCGTGCCATCGGTGTCCGTGCCGCCGAACGCCAGCAGCGCCATCGCCTGCGCCCCGCCGACCGCCCACACCTCGTCCACCCCCAGCAACGCGGCCGCGCCCATGATCGTCGGATGCGGCAGCCCGCCGAACTCAGCCTGCGGCGGCGAGCACAACACCAGCGACTCAACCCCCGCCACCTGCGCCGGTACCACATTCATGATCACGCTCGACGGGTACACCGCCAGCCCCCCCGGCGCGTACAACCCCACCCGCGCCACCGGCACCCACCGCTCAGTCACCGTCCCCCCGGGCACCACCTGCGTCGTGGTATCCGTGCGCCGCTGATCGTCATGAACCGCCCGCGCCCGCGCGATCGACTCCTCCAGCGCCGCCCGCACGGCGGGGTCCAGCCCCTCGAGCGCTCCAGCCAGCGCCTCCCCCGGCACCCGAACCGTCGCCGGCCGCACCAGGTCGAACCGCTCGGTGAACTCCAGCACGGCCTCGACCCCGCGCTCCCGCACGGCGTCCAGGATCGGCATGACCTGATGCGTCACCGCGTCCACGTCGACCTCGGCGCGCGGCAGGATCGCACGCAACTCCGCCGGGCCCAGCTCCCGGCCACGCAGGTCGATACGGGTGAGCATGGGTCAAGGGTAGATGGTGCCCTGATGGCGGCGTTCGGGACGTTGAATGCCCTGAAGGTCACCTTCAGGGCATGTCAGCGCGGCGTCCACTTGGCGAGGTTCCACCAGGCGCCCCAGGTGAGATCCGGCGCCTCGGCGTCGGTGACGGGTTGGTAGCCGTTCCAGTTGTCCCGCATGACGTAGGTGTGGTCGGGGGCCGTGAGAACAGCCATGGTGGGGGCGCCGAGATAGGTGCGCTGAAGCTTGCGGTAGGCGGCGGCACGTTGCGCGGGGTCAGTCATCAACCGCGCCGTGTCGAGCGCGGTGTCGACGGCAGGGTTGACCCCGGTGTGGAGCAGGCCGTACAGCGCGAGGTCGGGGTCGAAGGGGTTGCCGAAATGGGTCAACGAAGCGGTCGTGGCGGCCTTGGCCACGAGATCCGCGGCGACGGCGGGTTCGGGGGTGACCTCGATGCCGATTCCCTTGGCGGCGGTGGCGAAGGCGGTGGCGAGGTCGCGGGCGAGGGTGTCGCCGGCGTGGTAGAGGAGGGGGAAGGCGGCGCGGACGCCGGAGCGGGTGCGGACGGCTTCGGGGCCGGGGAACCAGCCGGCCTCGCCGAGGATGTCGAGGGCTTTCGGGACCTCGTAGGGGAAGCGGGCGGTGGGCTCGAGGAACTCGGCCAGGGTGGGGGGCATCGGGGTGGAGGCCTCGGTGCCCTTGCCGAACAGGATGCCGTCGATCAGGGCTTTGCGGTTGAGGGCGTAGTTGAGGGCCAGGCGCACCGCGGGGTCGCCGGTGACGGGGTTGCCGGCGGGGAGCTGGACGGCGTAGACGTCGGCGGCGGGGTGGGCGACCTGCTTCAGGCCGGTGGTGTCGGCGAAGGTGCGGGCCAGGGCCGGCGGCAGGGCGGTGCCGTCGAGTTTGCCGTCGCGCATGCGGGCGGCGCGGGTGTCGTCGTCCGGGATGAACTCGACGGTGACCTTCTTGATCGCGGGTGGGCCGTCGAAGTAGGACTTGTTGGCCTCGAGCACCAGGTGCTGGCCGCGTTGCCAGTCGGTGACCCGGTAGGGGCCGGTGCCGGGGGGCGGGGTGCCGGCGGTGACCGGAGCCGGCGTGGCGAGCGCCTCGCTGGGCAGGACGCCGAGGACGAGCAGTTCCGGGAACGGGGCGTACGGCCGGGTCAGGTCGAAGCGCACGATCGTGGCGTCGACCTGCTGGACGCCGCTGAGCATCGGAAACCGTTGGCGCACCGGGGATGCGAACGCGGGATCGAGCAGCGCGCGGTAGGTGGCGACGACGTCGGCGGCGTCGAACGGGGTGCCGTCGGAGAACGTGACGCCGGTGCGCAGCTTCGCCGTCCAGGACCGGCCGTCGGGGGCGGGCTCGGGCAGGTCGGTGGCGAGGGCCGGGCGCAGCTCGCCGTTCGCGCGGTGCTCGAGCAGGCCGTCGTAGATCTTGGCGGCGCCGTTCTCGGCGTAGCCGGCGAGCGGGTTGAGGCTGGCCGGCTCGTCCGCCACGGCGATCACCAGCGAGGTTCCGGCAAGATCACCGGAGGCCGGCGGGGTCGGTGAGGCCGTGCACGCGCCCAGGGCGAGGATCGCCAGCGCTGGCCAGAACCGGCGGCGGCGCGACACGATGGGCACGAGCTTCGACCCTAGCCGGCCAGCCGTACGGGCGCGGTCGGATTACGGATGGTGAACCGTGCGAGTTGCGCTGTGCCAGATCATGTCGACGGATGACCCGCGGGCGAACCTCGAGACGGTGGCGGCCGGAATCCGTGAGGCGGCACGCGAGGGCGCCGCCGTGGTGCTGTTCCCCGAGGCCACCATGGCGTGCTTCGGCGTGCCGCTGGGCCCGCTCGCCGAGCCGCTCGACGGGCCGTGGGCGTCGGCCGTGCGCGACCTCGCCGACGAGCACGGCGTGCTGGTCGTGGCTGGCATGTTCACGCCTGCCCCGGACGGCCGGGTGTTCAACACCCTGCTGGTCACCGGCCGCGGGCAGCACCTCGGCTACGACAAGATCCACCTGTTCGACGCGTTCGGGTTCCGGGAGTCGAAGACCGTCGCACCCGGCTCGGAACCCGTGACCGTCAAGCTCGACGACGTCGTGCTGGGCGTGGCGACCTGCTACGACATCCGGTTCCCGGAGCTCTTCACCACGCTCGCCGACCGCGGCGCGATCGCCACGCTGATCGGCGCGTCCTGGGGCGCCGGCGAGGGCAAGCGTGAGCAATGGGAACTGCTGGTCCGCGCCCGCGCCCTGGACTCCACGAGCTGGGTGCTCGCCTGCGGCCAGGCCGACCCGCACACGCCGAACCCCAAGGCCCCCACCGGAATCGGGTACAGCACCGTCGCCACCCCGACCGGTGCGATCCACGCCCAGCTCGGCCCCGACCCCGGCGTGCTGATCGTCGACCTCGACCCCGACGTCGTCGAGTCCACCCGCGCCACGATCCCGGTGCTGGCCAACCGCAGGCTGTGAGACCCAGACCACCGGGGCTTGCCAAAGATCGCTCCGACCACAAAGGATGGACGTGACTCAGGTCGGGGCAGGTGATGAGGCATGCGTGCGGCACGCTGGCACGGGGCGCTGGACATCCGGGTCGAGGATGTTCCGACGCCCAGACCGGGGTCGGGCGACGTGCTGGTCCGGGTGGAGCGGGCCGGAATCTGCGGCACCGATCTTGTCGAGTACCTGACCGGCCCGGTGACGATCCCGGTCGGGTGGCCGCATCCCACGTCGGGGCGGCAGGCTCCGCTGACGCTTGGCCACGAGCTGGTCGGCACGGTGGTGTACCTGGGTGCGGAGGTCACCGGGCTCGCGGTGGGCGACCGGGTGGTGCCGAACGTGGTCGTCGGCTGCGGGCTGTGCTGGTGGTGCACCCGGCACCAGGAGAAGCTGTGCCCGAAGGTGGCGGTGCGCGGGTTCAACGACGACGGCGGGCTGGCCGAGCTGATCGTGTCGGAGGCGCGCAGCTGCGTGCGGGTGCCCGAGCACGTGGACCTCAACGTCGCCGCGTTCGCCGAGCCGGTGGCGATCGTGGTGCGGGCGCTGGCCAAGGCGCCGACGCTGGCCGGAAGCGTGGTGGCGGTGCTCGGCGCCGGGGTGATCGGCCAGCTGGTCACCCAGCTCGCGCTGGGCGCCGGCGCGGTGACCGTGCTCGCGGTCGATCCGGTGCCGAGTCGCCAGCTGCTCGCCGCGGGCTGGGGCGCCATGGCCTGCGAACCCGAGGACGCGATCGAGCGGATCGGCGAGCTCAGCGACGGGCGGGGCGCCGACGTGGTGATCGAGTGTGCCGGGGTGCCGGGCTCGCTGGCGTCCGCCATCGAGCTGTCCCGGCCGGGTGGAACGGTGGTGCTGCTGGGTTTCCACGCGGGCACCGAGCCGGTTCCGCTGCCGGCCGTCGTGCTCGAGGAGCGGACGCTGACCGGCAGCGCCGGGCACCTGTGGGACGTCGACGTGGCCTCGGCGGTCGCGCTGCTGTCCCGCGGCGCGGTGGATGTCCTCCCGCTGCTCTCGGCCGTGGTGCCGCTGTCCGATGTGGTCGGTGGCGGCTTCGAGCGGCTGCGTCTCGACCGGGAGGCGCTCAAGATCCTCGCCGACCCCACGGCCCGCGCGGGCTAGCCTGAGTTTCCTAGATAAGTTGATCTTGATGGGTGTTGGTGCAGGTCAAAGCGTATGTGGATCTTGTTTGTTCCTATGACCTAAGTCCCCGGCGCCCACTGGTCGAGGTCGAAGATCTCGGCGAGTTGGGCCTGTTCGGGGGTGGTTTCGGTGAGCATCCGGCGGGCTTTGGGACGTCCTCCGGTGGAGGGATAGATCAGCACGCTTTCCTCGATGCCGGCCAGCGTGGCCAGCAGCTCGCGCACGGAGTAGCGCAGCCCGGCCTGGTGGGCCGTGCGGCGCATCAGGTGGGCCAGTTGCAGCGCGAGCACGCAGGTGAACAGGTGCACCCGGATGTTGTGCTCGGTCCAGTGGTGCATCGGGGAGAACGACACCACCCGCTGGTCCTTGAGCTGACGGAAGGAGAACTCGGCGTCGGACTGGGAGCGGTAGCCGGCCACGACCTCGGCGATTGGCCAGTCTTCACGGCTGGTGATCAGCACCCGCTTGCCGAACACCTCCTGTTCGAGGGCGGCGCGAGCGTCGGCGTCGACCGTGAAGGTCAGGCGGTGTTGCGCGGGGGTGTCCCCGGTCAGCGTCGCGGTGAGGACACGGTGGACCCAGCTGTCGCGGCAGATGGTGTCGATCTCGCCCTGCACCGCAGGCCGCTGGCGGCGGGTCTTGCCCCGGGCCAGGGTCGCGGCCAGGTCGGTGAGTTGGCGGGTGGCTTTGCCCAAGGTCTGGTCGAACCCGGCCTGCTGCTTGGCGTGCAGGGTCGGGGAGTGGGTGAGCACCACCCGCCGCTGGGTGCCGTAGATGCCGCGTCGGGTCTGCAGCGCGGTCAGCCCGGGAAACCGGTCGGCGTCCACGATCCTGCGGCGTTTTCTCGGCAGGGCAAGCAGATCCGGCACGTCCGAGGGCGGCACCGAGCCGACATAGTGCAGCTCGAGTTCGGCGAGATGGTCGAAGTTGTCCCGGGAGTTCTGCCCGGCGTCGAACACCACCGTCATCTCCGGCGGTATCGCGCCGACCTGCTCGGCGAGGGTGGCGTGGGACGCCCGCAGCTTGTCGATCACCGTGGTGAACTGGGTGACGTCGGGTTTGTTGCCCGCGTAGGCGTGTGACACCAAGGGAATCGCGCCGTCGCGGGAGACCACCAGCCCCAACCCGACCAAGCGCAGGTCGCTGCGTTTCTGTTTGGCCTTGCCGCGCTGCGCGATCGGGGCTTTCGGGTTGGCGGAGTCGATGAACGTGGCGAAGTTGGTCATGTCCAGCGCCAGTGACCCGATGTCCAGATCGAACTCGTCGATGATGCGTACCGCCAGTGCCTGCTCGATCTGGGCCAGCTGTTCGACGCTGACGGCGTGCATCGCGTCCCAGAACTTGCGGTGATCCACCACCCGAACGGGGATCGCGGTGAACCGGTCGGCCGCGGTGGTGCGCCACCAGTCGGCGAAGGCCAGCTTCGAACACGGTGCCACCACCCGGTTGAGTGCCGCCAGCGCGAGATAGGTGCCCACACTGGCGCCGGCGTCCGCGCGGCGCGGCCCGACCACCGCGTCGATGATGCCGGGCACGTCCAGCCGCGCCAGCAGTCCCCAGACCGCGGCCACATCAGCGAACGCCAGATGACGGGTCCGCTCGGGCAGCAACGCGTCCTCCCGCGCGTCCAGCAGCGCTTCGATCTCGGCTGCGGTGCCCAGATAGCGCTCCGAGGCCAGTTTCGGCTTGCCGTCGACCCAGGCCATCTCACGCAGATACCAGTAGGGCTTCCCGTTGACGGTCTTCCTGTACAGGCTCGCCACACTTTAGGTCATAGGACATTCCATGATCCACGTCAACTCAACACGCCGGAAAAACGCAGGTCAGCAGCCACTTGTCACACACGCCACCACACCAAGATCAAACTAGCCGGGAAACTCAGGCTAGGCGCGCATCACCGTCGCGATCGGGATACGCGCGGCCCGGGTGGCCGGGATCAACCCGCCCAGCACCCCGGCGACCAGCCCGGCGATGACTCCCGCGACGCCGGCCTGCCATGGGAACGTCACGTCGCGCAGGAACGGCTGCTCGGTGCCGAACAGGCGGCTGGCAAGGCTGAGCCCGGCGATCCCGACGCCGATCGCGGCCGCGGCGGTGAGCAACCCGATGATCAGCGTCTCGGCCAGCACGATGCCGGCCAGCAACAGCCGCGGAGTGCCGACCGCGCGGCGCAGCGCGAACTCCTCGACGCGCTCGCCGACCGTGGCGAGGCCGACGTTGAGGATGCCGGCGACGCCGATCAGCAGTACCAGCGCGGCCATGCCGAGGAAGATCAACCGCAGCAGGGTGAGCTGGTCGTTGAAGTGCTCCTTGGAGTTGATCGTGTTGCTGAAGATCTGCTCGGTCGGCACGCCCTGCGCGGCCAGCCGGGCGCGCAGGGTCTGCTCGACCCCGGCCGCGCTCGGCGCCAGGTACACCCGCACGCCGGGGCCGCCGTTCTGGCCGCTGCCCGGGTCGGGCAGCCAGCTCAGCAGCTCGTCGGCCCGCACGTACGCCACCGCGCCGTAGTCGGCGTCCCGCACCACCCCGGTGAGCTGCGGCGTGGGGTGGCCCAGGCGGGCGTCACCGAACCGCATCTCGGCCGGCACCCGGTACCGGGAGAAACCCTTCGCGGCCTCCCGGTTGAGCACGATCCGCGGCGACAGCCCGGGCGGGCCGGAGAAGTCCAGCCACCGCCCGGAGTCCGTCTCGAACGGACGGAACTGCCGGAGGTCGCCGGTGAGCCCGACCAGCCGGAGCTCGATCGCCTGGCCCGGCGGCGGCACGTTCCGCGACTGGTCCGCAGTGCTGAAACAGGCCCCGCGGGAGTCGCAGAAGTACCGCGGCGGGGGCCCGCCGCCGAGCGCGTCGAACGGCATGCCGCCGGGGCTGACCGGGGACACGCCGGGCTCGCCGATGATCGCCGAGGTGTCCAGGACGGCCACCGCGTCCGGCCGGTCCCGCACCGTGTCGAGCACGACCGGGAGGGTCTTCGGGTGCCCCGGCAGGTAGAGCTGCACGGTGCCGTCCCGGCCCTGGGAGAGCTCGACGTCGGCGAGCAGCGCGTGCCGGGCGATCTCGGCCCCGGCCTGCACGGTCACCACGGCCAGCACGCCGAGGAACAGGCTCACCATCGACAGCAGGGTGCGCAGCTTCCGCGACCGAATGCCCTGCCCGCCGATGATCAGCGCGGACCGGGTGCGCCCAGACAGGCGGATCACGCCGGGATTCCGGTCTGCGCCAGCACGCCGCCGGCCAGGCGGAGCACGGTGCCCATCCGCTTGGCGTGGTCGTGGTCGTGGGTGACCAGGATCAGCCCGCAGCCGCGCAGGGTGGTCGCGTGCAGGGCGTCCACGACCAGGTTGCCGGTCTCGGTGTCCAGCGCGCCGGTGGGCTCATCGGCCAGGAGCACCCGCGGTTCCCGCACCAGCGCCCGGGCGATCGCCACCCGCTGCTGCTCCCCGCCGGACAGGCGCGGCGGCTTGTGCTTGGCCAGGTGCGCGATGCCGACCTGGTCGAGCGCGGCCATGATCTTGGCCCGGCGTTTGCGGCGGGGCAGCCAGCCCTGGCCGTTGACCAGCGCCATGGCCACGTTCTGCGCCGCGGTCAGGTGCTTGAGCAGGAAGAAGCGCTGGAACACGAAACCGAACTCGGCGCTGCGCAGCGCCGCCGCACGGCGTTCTCGGATCCGGCTGATGTCGTTGCCGCAGAACAGGTACCGGCCGGTGTCCGGGCGGTCGAACAGCCCGATCAGGGACAGCAGCGTGCTCTTGCCGGAGCCGGAGCGGCCCAGGATGGCCAGGCTCTCTCCACTGTGGATGGTCAGGTCGAGTCCGGAGAGGACGGTGCGGGGCGCGCCCTGACCCTTGAGCGTCTTGCTGATCCCGGTCAGCTCGATCAGCGGGGTCATCACTTGCCGCCGGGCCCTTCCTGGCCGGGCGCGTCCGGCAGGTTCGGGCCGGGGACGGCGAGCGTCTCGTCGCCGGTGAGCCCGGACCTGATCTCGACCACCCGCCCGTCGGTCAGGCCCAGCACCACGTCCCTGGACTGCCGGATGCCGTCCGCGCCGAGCACGTCGACCTTGCCGCTGCCCTGCTTGCCGGCCACCGCCTCGACCGGGGCGACCAGCACCTGCGCCGCCCGCTCGGTGATCACCTCGAGGGTGGCGGCCGCGCCGTTGATCAGCTTGACGTTGCCGGGCGCGGTGCAGACCAGGCGCAGGCCGGTCGGCTCGGAGCCGGTGCTCCCGTTCTGGTTGTCCGGGGCCGCCGGCCCGGGCGGCGCTGGCGCCGCCGAGGCCGGCTGACCCGGTTGGCCCTGCGGAGGTGCGGGTGCCGGCGGCGGCTCGGGGATCGTGCCGGCGGGGAGCGCGGCGATCGTGCCGAGCACCGTGCACGGGAACGGGCCGGGACCGTTCTTCACCTGCGCGGTAACGGATCCGAGCGAGCCGGCCAGCTTGTAGGCGTCCGCGCCGTCGATGTCGGCGACGATGCCGTAGCCGGCGAACTTGGCCGACACGATCGGCATCCCGGCGGTCACCGTGGACTTGTCGTCGACCAGCCGGCCGGCCAGGGTCGCGCTGGCCGGGATCTCCACCGCCTTCCCGGCCACGGTGGCGATCTTCGTGGGTTTCGTCGGCGTCCGCTCCGGCGGCTTCACGTCGACGAACCGCACCTGGCCGTCGACCGGGGCGACCAGCCCGAACACCGGGTTCATGGTCACCTTGCCGGACAGGCCGACCTTGTTCACCAGGTCCTGGCGGGTCAGCTTGGCCGTGGTCATCGTGGTCCCCCGCGCGGCCAGGTCGGGCACATCCGGCTTGGCGGCCGACGCCGAGCACGCCGTCGCCGCGAGCGCCACGACCAGCACCGTCACCTTCAGCATGCGCCGACACTACACGGGGTGTATACAGGGTGTCTATACACCCTGTGTTTACAGATGATGGCTCCATGAACTTCGTGCCAGGACTCCACCTGTCCGCCCAGTTCTATCGAGAGGCCGTCGCCCCGCTCCTACTCGACCTGCCGCACTCCGCCGCCCGGATCGGTCCAGGATCGGAGGTGCTCGGCTTCGACACCGCACGCTCCACCGACCACGACTGGGGACCGCGCGTGCAGATATTCCTCCGCCCCGAAGGCACGCACGCGCGCATCGGCGAGATCGTCACAGATTTGTCCAGTCACCCGGGCGGCCAGGTCGAGATCACCACCCTCGACGCGTGGTTCGACCGCCACCTCGGCTTCGACCCGCGCCACGGCGTGACACTGGCCGACTGGCTGGACACGCCGACCCAGACGCTGCTGGAAACCGTTGCCGGAGCGGTGTTCCACGACGGGCTCGGCGAGCTGGAGCCCGCCCGCGCCCGGCTGGCCTGGTATCCCGACGACGTGTGGCGCTACGTGCTGGCCTGCCAGTGGTCGCTGATCGCCGAAGAGGAAGCCTTCGTCGGCCGGTGCGGCGAGGTCGGCGACGAGCTCGGCTCCGCGGTCGTCGCCGCCCGGCAGGTCCGCAACCTGATGCGACTGTGCCTGCTGATGAACCGCCGCTACCCGCCGTACAGCAAATGGCTCGGCACCGCCTTTGCCCGGCTTCCCGGCGCGGCCACATTGACGTCGTCACTCATCGCGACCCTCGCGGCGACGTCCTGGCACGACCGGGAACACCACCTCGCCACGGCCTACCGATTCGTTGCCACCCAACAGAACCAGCTCGGCCTCGCCGAACCCGTCGACCCCGCCACCCGGCCGTACTACAACCGTCCCTACCAGGTGCTGCACGCCGACCGGTTCATGGCGACGCTGGAGTCCGCCATTGCGGACCCGGCCGTCCGCTCCCTACCGCCGATCGGCGCGATCGACCAGCACATCGACAACACACGGGTGCTGTCCGACACCTCTCAGCGCAGATCCATGCCCAGGTCGAGTGCCGGCGCGGAGTGGGTGAGGGCACCGACGGCCAGGTAGTCGACGCCGGTCTCGGCGTAGGTGCGGGCGGTGTCGAGGGCCAGTCCACCGGAGGCCTCCAGCTTCGTCCCGGTCCCGGCACACCGCCGAACCGCCTCGACGCACTGGTCGGGCGTGAAGTTGTCCAGCAGCACCAGATCCGCGTGCTCGGCGAGCGCCTCGTCGAGCTGGTCGAGGGTGTCCACCTCGACCTCGCACGGCAGGTCCGGGGCGTGCGCGCGCACCGCGGCCAGAGCCTTGGCCACCGACCCGGCGGCGAGCACGTGGTTGTCCTTGATCAGCACCGCGTCGCCGAGCCCGAGCCGGTGGTTGACGCCGCCGCCGCAGCGCACCGCGTACTTGTCCAACTCCCGCAAGCCCGGCAGCGTCTTGCGGGTGTCCCGAATCCGGCACCCGGTCCCGGCCACGGCGTCCACCCAGGCCGCGGTCACCGTGGCCACGCCCGACAGGTGGCAGAGCAGGTTCAGCGCGGAACGTTCAGCGGTCAGCAATCCACGCACGGAACCCCGCACCACCAGCACGGGCCGCCCAGCCTCCACCCGCGACCCGTCCGGCATGCGATCAAGCACCTCAAGATCCTCACCCAGGACGGCCTCGAACACCGCCAGCGCCACATCGACACCGGCCAACACACCCGCCCGCCGCGGCGTCAGCTCGGCAACGGCAAGGGCGTCGGCCGACACGGTTGCCTCGGTGGTGGCGTCCGGGCCGTAGCGGAGGTCCTCCTCCAGCGCGGTGGACGCGATTGCTATGAATGCCTCATTCAGGGCGGTAGACGCATCGAATGGGTCATTCATGGCGTCGGGGCTCATGCCGCGCTCCTCGCCAGGACCGGACCGGCGAGCACCGGCTGCCCGGACGGGGTGAGCCGGACCGGAAGGCTGCGCAACCACGCCGGATCGGCGTCGGGGTAGTCGTCACGCACATGGCAGCCGCGCGACTCGGTACGGGCCGCGGCCGCCGCGATGAGCGCGCGGGCGGTCAACGTGAGCGCCGCGTCCTCAACCGCGACAACCGTCTCAAGTGGACTGTCCTCGGCGGACACGTCGAGCACCGAGCCGACCAGCGACAGGCCCTCGGCGTCCCGGCCGATGCCGGCGTAGCGGCTCATGACCCGTTGCAGGACGTCGCGCTCGGCCACCGGGCCAACCGGGATCGCCGGGCAGGCGACGAGCCGGGTGTCGGCAAGCCGGTCCGCGCGCAGGTCCGCGGCGACCGCCCGAGCAGCCCGAGCCCCGACGACCAGACCCTCCAACAGGCTGTTGGAGGCGAGCCGGTTGGCGCCGTGCAGACCGGTCCGGGCGACCTCGCCGGCGGCGTAGAGACCCGGCACCGTCGTCTTTCCGTCCACCGTGGACATCACGCCACCGCACGCGAAGTGCGCCGCGGGGGCAACCGGAACCGGCTCAACCGTGGGGTCGACACCGATCGCGACACAGGCCGCGTGAACCGTGGGGAACCGGCGCCGGAACGTGGCCGCGCCGATCCCGGTGGCGTCGAGGAACACGTGGTCGCCGACGCCGCCGGGCTCCGTGGCCAGCCGGCGGGTGATCGCGGCGGCCACCACGTCGCGCGGGGCCAGGTCCTCCAGCGGGTGCACCCCGGCCATCACCCGGTCGCCGGTGGCGTCGACGAGCACCGCACCCTCGCCGCGGACCGCCTCGGTGACCAGCGGGCAGCGGCCGCGCGCACCCGCGCCGGTGTAGAGCACCGTCGGATGGAACTGGACGAACTCCAGGTCGGCGACCAGCGCACCGGCCCGCAGTGCCAGCGCGACCCCGTCCGCGGTGGCCACCTCGGGGTTGGACGTGGCCTGGTAGAGCTGGCCGAGCCCGCCGGTGGCCAGCAGCACGGCCGGCGCGCTGATCAGGCCCGGCACCCCGTCCGCATCCAGCACCAGCAACCCGGCCACCGCACCGCTCGGCGAGCGCAGCGTGTCCACCGCGATGTGCCGCTCCAGCACCGGCACCCGGTCGTCCCGCGCCGCGGCCAGCAGCGCGCGCTCCACCTCGGCTCCGGTCGCGTCGCCGCCGGCATGCACCACGCGGAACGCGCTGTGCCCGCCCTCGCGCGTACGCGCCAGCCCGCCGTCAGCCCCGGGGTCAAACCTCGCACCCAGGCGCCGCAACCGGGTCACCGCCGCCGGACCACCGCCGATGATCGCGCCGACCGCGTCCTTGTCGCACAGGCCCACCCCGGCCATCAGGGTGTCGCCGACGTGCCGCGCCACGGAGTCGCCCGGATCATGCTCGTCCGGCAGAACCACCGCGACGCCCCCCTGAGCCCACCGCGTGTTGCCATCGGAAGCCGAAGCCTTCGTCACCGCCAGCACCCGCAGCCCGAGCCGCTGGGCGGTGAGCGCGGCCGTCAACCCCGCCACCCCGGTGCCGACGATCACCAGGTCGGCTCTGGCCTCCCAGTTCACTCGCCACCACCCGGCCGGCCGATCTCGATCATGCGCTGGACCGCGCCCCGGGCCCGCTCGGCGACGAAGGGGTCGACGTGCACCTCGTCGCGCCCCTCGCGCAGCGACCGCAGCAGCGCGGCCGGTGTGATCATCTTCATGTACCGGCAGGACGCCCGCTCGTTCACCGCCCGGAAGTCGATCTCCGGCGCGGCCCGGCGCAGCTGGTGCAGCATGCCGATCTCGGTGGCCACCAGCACCGACCGCGAGCGGGTGGCCCGGGCCTGCTCGACCATGCCCCCGGTGGAAAGGATCTTGACCCGTTCGGTCGGCAGGATGCCCTCACCGGCCAGGTACAGCGCGGACGTCGCGCAGCCGCACTCCGGGTGCACGAACAGGTCCGCGTCCGGGTTCGCGGCGGCCCGCTCGGCCAGTTCGGTGCCGTTGATGCCGGCGTGCACATGGCACTCCCCGGCCCAGATGTGCAGGTTGGTGCGCCCGGTCTCGCGGCGCACGTGCGCGCCGAGGAACTGGTCGGGCAGGAACAGCACCTCGCGGTCGGCCGGAATGGACCGGACCACCTCGACCGCGTTGGACGAGGTGCAGCAGATGTCCGTCTCCGCCTTCACCTCAGCCGTGGTGTTCACATACGACACCACCACGGCGCCGGGGTGCTCGGCCTTCCAGGCGCGTAACTGCGCGGCGTCGATCGAGTCGGCGAGCGAGCAGCCGGCCCGGGCGTCCGGGATGAGCACCCGCTTGTCCGGGCTGAGGATCTTCGCGGTCTCGGCCATGAAGTGCACGCCGCAGAAGATGATCGTGGACGCGTCGCTGGCCGCGGCGATCCGGCTCAGCGCCAGCGAGTCGCCGGTGTGGTCGGCGATGTCCTGGATCTCCGGCAGCTGGTAGTTGTGCGCCAGCAGAACCGCGTTCTGCCGCTCGGCCAGGCGGCGCACCTCGGCGCGCCACGCCGCGTTCGGCTCCACTCCGCCGTACGGTGTGAGGTCGTCGGGGGTCCGCTCGAGAGAGGCAGTAGCGGCCATGTCGTCCTCCTTGTCAGCTCAGCGGTGGTCGCCCATCGCGAGGTTTTCGCCTTAGGGTCGAAAACATGGCCGATGTTACCACCGGGCAACCAAGTCCTGACCACGAAGTGCTGGCCGCGGTGCTCCAGGTGAGAGCGGGATCACTGCAGGTCCTGCTCTGGGAACGCGCCCTGGAGCCGCACGCGCACCGCTGGTCACTGCCCGGCGGCCGGCTCGGCGCGGACGAGGACGTGGAGACGTCGATCAAGCGCCAGCTCGCCGAGAAGGTGGACGTGCGGCAGTTGTCGCACGTCGAGCAGCTGGCCGTGTTCAGCGCGCCGGACCGGGTGCCCGGCGGGCGGGTGGTCGCCACCGCGTTCCTCGGGCTGGTGCCGGCGGACAACGACCCGATCGTTCCGGCCGACACCCGGTGGCATCCGGTGGACGCACTCCCCCGCACCGCGTTCGACCACGAGTCCATCGTGCGTCGAGCGCGGGATCGCCTGCGCGCCAAGCTGTCCTACACGAACATCGGTTTCGCGCTGGCCCCGCCGGAGTTCACGATCTCGGCGCTGCGCGGGCTGTACTCGGCGGCGCTGGGCTACAAGATCTCGGCGACCAACCTGCAGCGCGTGCTGTCCCGCCGCGGCCTGCTCGAACCGACCGGCGAGACCGCGGCGCCGGGCCGCGCCGGGGGCCGTCCGGCGGCGCTGTTCTCCTTCGCCGAGCGGAGCATGGCGGTCACCGACCCATTCGCCGTGCTGCGCCCGCCGGGACCAGGTGGACCAACCGGAGAGCGATCTTGACGCCGGGGTCGTAGTTTGGACCCGTGCCCGAATCGCTGCCCCTGTTTCCCTTACATGCCGTGCTGTTACCGGGGGCCCACCTGCCGCTGCACATCTTCGAGCCGCGCTACCGGCAGCTCACGGTCGACCTGGTCACCGGCGTGGTCCCGGGCAAGCGGTTCGGCGTGGTGGCGCTGCGCCCGTCGCTGGACGTCGAGGTCACCTCGCTGAGCCAGCTGCGGGCCTACGGCTGCAGCGCGGTACTGCGCCAGGCGAAGCGGTTGCCGGACGGGCGGTTCGACATCGTCACCTCGGGCGAGCGGCGGTTCCGCCTGCTCGGTCTGGACACGACCAGCGCCCCGTACCTGGTCGGTGCCGTCGAGTGGGTGCCCGACGCGGAGAGCCCCACGGTCGGCGACGAGGCCATCCGGATGCTGCTCAGCGGGGCCCGGTCCGCGCACCGGCGGTACTGCCACGCCGCCTGGCAGCGCGGCGACTGGTCCGAGCCGCCGGAGGACATCGACACCGCCGGGCTCGCGCACATCCTGGCCTCGGACTGCCTGCTCACCATCGACGACCGGCAGCGGCTGCTGGAGGAGACCCGGCCGCTGCACCGGCTGCGCCTGGTGCGCAAGATGCTCAATCGCGAAGCCGGCATCCTGGCCACACTCCGCGCCGTCCCCGCTCCCCCGGCCGAGTTCCAGACCGACTTCAGCTTGAATTAGTGGATCAGCGCAGAGGTTGACACAGCCTCGTGCCTGCCAACGCAACCTCAGGGGACCGTGACGGCACCCAGCCGCAATCAACCCGCCAACCGCACTGTTCCCCGGGACGCAACCAAGGTCAAAATTCCGGGGAGGCGGGACTGTGCTCTCGGCAGCGGGGCGGCGCCATGCGACGATCCGTAGGTGCGGAAACCCCGCTTTTCACCCGGCAACGCGCGCTGGATCGCCCTATCGGTGGGCGTGTTTCTACTCAGCGTGGCCATTGCCCTGGTTGTGGCCACGATGGGGTTGTTCGGCTTCGCCTCGGGTGAGGCCGCCACCGGCCAGCGGGTGGAGGCCCGGGTGGTCACCGCGTGGCCCTGCGGCCGGGCCGAGGGCATGGAGGTCGTCCGCTACTCGCTGGACGGCCGCGAGTGGGAGGCGCAGTTCGACGGCTGCGGCCACGAGGCGGACGAGACCGTGGAGGTCACCGTCGCCGCCGGCCACACCGACCCGCTCGCGCACGCCGCGGACGCCGCAGGCGGCCAGGGCCGCTTCGGCCGCCGCCTGGGCGGCCTCCTGCTCACCTTCTCCGGCCTGGCCGGCGGGTTGTACGCCGTACTCGTCCGCCGCGGCCCCCGCGGCACCCCACTCCCCGCACTCGGCCCGTTCGACCTGCCCGAACTGCGCCGCTCCACCGCCCGCCTCACCGCGCGAGTCCGACGCTCCCGC
>NZ_DASYTH010000448.1:0-1677 GCF_036002505.1 Actinophytocola sp. | reverse complement strand
CCTGCCGCCACAGCACCCGGCGCAGGTCGTGGGCCTTGGCCGAGCTGACCCGGTAGACGGTGTGGCCGCGGCTGGTGAAGAACACCGCGATCGGCAGCCACGACGGCCCGGTTGGTTCCAGCACCACCTCCAGGGACGTCCGAGGAATTGTCAAGACCTGTGGATCGGCGTGTCACGCGGCTTGCTGTTCACCTCCTGAGCCGGGGCTCGCGCGACGAGCAGGGTCAGGCCGGCTGCTGGGCTGGCGCGAAGAACTCGGTGAGTGCCTCGGCGAGCGCCTTGGGATGGGTCAGGGGGGCGGCGTGCCCGACGCCGGGGATCTCGTGTATCCGTGCGTTGGGGACGTGGTCGGCCACGTGCCGCGCGCTGGCGGTGAAGAAGGGCTTGGTGTCCGATCCGAGCAGCACCGCCACCGGAGCGGAGATCGCGCCGAGCACGGTCGGATCAGCGGCGGGGTCTCCGTGCTCCATCGCTTGCTGGAGGAAGTTGAGCAGGTTCGTCACGTAGCGCCCTGCTGCCTCGAAGTAGCCGGCGTCCTCGGCCACGGCGAGCTCTTCGTCGTTGAAGGGGAAACGAGCGAACGCGCGAACCGCAGCCGCCAACCTGCCGTCGGCGGCCAGCTCGCCCGTGCGGGCGACGGCGTTGCCGAGAGCCGCTTGCTCCTGCTCGTCCATCAAACTCAGGATCCCCGGCTCAAAGGGGGCCACCGCGTGCACCGCGTCGGATTGCGCTGCCACGGTGAGTGCCAAGTTGGCGCCGCCGGACCAGCCCACCAGTCCGGTCGGTTCCCCGATGCTGTCGAGGTAGGTGAGGATGTCGTCGGCCTGCCGAGCGGGGCTGAGGTCGGGGTGATCGCCGCTGAGGCCACGGCCCCGCTGGCTCGGCAGGTGGCAGGTGAACCGTTCGGTCAGGTGTTCCACCACTCGGTTCCAGTCGATGTCCCCATCGCCTACGGCCCCTTGCAAGAACACCAGCGGCGGCCCTTGGCCGTGCACGGCCCCACCGATGGTGACGCCGTCGGTGGTGGTGACGTAGTGGGTGCGTTGGTTGCTCATTGCCGTCTCCCTGCGCCTCGTGTGGTCATGCCCGCAACGCTGGCGCAGAAGACGTCGGAGAATGTCACCCGACCGGCTACGTTTCGGCGGTCAGGGGGTACTACAGGTCGCGGCGAGCGACCTGTGCGGCGAGATCCGCGCGTCCGTCGACGTCTACCTTGGCGTAGACGCGGGACAGGTACTTCTTCACCGTGTTGACGGAGATGAACAGGCGGTGACCGATCTCGGCGTTGGTGTGGCCTTCGGCGACCAGCCGCACGACGTCGCGTTCGACGGGAGTCAGTGACGCCCAGCCGATCCGCGGGCGTTGACGCTCGCCCCGCCCGCGGCGGGCATAGGCGACCGCGTCGGCCAGCGACAGCTCGCCGCCCGCGTCCCAGCAGGCGGCCGCGTCGGTGTCGTCCAGGGCGGCTTGTGCGGTGTCGCGGGCGCGATCGAAGCGGTCGGCCTGAATGGGGAAGCGGGCGATGCCCGTGTCGGCGTGGAACCGTTGCGACGCGGCGAGCAGGCGAAGCGCCCGCTCGGGCTCGCCGAGGGCTAGGGCCAGGTCGGCGATCGTCTCCAGCGCCGCGGCGGCCCCGACCCGGTCGCCGTAGTCGTCGAGGACCTCCAGGCTGTCATG
>NZ_DASYTH010000447.1:0-19235 GCF_036002505.1 Actinophytocola sp. | reverse complement strand
GGGCAGTTCCTGGTCCTGCCGCATTCGGTGGTGGACGACGGCCTGCTCGACGTTTGTGTGATCGGCGGCGAGCACTCACCGGCGGAGATGTTGTCGCTTGCCCGGACCGGGGAGCATGTGACCAGGTCAGGCGTGATCTATGCCCGGGGGCGCCGGGTCACCGTCGAGCGCACCGATGGTAAGCCGCTGTGGTTCGAACACGACGGCGAGGTGCTCCGCGAGGTGAGTGACTCGTTCACGCTGGAGGTGGTGCCGCGGGCGGTGCCGATGTTGGTGGGGGCGGCGGTGGATTTGGGCCGGGCCTTTTCAGGACAGGGTCGGTAATCCAGTTGCCCGTGCTCACGCGGTCATCCTTGGATGGGCCGGTGCTGAGTGTGGAGGTCGCCCAGGCGGTCCTGCGTCCGGCCTTCCCGTCGGTTGTCGTCGACCGGGTTCTGCCGCGCACCGGGGGCGAGAACAGCGCCGTCTACGAGGCGCACACCCGCGAGCCCGCCGCGCGGATGATCATCAAGCTCTACTCCGAGGAACTGCACTGGAAGCTGCGCAAGGAGGTCTACGTCTACGACCTGCTCGGCGAGGGCCTGCCGCTGCCGCGCGTGCTGCACGTCGACGAGTCCCGCCGCATCGTGGATCACAGCGCCATCGTGCTCAGCTTGCTGGCTGGTGCACCTCTGTCCGCCGTGGGCGATCAGCTCGGCGAGGGCGACGTCTCGCGTATCTACCGGCGGCTCGGCGAGGTGCTGGCGAGCATCCATCGCATCGCGCAGCCCGGGTTCGGTTACATCGGCACCGAGCTACTTGACCCGTTGCCTACCAACGCCGAGTACATGGCGGCCAGGTTCGCTCACAAGCTCGCCGAGTTCGCCGAGTTCGGTGGTGATCCGGCGATCCACGACGCCGTCTCGCGGTATGTCGCGGCGAATGCCGGGATGTTCGCCGGCTGTCGGGGTGCGGTGCTGTGCCACAACGACTTCCATGAGGGCAACGTTCTCGTCGACCGCGGGGAGAGCGGGTGGGAGGTCACGGGCATCGTCGACATGGAGAACGCGGTCGCGGCGGACCCGGTGCTGGATCTGGCGAAGACCGAGTATTACTCCATTCGTGGCAACCAGACCAAGCTGGAGGGACTCCGGGATGGGTACGGCGCGCTGCCGGCGGGGTATCCGGCAGCGGTTGGGGTGTACCGGGTCTACCACGCGTTGGAGCTGTGGGACTGGTTCGCGAGCATCGGGAAGCGGGAGTACCTGGCCGGGCTGGCGGATGACCTGTCCGCATTCACGGCATAGATCGCTTTAAAATCGTTCAACTTTTGGCGGTATGGGGTGGGCGGGTACGGCCCTAGCATCGGCGGAGCCGGGGCGGGCGCACTTCCGCTGCCTTGGGTGGGTCCGCCCGGGCGCCCTCAACCCTGTAGGGTCTCACCACCGATGACATGTTGATCTTTTGCAACCTGTGGTTTCTGCCGGTCGTCTCTTGGGCGTAACCAAGATCAGTCTCAAACCCGTGGCATTCTCAGGCCGCCACGTCCGGGTGCATGACAACGACGTCGCCGTGTACTGCCGGGTGCCGGCACGACGTTTAGCCACGGTTACCACGTCGAACTCGGACGGCGACCGATCCCAGTGCTCAAACGTTGTCCGCCGATCCAGAACTCACAGGTCGCCACGCTCGACGCCGCCGCGCGGTCAACGCCGGCTGCTGCGGCTAGTTGTCTCCAAGGCGCTCATCACGTCCTCGGGCACGACCGGCGCCAGCCCACCGCCGCCGAGGATGTTGACGATCGGGTTGGTGGCGGCGCGCACCACGCTTCCGCTTGGGGCGGTGTCGAGGAGGCCGGTGTAGGTGGAGATATCGCGGTAGAGGACGCCGCTGCGCTCCGCTAGTCCGGAATCGACGATGCGGGTGGCGGGGGCGCGGGTGGTGAAGATTCGCTCCTGGGCGATGAAGCCGCCGCCTTCGTGGTCGGCGGCGGCGGCGCGGACCCGGCGCTGCCACTCCTTCGGGGCGAGTTCGGTGCCGAGCGAGACCGACTTGCCCCCGTAGTCCCAGCTTCGTTTGACCACGAAATCCTCGCGCTCCGCGATGAGCCGGGGCACCAGTGTGACGTCGAGGCGGCGGGTCCAGGGCAGCGCCCCGGCTGCGGCGCGTTCGCGGTCGTCCAGGCCGGCGCGGTCGGCGAGCTGTTCGTCCTCGGCGCACTCGGAAAGCCGGGCGAAAAGCGCTTTCGCTTCGAGGAGTCCATTGACCGGGTTCGCCAGATTGAATGTCTCCGGTGCGCGCAGGGCCCGGGCGAACGGTGCGTCGGTGGGTGTCCGGTGGGCCCAGATGTGGCGGTAGAGGAGGTCGAAGTTTTCCGGTTCGCAGGTGGTCGGCAGGAGAGTCTTGGCCTGGTGGCCCCTGTGGCGGAAGTGCTGGGCGAGGCGGCGCTGTTCGTTGATCTGGGCGTCGCCGGGGCGGGCGACGAGCGCGATGCTGGGGTGCTCTTTCTTACCCCCGCGCATGCGGTAGAAGTGCACCAGGGTCTCGCGGAGTGCCTCCATGTGGCTGCCGCAGCGGTCGGCGAGGGTGTTGGCGGTCCAGGGTGGTAGGCCGCGCCTCGCGGCGGCGGCGCGGATCCAGCTGTGCGTCGCGAGGTCGGCGTAGGCCTGCATTGCCGGGATGGTGGTGTTGAGCTCGAGCGCCTTCGGCTCGCCACCGGCCTCGGGCACCAGGAAGTCGACCCGCGCCACGATCGCCGGGCATGGTGCGCCAGCGAAGAGCTTCTCCATCGCCTCCCGCTCCAGCCCCTGGAACGGTCCGACGAGCGCCTCGCGGTCGCGCGGGTCGCCGGCGCGCACCAGATGTCCGGCCAGCTTCACCGCCCCCGAGAGGATCGCCTTCGCCTGTGCCGCGAGCGACTCGAGCGTGGCGCGCGGGAGGACCTGCGGCTCGCAGACCAGCGGGATCGGGACGACCGAGCCGTCGGGCTTGCGGACCGTCATGCCGTGCGACCAGGCGTCCGGCGCGGCGGCGCGACCAATGGCGCGCAGGTCGTCGGCGGAGAAGGCGCTCATCGTCGTGGATCGTGCCGTCGACGCCGGTTCCGGAAGTTCGTCGTTCCGGTAGGGCGTACGTGATGTGGTCATGGGTGATCAGTCCTCGGGTGGTGGGCCGGTGACCGCGGACGCGGCGGCGATGAGCCGGTTCCAGGTCGTGCGCAGCCAGCTGCGGTACTGGTCGGGCTCCCGGCGAAGCGTCTCGCGGATCAGCAGGTAGGTCTGGGCGTGGGCCAGCACGCCCGCGGTGTCGCAGAGCCAGTCGAGGTCAACCGTCACCGGGATGAGCCGGTCGGTGTGCAGCTTGGTGAAGAAGGCGCGTTGCGAGTCGCGGGTAGCCGCGCGCCCGGCTCGGGCGGCTTCGGCGATGACCGGCTCGACCGCCTCGGCTTGCTGGGCGACCGCGAAGAGGTCTCCGGCGCGGGCCATCAGGGCCGCCACACCATCCGCGAGTCGATCAAGGCGCTCGGCCGCGGTGGGCGCGTTGAGCGCCTGCTGGTACCAGTCGCGGCTGTGCAGGTCGATGAGCTGGGAGTCGCCGACGATGGCGACGTCGACGACCCGCTTGAGCAGGTCGGCCTTGGTGCCGAAGCGGACGTAGACGGTGCGGTGCCCGACTCGAGCGGCTTCGGCGACCGCCGTGAGCGTGGTCGCCGCATAGCCGTCGCGCACGAACAGCTCGCGGGCCGCGGCGACGATTCGCTCCTCGGTCTCGGCGACACGGGCGGCACGCAGGTCGGTCGATGAGGGATTGACGGACTCGCTCATGGAATGCAGTATAACTGCAACAGTGCAGTCCAACTGCATTGATCTCGCTTCGTCTGCCCGGAGGACATCATGGCCACCGACGCCCCTCTGCTCGACGGCGTTCACCACCTCAAACTGCCGGTCAGCGATCTCGACCGCGCCCGCGCTTGGTACGAGTCGCGCCTGGGCTACCGGGTCATCACCGAGTTCGTCGAGAACGGCGCGGTCACAGGCCTGGTCATGACCCATCCCAACGGTGGCCCGATGTTCGCGCTGCGGCTCGACCCGCAGCGCGCCAAGGCTGCCGCCGGGTTCGACTACTTCTCCATCGGTGTCCCGACCAAGGAAGCGCTCGACGCACTGGCTGAGCGGCTGACCGGCCTTGGCGAGACCCACGCGGGGGTGCATTTCGCGACGATCGGCTGGATCCTGCCCGCGACGCATGACCCGGACGGCCACGAGGTCCGCTTCTACACCTCCCAGCACCACACCGACACCGACGATGGCGAGATCCAGCGGGTCGACGACGCCCGCGCCACCGCCGCCCGCCGCGAGCAGTCCCACCTCGCCGGGCGCAGATCCGACTAGGCGAGCGTGCCGATCATGGCGAGGCACCGGAGAACCGCCGCCAGGCCGTGCGTGGGGGTGGGCCGTGGCCACCGCCGACGAGGTGCGGTACCTGGACGCCCACAGGTTCCCGAAACCGACACGTTGCTCGACATGGCCGTCGCGGGCAGGCGGCGCACGCCACCCGACTTCCTGCCGCCCGACGACGGGCTGCAGCGGTGAACGCGCGCGAACATGCCTTGCCCCACAACGACAACGGAGACCGACATGACCCTCGCACTCGCCTGCGCCGCCATCCTCGCGGCACTGGTCTTCATCCTGGGCGCGAACGTCACCCGGCTGCGGGCGGCGGGCGCCAAACGCGGCGGGCCCTTCGCCCCGAGTGACCCGGCCGACCCCCTGTACAAGGCGATCCGGGCGCACGGCAACGCCGTCGAGTACATCCCGACCCTGCTCGTCCTGTTCCTCCTCGACGCAGCCCGGGCACCATCGTGGACTCTCGTTTTCGTTGTGTGCGCGACCCTTGCGCGGCTGGCACACGCCGTCGGGATGCTGTCTACGCCGACCCTGGCCAAATCCACCCCGCTGCGGGTGGCCGGCGCCTCCGGCACCTACCTGTTCGGGTTCGCGCTCGCCGTGACGCTGGTGACGACATTGTGACCTCGGCGTTGCGGCTGTTTCTGGCCGGGCAACTCGCCTCCGTCACCTGCTCGTGGGCCTCTGTGGACCGAGTGTGGCGAATGCGTCCTTTGTCACGCCCAGGGTGATCAAGGACGCTTTCGTCGCATCACCGTCGCCGCGTGGTCGCGGAGGAGGGTGGCCGTGCGTTCCGGCTCTTCCCACCAGAAGAGATGGCCGGTGCCCTCGAAGAGTTCCAGGTGGGCGTCGGGGATGACCGACGCGATCTGCTTGCCGTTGGCGGCGGCGAGCATTTCGTCCTCGGTGCCGTGGATGACGAGAGTGGGGGCGGTGATGGTGGCCAGGCGGTTCAGGGCGTCGTGGCCGAGCACGGCTTGGAACTGCATCATCACCACGGGGACGGGGACCTGGACGGAAAGGGCTTCACGGCGGAAGACGTCGTAGTTCGCCGGGTCGGCGGCGTGCCGGGCGGAGACGTTGACCTCATACATGGCGCGGACGGCTCGTTCCTCGTCGCCGGAGGAGGAGGCTTCGAGCGCGCGCTGGGCGCCGGTGGCACTGAGGTCGCCGCCGAGGCCGGGGTAGGTGCAGCCGAGAGTCAGGGTGCGCAGGCGGTCTGGGTGCCGGAGGGCGAACTCCTGGGCAACCATGCCGCCGAGGGAGATGCCGAACACGTGGGCGCGAGCCCAGCCGACGGTGTCCAGCACCTGGGCGGCGTCGTCGGCGAGGTCGGCGATGGTGAACGGGGCGTCGGCGCGGGCGCTGGTACCGATTCCGCGGTGGTCGAAGGCGACGACGTCGAAGTCGCGTTCGAGCAGGGTGAGGAAGGGCTCGCCCCACATCCGGTGGTGGCCGGCCATGCCCATGATCAGGAGCAGCGGCTCGCCCTCGCCGCGGCGGGTGCGGTAAAGATGCATGGAGGCAGCTTAGCGAGCGCTTGCTCAGTGTTGAATCCAATGTGAGGGCTCGGGCCCCGTGCCACCGCCGCTGTCGCCGGTGAGCCCTCACAAGTTACCAAGCGAGCGCTCAGCGGACCTCGTCGGGGATGGGGCCGAAGAAGCCGATGATGCTGCGCAGGCGGCCGTCGGCGGCGAACTTGGCGTAGGCGACGCCGCCGAAGGTGGGGCGGCCGGTCGGGTCGATGATGGCCCATTCGAAGCGGGACCGTTCCCGGTGGTTGAAAATGGCACTGGTGCGGCCGTAGATGCGGTCCGGGAATTTTCGGTGGACCCGGTCGATGTTGGCGCTGATCTGCGCGTGGCCGCAGGCTTCGGCGCCGCGGTCGACGTAGAAACCGTCCTCGGTCCACACTTTCTCTATCATGGCGAGGCGGCGGTTCGGGTCGGGTTCGTTCCAGGTGGCGACGTATTCGTCGATCTGGGTCTGCCGGTCAGTCATGGTGCGAGGCTCCTCTTTTCCCTCGGCACCGATATCAGTCCATTGGGAAGAGTCGCACATATTCGCCGAATAGGCGACCAATCTTGACCGGCGTTCGAGCCGGGCTCAGCCGGCCCGCGCGGGCGACTGGGCGAACGTGCGGCGGTAGTCCTTCGGCGCCACCCCGACCACCCGGTGGAAGTGGTGGCGCAGCAGCGCGGCCGAGCCGAACCCGGACCGCTCGGCGACCTCGTCGATGCCGAGCGTGGTCTCCTCGAGCAGCTGGCGGGCGAGCAGCACCCGCTGCATCGACAGCCACCGGTGCGGCGTGGTGCCGGTCTCGGCCACGAACCGGCGGGCGAACGTCCGCTCGGACAGCTTCGCGCGCCGGGCCAGCGCGCTGACCGTGTGTTCCACCGCGATGTTGTCCAGCATCCAGGTCAGCACCGGGGAGAGGCTGTCGCCGGTGCACTCCGGAATGGGCAGCTCCACGTACTGCCGCTGGCCGCCCTCGCGCTGCGGCGGCACGACCATGCGCCGGGCGATCGCGGCGGCCGGGGCGGCGCCCTGCTCGCGGCGCACCAGGTGCAGGCAGGCGTCGATGCCGGCGGCGGTGCCGGCGCTGGTGATCACGTCGCCGTCGTCGACGAACAGCACGTCCGGGTCGAGCAGCGCCTCGGGGAACCGCGCGGCGAACTCCTCGGCGTGGCGCCAGTGCGTGGTGCACCGCCGGCCGTCCAGCACCCCGGCGGCGCCGAGGATGAACGCGCCGCTGCACACCGACAGCAGCGTGCTGCCGCGTGCGGCGGCCGCCCGCAACGCCTCCAGCACGGCCGGCGGGTACTCGTCCCGGATGTACGCGGCGGGCACCGCGACCAGGTCCGCACCCGCCAGCGCGTCCAACCCCAGCTCGGGAATGAACTGGGCGCCGACGCTGGTTCGCAACGGTAGGCCCGGTCGTTCGCCGCAGACCCGGAACTCGACCGGGGGCACGCCGTCCTCACGACGGTCGATGCCGAACACCTCGCAGAGCGTGCCGAACTCGAACGGGGCGACCCCCTCGATGAGGACGGCGGCAACGGTCTTGAGCATGCCCCCAGCGTATCTGGCAGGATTTTTTCGCACAAGGTCAGATCTGCCACTGGTGGCAGGAACTAGCTGGGCGCAAAATTAACGCCATGGACGCCATCATCATCTCCCTCTTCATCATCGCCCTCCTCGCCTACGGGCTGGAGCGCAACCGCAGGCACCAGGCCCAACCCCGTTCCCGGCTCGCCGGTAGCTCCGACATCATCGACCGGGACAGCGAGCGGATCATCGGCGAGCTGCGCACCAGGTCCTGATAATGACCGCATGATCGATGCCCTCGTGCTCACTCGCATGCTGCACGCCGTCGACGCCCGGGACTTCGCCACCGCCCGGGCGTCGTTCGCGGACGAGGTCCACGCCGACTACACCTCACTCTGGGGCGGCGAGGCGGCGACCGTGTCCGGCGATGTCCTCATCGCCGGCTTCCGCGGGATCATCCCCGGCTTCGACGCCACCCAGCACCTCACCGGCCCGGTCATCACCGTGGACGGCCGGCTGGAGACCCATGTCGCCGCGCACCACTGGCTGGACGGCGAGGTGTGGGTGGTCCACGGCCACTACGTCGCCACGGTGGCCGGTGGGAAGATCACCGGGCTGACCCTTGTGCTGCACCAGCAGACGGGCAACCTGGACCTGCCCGCGCGCGCCCGCGCCCGGGCCGCCGAGGCGGCGTAGCCGGGCGGTTGCGCCTCCTCGCCGGCGCTGCGATGCTGGGAAACATTCCAACCGGACTGTATGTCACCAGCGAGGAGAGCCGAGATGGCACGGCAGCCGCGGTCGTTGGCCGGCAAGGTGGTTGTGATCACGGGAGGTGGCCGGGGCATCGGGGCGGCGACCGCGTCGGCGCTGGCCCGGCTGGGCGCCCGGGTCGCGATCGGCGACCTCGACCTGGACGTCGCGAAGAAGACCGCCGAGAATCTCGACGACGCCGTGGCACTGCCCCTGGACGTGACCGACCGGGCGGGTTTCACCGCGTTCCTGGACGAGGTGGAGAAGCAGCTCGGCCCCATCGACGTGCTGATCAACAACGCCGGAATCATGCCGATCGGGCTGCTCGAGGAGGAGTCCGACACGGCCACCCGGCACCAGCTGGAGATCAACCTGCACGCCGTGATCCACGGCACCCGGGAGGCCGTGCGCCGGATGCGGCCCCGCCGGGACGGGCACATCGTGAACATCGCCTCGGTCGCGGGCAAGGCCGGTTTCCCTGGTATAGCAACCTATTGCGCCACCAAGCACGCGGTCGTCGGGCTGTCCGAGGCGGTCCGGACGGAGCTGCGCGGGTCCGGCGTCGAGCTGTCCGTGGTGATGCCGTCCATCGTCCGCACCGAGCTGACCGCCGGCGTCGAGGACGCCCGGTTCGTCAAGTCGATCACCCCGGAGGACGTGGCCGGAGCGATCGTGGCGGCGTTGCGCCGGCCGCGGTTCGAGGTGTTCGTGCCGCGCTCGCTCGGGGCGATCAACCGGTTCACCCGGCTCCTGCCGCGGGCCGCCGGCGAGGGGATCGCGCGCCTGCTCAAGGGCGACCAGGTCATGGTGAAGGCCGCGCATTCGGCCGCCCGCAAGGACTACGAGGCTCGCGCCGCGGCCAGCGCGCCCGGTGCCGACCGGGAGACCGGCGCATGAGGCCGGCCACCCTCACCCCCGAGCTGCTCGACACGCTGGGCGGGCGTGTCATTTCGTCCACTTCGGACATGGTGCGCCCGGTGCACGTCTACACCGGAGCCGACCTGGCCACCCTGCCGGCGTCCACTCCGGATGACGTGCTGACCGCGGTCGGCCAGGCCCGGACTGCGCAGAAGTCCTGGGCGGCAACGGATTTCACCGAACGCGCGGTGATCTTCGAACGGTTCTGGTCGCTGCTGCTGGAGCACCGCGAGCCCATGGCCGACCTGCTCCAGGCCGAGACCGGCAAGGCCCGGCGGGACGCGTTCGAGGAGATCGCCGAGCCGGCCCTGGTGACCAGCTACTACCTGCGCACCGCGGCCAGGGTGTTGCGTCCCCGGCGCAGGGCCGGCGCGATGCCGTTCGCCGTCGCCGCTACGGAGCTCCGGCGGCCCAGGGGTGTCGTCGGCGTGATCTCGCCGTGGAACTATCCCCTGGCCCTCTCCATGGCCGACTCGCTGCCCGCGCTGCTGGCCGGCAACGCCGTGGTGCTCAAGCCGGACAGCCAAACCGGCCTGAGCCCGCTGTTCGCGGCGGAGCTCCTGCGCCGCGCCGGCCTTCCCGAGGGCGTGCTCCAGGTCGTGCTCGGCGACGGCCCGGTGATCGGACCAGCCATTGTGGACAGTGTCGATTTCGTGGCGTTCACCGGCTCCACCCGGACCGGCACCGAGGTGGCCCGGCGGGCGGCGGACCGGCTGATCGGCTGCTCGCTGGAGCTCGGCGGCAAGAACCCGATGATCGTCCTCGACGACGTGCACCTGGCCAGGGCCGTGGACACCGCCGTGCGCGGCTGCTTCGCCAACGCCGGGCAGCTCTGCCTGTCCATGGAACGGATCTACGCGCACGAGTCGGTGTTCGACGCGTTCACCGAGCGGTTCGTCACGGCGACGGAGAAGCTGCGGCTGGGCGCGACCTACGACTACTCCGCCGACGTCGGCTCCCTGGTTTCCGTGCGGCAGCTCAAAACCGTCACCGAGCACGTCGACGACGCCCGCGCCAAGGGTGCCCGCGTCCTCGCCGGCGGCCGCCCGCGCCCGGACCTCGGCCCGTTCTTCTACGAGCCGACCGTCCTCGCCCAAGTCACCCCTGACATGATCTGCCACGCCAGCGAGACGTTCGGCCCGGTGGTCGCGCTCTATCCGTTCCGCACCGACGACGAGGCGGTGGCCCTGGCCAACCAGACCGAGTACGGCCTGAACGCCAGCGTCCTCGGCCGCGACGTGGCGCGGGCGTCCAGGCTGGCCGCCGGGATCCGGGCCGGAACGGTCAACGTCAACGACGCGGTGGTCTCGGCCTACGGCAGCACGGACGCTCCCATGGGCGGCATCGGCGCGTCCGGGTTGGGCCGGCGCCACGGAGCCGAAGGCATCCTCAAGTACACCGAGGCCCAAACCGTTGCGGTAAAAAGGATTCCGGTGCTGAGCCCGCCGCGCTGGCTGCCCTACCCGGCGTTCACCCGGGTCATGGTCGGCCTGCTGCGACTTCTGCACAAGCTCCGGGTGCGCTGACCGCGGGTTCCATGACGTTGCGCGGCACCGGTTGACGGATTGGCAAGGCCGCTTCGCGGCCCTGGTGTGGGGCTGCTGGGGTCGGGGTGGCACGTGTGGGCGATGACGAGGTCATGATCGCTGTTGGGTGTGGCTCTGCTGGAGGGAGTTACCGGTCGTTGGCCGGCTGGCGGCGGCTCGGCACCACTACGATGTGACTGTTGGTGCTGTTGTGAAGAGCCTGATGTCCTGAAGGGACCCTTCCTGTCATGGAACGTCCTGAAGGCGTCCTTCATGACGCTGGTCCGATCTAGAAAACATACAATCATGTTGGTATGTTCTGGACATGGCTGAGCGGGCGTATGTCGTCGGCGTCGGGATGACCCGGTTCGAGAAGCCGGGCGCGCGTGACTGGGACTACCCGGACATGGCGCGGGAGTCGGGCACGCGGGCGCTCGAGGACGCCGGCATCCGCTACGACCAGGTCGAGCAGGCGTACGTGGGCTACGTGTACGGCGAGTCCACTTCGGGCCAGCGCGCGGTGTACGAGCTGGGGCTGACCGGCATCCCGGTGGTCAACGTGAACAACAACTGCTCCACCGGATCGACCGCGCTCTTCCTGGCCGCGCAGGCGGTCCGCGGTGGTACTGCGGACTGCGTGCTGGCCCTGGGGTTCGAGAAGATGCAGAAGGGCTCGCTCTCGGCCAGCGACGACGATCGTGAGCAGCCGATGATGCGGCACCTGCTGGCCCTGGCCGAGCTGCACGAGTTCGCCATGCCGGCGGCGCCTACGCCGAGGCCACCAACGACCCGATCGAGGCGCACCGCGCGGGTTCGGTGGCGCCACCGGTGTTCGCGATCGTCCCGGTCTTCAACGCTTTGCTGCCCGCGGTGCTGTCGGTGGTTCCGGTGGAGCTGGCCATGAAGGTGCTCCACGGCGAGCAGGACTTCCGCTTCCACCGCCCGATCCGGCCCGGCGACACGCTCGTCTCCCGCGCCCGCCCGGTCGGCTACGCGGGCCGGGAGAACGGCACCGGCCTGGTCGTGCACACGGAGAGCCGCACGCCGGACGGTGAGCTGGTCAACGAGCAGTGGATGACATCGTTCTTCCGCCGGTTCGACGCCGGCGAGACGGTCGGCGAGCCCGCCCCCGACCACCGGTTCGACGAGTCGCTGCGCGCCTCCGCGCCGGTCGCCAAGGTTCCGGCGCACGTCGACGAGGACCAGACGTTCCGCTACTCCCCCGCCGCCGGCGACCCGATGCCGATCCACCTGGACGAGGAGATCGCGCGGATGTCCGGCCTTCCCGGCATCATCGCCCACGGCCTGTGCATGATGGCGTTCACGTCCTGGGCGGTGCTCACCGAGATCGCCGGCGGCGAGACGGCACGGCTGCGGCGCCTGGCCGTCCGGTTCGCCAAACCCGTGCTGCCCGGCCAGGATCTCTCCACGAGCATCTGGGCCGCCGGCGAAGGCCGGTATGCGTACGAGACAACGGTCGGGGACACGATAGTGATCAAGGACGGGCTCGCGGAGGTCGGCAATGGGCGCGCTTGACGGGCGGGTGGCGATCATCACCGGGGCCGGCCGGGGAATCGGGCGGGAGCACGCCCTGCTGTTCGCCGCCGAGGGCGCGAGCGTGGTGGTGAACGATCTCGGCGGCGCCAACGACGGCTCGGGCGCGGACCGCAGCCCGGCCCAGCAGGTCGTGGACGACATCGTTGCCGCGGGCGGTAAAGCGGTGATCAACACCGCCGACGTGGCCGACTGGCGGGGCGCGGCCGGGCTGGTCGAGCAGGCGGCGGACGAGTTCGGCGGGCTGGACGTGCTGGTCAACAACGCCGGCATCCTGCGCGACGGGTTCATCGCCGGGCTCGAGGAGTCCCAGTGGGACGCCGTGATCACGGTGCACCTCAAAGGACACTTCGCCCCGCTGCGGCACGCGGCCGCCTACTGGAAGCGGCAAAGCAAGGCGGGACAACGGGTCCACGGCTCGGTGATCAACACGGCGTCCGCGTCCGGCACGTTCCTGCCCAACCCCGGTCAGGCCAACTACGGCGCGGCGAAGGCGGCGATCGCGGCGCTGACCCTGGTCGCCGCCCAGGAGCTGGAGCGCTACGGCGTGCGGGTCAACGCGATCGCGCCGGTCGCCCGGACCCGGCTGACCCTGGCCACCCCGGGCCTCGGCGCGATGTTCGCCGCACCCGTCGAGGAGGATGGGTTCGACGCGTTCAGCCCGGCCAACATCGCGCCGCTGGTGGCGTACCTGGCCACCGAACGCTGCCCGGTCACCGGGAAGCTGTTCGCCGTGCAGGGCGGGGCGATCAGCGAGCTGTCCGGCTGGCATTCCGTGCGCACCACGGAAACCGACAAACCGTGGACCCTCACCGAGGTCGAGCAGCGGCTGGGGAGCTGGCAATGATCGAGTGGTCGGAGACGGACCGGCTGATCCGGGACGCCGTCAGGGAGTTCGTGGACCGCGAGATCCGCCCGCACGTCGACGAGCTCGAGCACGGCGACCTCCCGCCGTACGACCTGATCCGCACGTTCTTCAAGACGTTCGGCATCGACGCGCTGGCCCGCGAGTCGTTCGACCCCGAACGCGAGCGCGGCGGCGGTTCGGACAGCGGACGCGAAGCGCTCTCACTGATCGCAGTGTCCGAGCTCTCCCGGGTGTGCCTCGGCCTGGTCACCGCCATGGGCGTGAGCGTCGGCCTGGCCGGCGGCACGATCATGAGCCGCGGCACGCCCGAGCAACGCACCCGCTGGGCCAAGGATCTGCTCACCTTCGACAAGATCGGCGCCTGGGCGATCACCGAGCCCGACTCCGGCTCCGACGCGTTCGGCGGCATGAGGTCGGTCGCCCGCCGCGACGGCGACGGCTTCGTCCTCAACGGGCAGAAGACGTTCATCACCAACGGCCCCTACGCCGACACCCTCGTGGTCTACGCCAAACTCGACGGCGAGGTGGCCACGTTCGTACTCGACTCGGGGATGCCCGGCCTCACCCGATCCGCCCCGCTGCGCAAAATGGGCCTCCACTCCTCCCCCACCGGCCAGCTCTTCTTCGACGACATCCGCCTCTCGCCGGACCGCCTACTCCCCGGCGGCGGCCGCGACAGCGCCCGCGCCAACTTCACCACCGAACGCTTCGGCGTCGCCGCCATGGCCCTCGGCGTCATCGAGGAATGCCTCCGCCTCTGCGTCGACTACGCCAAAACCCGAACCCTCTGGGGCCAACCGATCGGCGACTTCCAACTCATCCAGCTCAAGCTCGCCACCATGGAGGTCGCCCGCCTCAACGTGCAGAACCTCGTCTTCCGCACTGTGGAACTGCTCCGCGAAGGCCGCACCCCCACCCTCGCCGAAGCCTCCGCCATCAAGCTCTACGCCTCCCAAGCCGCCACCGAGGTCGCGATGGAAGCCGTCCAACTGTTCGGCGGCAACGGCTACATGGCCGAATACCGGGTAGAACAACTGGCCCGCGACGCCAAGTCCCTGATGATCTACGCCGGCAGCAACGAGATCCAGGTCACCCACATCGCCAAGGACCTTCTGAGCCGGTAAGCGCCGCACCACATTTGCCGCATCTCGAAACCCCGGCGGGCGTTAGTGAAACAAAGGGGCGTGCGGGGACATCTAACTGATCGGATGCCCAGCGATCTACCGAGAGGCGCGACCGTGGTGCGACGCAGGCGACGATTTGCCGGGGGAACGACGTCCTTCGTGGCTGGTGGGGTGGCCGGCACGTTGGCCGGGGTGGCCGCGAAGCTGCTGTGGGACGGCGTCGTCGACAAGCTGGCCGACTCCAGCATTCTGGTGAGCCTGCTGCTGATCATCGCGGTGATCGCGATGACGGTGGTGGTGCTCAACGCCTCGGGGAAGGTGGACCGGCTGATCGAGCGGGCCAGCTTCTCCATCGACTACTACCCGGCCGACGACGCCGACGAGTTGTACCGGCGCAGCCGCGAGGTCATCGCCCGATCGGATGCGGACGTCGACATCTACGCGGTCAACTCCTATATCGAGGTGTTCAAGGAATCGAACACCGGGTCGGACGAGCGCCAGCAGCGCAACTACCTCGAGTCGTTCGCGCGAAGGTTCGACTCGGTCGGGTACCACCGCCTGATCCAGGTCAAGAACGGCCAGCTCAAAGGCGGTGGGCCGGCGCTGGCGGACCTGCTGGCGCCGGCGTACCGCGACCACTACCTCGCCATGGCCAGGTTCGCCAAGGCCAACCCCGAGAAGGGTGTCAAGATCGAGGAGGTGCCGGCGAAGCTGCCCACCTCCTTCGTCGTGGTGAAGAACCGGCACGGCAGCGGCGGTCAGATCATCTGGCAGATGAACAAGCACGACCCGAACGCCAACGCGCCGGACGTCGAGCAGATCATGGGTGTGTTCATCATCATCGACCCCGACGGGCTGCTCGTGCCGCGGTTCATGCAGTGGTTCTCCGAGCTCGACCGCAACTCGCGTGAGCTCACCGAACAACTGCTCCTGGAACAGCAACCCGGCTCGGACCAGCCATGACCTCCGCCCCGTCCGCCCACGACGCCCTCGTCAGCCGGCTGCTGACGGCGATCGACGACCGCGACTGGCCGCTGCTCGCGGACCTGGTCACCGCGGACATCCGCTACGACCGGCCCGGCTACCCGACCATCACCGGCGTGCACGAGCTCCTGTACTTCTACCACCACACCCGGATCATCGCCGACGGCAAGCACCAGCTCGAGCGCGTGCTCACCGGCGATGAGCAAGGATTCTGCTGGGGCACGTTCGAGGGAGTTTCGAAATCGGGGCTCCCGCTGAACGAAACGTTCGCCGACTGGTACGAGTTCACCGGCAACCGGGTCAGCCGCCGCCGCTCGTTCTTCTTCCGCCCGGCCATCTGACCCGGCAAAAGTGTGAAGTGGTAATGCGATTCCACCTGTTCGCCGGATTGCCGCGAACCCATCGGCAGGTAAACATCAGTTAACTCGAGGTCGGGGCAGCCCTCGGGGACAACCGCATACCCGATCCTCCCGCGCCGGGGTGACCGCCGGCGCTCCCTGCAGGAGGTTGTGTGAGCCGTAAACGGTTTGGCACGGTGGTGGGGGCGATCGCCGCCGTGGCCGTCGTGATGTCGATGGGTGGCAACGCGTCCGGTGACCGGGCGGAGACCGCCGGGGCGCGGGCCAGCGCCGAGTACAGCGTGCTGGGCGTCACCACGCTCACCCAGCGCAACGCCATCGCCGGCACCGGGGCCGCGATCAACGGGCCGGAGGACAGCCGGCTGGTGATCAGCGCCACTCCGGACGAGGTGCGCAAGATCCAGGCCCTGGGCTTCAAGGTGATCAAGGAGGAGCCGCTTCCGAGCACCCAGGACGTCACGCCGCAGGACTTCCCGCCGGCGGACTCGGCCTACCACAACAACGCCGAGATGACCGCGGAGATCAACCAGGTGGTCGCCGCGCACCCCGACCTGATCAACCAGCGGGTCATCGGCCAGTCGTTCCAGGGCCGCGACATCGTCGCGCTGAAGATCTCCGACAACGTCGGCGTCGACGAGAACGAGCCCGAGGTGCTGTTCACCCACCACCAGCACGCGCGCGAGCACCTCACCATCGAGATGGCGCTCTACCTGATCCACCTGTTCACCGAGAGCACCGAGCAGCGCGTGCGGGATCTGGTGAACAGCCGGGAGATCTGGATCGTGCCGGATCTCAACCCGGACGGCGGCGAGTTCGACATCAGCACCGGCTCCTACGCGGGGTGGCGCAAGAACCGCCAGCCGAACAGCGGATCGTCCAATGTGGGCACCGACCTCAACCGCAACTGGAACTACAACTGGGGCTGCTGCGGCGGATCGTCCGGCAGCACCGGAAGTGAGACCTACCGCGGCGCCGGCGCGGAGTCCTCGCCGGAGGTCCAGGTGGTGGCGAACTTCGTGCGCACCCGGGTGGTCGGCGGCAAGCAGCAGATCGTCACGAACATCGACTTCCACACGTTCAGCGAGCTGGTGCTCTGGCCGTACGGGTTCACCACCAACGACACCGCGCCCGGCATGACGACCGAGGAAGCCAACACGTTCGCCACGCTGGGCCGGCGGATGGCCTCGCTCAACGGCTACACCCCGGAGCAGTCCTCCGACCTGTACATCACCGACGGCACGATCGACGACTGGCTGTGGGGCAACCAAAGGATCTGGTCGTACACGTTCGAGATGTTCCCGGCCAGCGGCGGCCTGTCCGGCTTCTACCCGCCGGACGAGCAGATCGTTCCGCAGACCACCCGGAACAAGGACGCGGTGCTGACGTTCCTGGAGTTCTCCGACTGCCCGAAGCGGATCATCGGCGCCTCCTGCGACGGCACCCCGCCGCCACCCGGCCGCACCTTCGAGAACACCACCGACGTCCCGATCCCGGACAACAACACCGCGGTGAGCAGCCCGATCACCGTCTCCGGCGCGACCGGCAACGCGTCGGCGACCAGCGCGGTCGAGGTGCACATCGTGCACACCTTCCGCGGTGACCTCGTGGTCGACCTGGTGGCGCCGGACGGCACCGTCTACAACCTGCTGAACCGGCAGGGCGGCAGCGCCGACAACGTGGACCAGACCTTCACCGTCAACCTCGGAAGCGAGGTCGCCAACGGAACCTGGAACCTGCGCGCGCGCGACGCCGCACGCCTGGACACCGGGTTCATCAACTCCTGGAAGATCACCCTCTAGCCATCCGCTAAACCCGGTGCTCCCGACCGACCTCCCGCGGGTCGGGAGCACCGCCCCGGCTTTCCCTGGTATCCCTGCATTTCCACCGGAAGGACCGATCTCCTTTGTTCACACGTAGGTTCCTCACGCGCGCGGCCGTGCTCGCGGCCGGTGTCGCCACCGTCCTCGGCACGGTCACCACCGCGGCCGCCGCCGACCCCGCACCCGACGACGTACAACCCGACGTCATCGGAGGAACCCGGGCGGCGCAGGGCGAGTTCCCGTTCATGGTCCGGCTGTCCATGGGCTGCGGCGGCGCGCTCTACACCCGGCAGATCGTGCTCACCGCGGCGCACTGCGTCAACGGCAGCGGCAGCAACACGTCGATCACGGCCACCGCCGGTGTGGTGGATCTCCAGGACACCACCCGGATCCAGGTCCGCTCGACCCAGGTGCTGCAGGCCCCCGGCTACAACGGCAACGGCCGGGACTGGGCGCTGATCAAGCTGCAGTCCCCGATCACCGACAGCCGGGTGACCACGCTGCCGATCGCCACCACGACCGCGTTCAACAGCGGCACGTTCACCGTCGCCGGCTGGGGCGCGGCCACCGAAGGTGGTGCGCAGCAACGATTCCTGCTCAAGGCCAATGTGGACTTCATCAGCGACACCCAGTGCCGCTCGGCCGGCGGCAGCTACAGCGGGCTGATCGTGAACGAGGAGATCTGCGCCGGGAACTTCAACAACGGCGGCGTCGACACCTGCCAGGGCGACTCCGGCGGCCCGATGTTCCGCCGGGACAACGCGGGCAACTTCATCCAGGTCGGCATCACCAGCTGGGGCATCGGCTGCGCCCGCCCGCGCAACCCCGGCGTCTACACCGAGGTCAGCACGTTCGCGCAGAACATCGCCGACGCGGCCGCCAGCCTCGGCGGCGGTGGCACCCCGCCGCGGCCCGGTGTCTCCTTCGAGAACACCACCGACGTGCAGATCCCCGATCTGTCCACGGTGAACAGCCCGATCACGGTCTCCGGCGTCACGGGCAACGCGCTGGCCACCAGCACGGCCGAGGTGCACATCGTGCACACCTTCCGCGGTGACCTGGTCGTCTCCCTGGTCGCCCCGGACGGCACGGTGTTCACGCTGCTCAACCGCTCGGGCAGCAGCGCCGACAACGTCGACCAGACCTTCACGGTGAACCTGTCCGGCGAGGTGGCCAACGGCACGTGGAACCTGCGGGTCCAGGACGCCGCGGCGCAGGACACCGGGTTCATCAACTCCTGGCGCCTCACGCTCTGACCGGGGGCCAATTGCCCTGAAGGACGCCTTCCGGACGCCCACAGTCCCGAAGGCGTCCTTCAGGGCACGGCTGGTGGTCATGCTCGCCGGTTGCGCCGCCGGCGGGCGATCAACAACCGGCTCGCCGCTCCGGCCGTGGTCGCGCCTCCCAGCACGGCCGGCCCGGTCAGACCGGTGAGAAGATAGGCTGCGACGAGGGTGCCAAGTGTCAAGGCAGTGGACACGGCAAGGATGAGGATGAGCACCGCTGCACGCCGGGTGCGCCCGCCGTCATCGACTACGTGCCGGGCCAGATCGATGTATCGCCCGGTTGAATCCGGTGTCGTCGGCATCGCTCCTCCACCCCTCTTCATCTGTGGCGCTACTGGGAGCGTGCTTGCCAAGAAGAATGTCCCAACTACGTTGCGTGACGCGCAATCGCCGGAACGCGGCGAGTCGCCACAGCTGACATGCCAGCAATGGCGACTCGCGTAGCACGGCTAGTTCTCCGCGGAACTAGCCGTTCCCCGGCTAGAGACCCTTGGTCTCTGAGTCTTTGTCAGTTGTCCTGAGTTTCAGGCGGCGGCAGGTAGCCGTGCTTGGGCGAGTCGGTGATCGATGTGACGGTCGATGGTGTGCAGCGCGGCGCGGAGTTCGGGTGGGG
>NZ_DASYTH010000446.1:0-4397 GCF_036002505.1 Actinophytocola sp. | reverse complement strand
GCAGCGGCACGGGCTCGGCGACCGGGTCGAGCGCAGCGCCGGAGCGGCCACCGCCGACGTTGAACAACAGCGGGTTGCTCCAGCCGCTCACGTCGTAGAAGTAGGGGAAGGGGACGTAGGTGTCTTCGTTGAGCATGGACTGGATCCAGTGCTTCTGCATCTGGGCCATCGGTATCCAGTACGTGCCGACGGGAAGGACGGTGGCCGCCTCCGGCCGGCCGTAGGCGCGGAAGTCGGGCACCGCCAGCGGCGCCGTCAGGCGGTGGACCTCGACGTCCATGCGCTGCAGCCGCCGCACCAGCGCCTGCACCTCGTCCGCCTTGCTCGGGTCGTCGGCGCGGAGGAAGTAGTGGCGGACGGGCTCTTCGGGCACCGGGAGCTGGACGCTGTTGCCCTTGTCGTTGACCTCGTTGGGCTCCAGCTGGCCGTCCACGCCCTGCCGGTAGGCCTCGGTCCACTCCTCGTGCCAGCGACGCAGGATGGCCTGCTTGTTCAGCGCGGCCTGCGAGATCGACACCCAGTGGGTGACGTAGTGCTGGTAGGTCCGCTGGGCGATCGGGTCGAAGTTCGCCTTCTCGAAGGTCATACCCGCCCCGCCGAATCCGGTTGCCGGGACGATGTCGCCGTAGACCATCGCGAAGAAATCGAACACCTTGTTCGTGAAGTACTGGATGTGCTGGCGGTCGAACTCGGCGGCCAAGGCGCCACCGTAGAGGTTGTCCTGCCAGTCCATCGATGCGGCCGTGACCTCGTGGTAGGTCGGGTCGGCGGTGGGCGGGAAGAAATAGTGGTTGCCGCCCATCTCGTGGGCGTCGACATAGAGCACACCCGGGTACTGGCGCAGCAGCTCCAGCTTGCTGTCGGTCTCCGTCTGGGTGCGGGCGAACCAGTCGCGGTTCATGTCGAACCCGTAGGAGTTTTGGCGGGTGTCGGCCTCGCGGCCGTCCGGGTTCTGGACCGGGATGAACCCCACCAGCGTGTTGTCCAGGATCTGCTGCGCGGCGCAATCGTCGCGGTCGGCCAGCTCGTACAGGACACGGAGCTCGGCGTCGGTCGGGCTCTCCTCGCCGCCGTGGACGTTCCCCATCAGCCACAGGATCGCTGGTGAGCGACGGGCGATGTCCGCCGCCCGCTGATCGGTGGTCGCCGGGTCACGTAGCGTCCGCGCCGCCTGCTGGATCCCGGCCAGCCCCTCCGGGGTCACGTTCTCCGGCCTTCCCACCAGCGCGTACCGGATCGGCCGCCCCTGCCAGGTCGTGCCCAGCGTGCCGCTGACGACGCGTGCGCTGGCTCCGTCCACGGCATCCACATAGGCATCCGATTGGGCGGCGGTTACCTCTTGCGAGCCGAGCGGGAAGCCGAGCACGTTCTCGGCGGTGGGCACCTCGCCCCGGAAGCTCGGCGGCGTCTGCATCGGGTCGCAGGACGCCACCCGCACCGCGGCCGCCGAACCGATGGGCCCCGCCACCACCCCAAGGGTAAGGAACAGGGCAGCGATCGCGGCAAGCAGGGACCGGATCCTCATCGAGGCCTCTCTCCCACAGGCGGGGCACCAGCAGCCGACCTCGGCCGAAGCCTCCACACCGAAGAGGCCCAGCGGCCGAACCGGCGTTACACCGCCGCAAAGTATGACGGATTGCCAGCCGCGTGCCAATTGGGCGTGCGCTGTGGGTGTGCCGGTCGGGTGGCACGATCGCCCTGGCCAACTGGACGCCGAGCGGCTTCGTCGGCTCGATCTTCCGCACCATGGGCAGGCATGTCCCGCCGCCACCCGGCGTCAACCCGCAGGGCTTGTGAGGGACCGAGGAACGGCTGGCTGAGCTGCTGGGCGACGGCGTGTCGCAGCTGACCGCGAGCCGGCGTGAGTTTGTCTTCCGCTTCCGTTCCCCGGCCGAGTTCGCAGACTTCTTCCGTCAGAATTACGGCCCGGTCCGCAAGGCCTTCGAGGCACTGGACGACTCCGGGCAGGAGCAGCTCCATGCCGACCGCACCGCGCTGGCGGCAACGCATGACCGTGCACCCGGACCATCGGTTGCGATGGCATCGGAATATCTGGAGGCGATCGCCGTCCGCCGTTAGCCGGCGCCAGTCCCCCGCATGCAGCCGTCTTGCGAGAGCCGGACCTCACAGGTGTGAGAAGTGTGAAACATCGCCGCATGGCTCATGGCTCGAATTGCGATCGGGTTCCATGGTGGCGGCGACCGTAGGCGCAAGTATCGATGGCCACTAATCAGCAGTCGTGCGTTTATGGCTTGTGTTGCAGGATGAGGCCGGCGATGAGGTCAGGCACGCGCAGGGGCAGCATGTGGTCACTTCCGGCGGCGGCGATCTCCTGGCATCCCGTGATTCGGGTCGCGATGGTGTGGGCACACGCGGTAACCATCGGGTGGTCTAGCTCGGCGGTCACCACCACGGACGGCACGTCGATGTGTTCGAGCCGGTTGAGGGCAGGCGGATCGGGCCGCAGCAGGTCACCTTCGGCGAAGAACGCCGTCGTCGCACTGGAGACTTGAGCCTCAACGTCGGGATGGTGGCCCGCGGGTGCCCAGGTCTGCAGGCCCAGTCTCATGATTCCTTCGCGGTCTCCGGCGCTCAACAGCGCCGCGAACTGCACAAAGTAGGGATCCTCTTCGGGCCAGGGATAGTCGGCCAGGCCGGGGGCGAGCAACACCAGCGCCCGGACACGGCTGGGCTCGGCGAGCGCGAGACTGATCGCCGTCCCACCTCCTCCACTGTGTCCAACCACGACCGCCGGCGGAACGGCGAGGTGGTCCAGCACCGCGCGCAGGTCACCGAGTTGAGTGAAGGGCACGCTCGGGGAGGGAGAGCGCCCGTAGCCGCGCACGTCGTAGCGGATGGTTCGCACGCGACGGCGTAGTCGCTGCATCACCGGCTTCCAGATGTCCGAGTCGCCCCAACCTGGATGCAAGAGGACGGCCGGTGGGTTATCGCCCGGACAGTCCTCGGCCCAGACGTCGCCATCGGATACCGGAACCCTCAGTTGCACGGTTCACATCCTTGCGGACGACACCACATGGTGACCGTTGCCTACAGACAGACCGCGTGAGGATGAAGTTCGGTGAATGGCGCTGCAACGCGCCGCGGCGTCGATTAGCTTTGCCGCAGATCGTGAAATGGTCGGCTGTGCGGCTTGGCCGCGAGATGGGGGCGTCGTGTCCGACTCCGTGCCAGAAGCGATGGTTGCCCCCGGGGTCCCCGATGACGTGGTCATCACCCTGACGCCACGAGAACCGGTGTCGGATCCCACGCTGGGCATCCCGGTTCAGGTGAGCGCCGTCGGACAGCCTCCCCATCGACTTGTCGCGATCGGGGATTCGCTGTTCCACGGCTTCCAAAGCGGCGCCGTGTTCCATACCGATCTGTCCGTTCCCGCGATCATCGCGTACGAGCTGGGGTGGTTCGACCAGTTCCGGTTCCCGTTGTACGGCGGCCCGGGTGGGCTACCGGTGAACATCGAGGTGCTGTTGCGCGAGCTAGAGCAGCGGTTCGGGACCCGCCTGGACTGGTGGGAGGTGCCGATGGCGCTGTTCCGGGGCAGGCAATGGATGGACGAGGTCGAGGACTACTGGGAGCGTGGGCCGGGATCGGTGGTCCCGCAACTCTCGGCGATCAACCACAACCTGGCGATATACGGCTGGGACCTGCGCGACGCCCTGGGTGTCACCGCGAAGGTTTGTGTCGAGCAGCTACGCCGTCCGAAGGACGACCTGATTCACCAGATCGTGGAGAACGACAGCCAGCGTGCGGCGCTTCGGGTCTACCCAACCGCGCCGAACGCTGCCCGGACGCTGACGGTGTTCGACGCGGCGGCGAAATTGGGCACAGAGGACGCTGGTGGCGCGGCCGACCATGGGATCGAGACGCTGGTGGTGCTCCTGGGCGCGAACAATGCGCTACCGACGGTGACTCAGCTGAAGGTGGTCTGGAGCGACGTGGGCTACGACGACCCGGTCCAGAAGCGGAAGTTCACCGTCTGGCGGCCGACCCACTTCATCGCGGAGCTGAGCAAGGTCGCCGAGCAGGTGCAAGCCATCAGCGCACGGCACGTCATCTGGTGCACAGTCCCGCACGTGACGATTCCGCCGATCAGCCGCGGCGTAGGACCGAAGATCGAGCCCGGATCCCGATACTTCCCCTACTACACCCGGCCATGGATCAGCGACCGGGCCTTCGACCCCCGCCGTGATCCGCACATCACCTCACAGCAGGCGCGTGCGGTCGACAGCGCAATCGACCAGTACAACGACGCCATTGTCGAGGTCGTGCGGGCCGCGCGTACCGACGGCCATGACTGGTACGTGTACGACGTCGCCGGGCTGCTGGATCGCCTCGCCCAGCGCCGTTACATCAACGATCCGCTGGCCCGGCCACCGTGG
>NZ_DASYTH010000445.1:0-8458 GCF_036002505.1 Actinophytocola sp. | reverse complement strand
CCCGCGCCGGTGATCGCCGAGCCGAAGAACACCGGATGCACCAACGCCTTCCCGGTCAGCCCGGCGAGCGAGCCGCGCAGCTGCCGGTACGACGCGGCCGACTCGTCCCGCACGTACGCGGCCAGGAACGTGTCGTCGTGGTCCGCGACCAGGTCGACCAGCCGGTCGGTGAAGCCGGTGTCCCCGGCGCCGAACGGGTGAAACACCGCGCCGCGGGTGCCCAGCCCGGACACCGAGCCCATCGCGACGATCCCCGGCGCGAGCTTCGCGGCGATGCTCCGCAGCACCCGCGCGTACCCCGCGCCGCCGCGGTCGATCTTGTTCACGAAGATCAGCGTGGGGATGCCCAGCCGGCGCAGCGCCCGCAGCAGCACCCGGGTCTGCGCCTGCACCCCCTCCACCGCAGAGATCACCAGCACGGCGCCGTCGAGCACGCTCAGCACCCGCTCCACCTCGGCGATGAAGTCCGGGTGCCCGGGCGTGTCGATCAGGTTCACCGTGACCCCGCCGATGGCGAACGACACCACCGCCGACTTGATCGTGATGCCGCGCTGGCGCTCCAGCGCGAGCGAGTCGGTCTGCGTGCTGCCGTCGTCGACCCTGCCGCGCCGCTCGATCGCCCCGGCGGCGTACAGCAGGTGCTCGGTCAGGCTGGTCTTACCGGCGTCGACATGTGCGACGATGCCCAAGTTGAGCGTGCTCAAACGTCATGTCCTCGTGGTAGGCGGCAACTCCTTCCGGGGCGGACACAACGGCTCGCATCGGCTCTCCTTCGCTTGGGTTCACGTCAGTCCAGCAGACGGCCAGCCGGCCGGGCAACCGAATTCAGCGCAGCAGCAGCCAGGCGGCGCCGGCGGTGGCGGTGAGCACCACGCCGGTGCGCAGCATGGGATCGGGGAGCCGGCCGACCAGCCGGGTGCCGACCATGCCGCCGAGCACCGCGGGCCCGCCGAGGAGCGTGGCGAGCGCCCAGTCGACCAGGCCGGTGAGGGCGAAGGCGCCCGCCACCACGACGGCCATCCCGAGGCACAGCACGTTGCGCAGCGGGAGAAGGCGGTTCAGCGACCGGCCCGGCGCAGCCAGACCCAGCACCACCAGCACCAGCGTGCCGGTGCCGACGCCGATCATCCCGGCATAGACCCCGCAGCCCAGCATGGCGGCCAGCGACACCGACCGGCCGGTGTGCCGCACCGGGTCGCGCCCCTGCACCGCGACCAGGACCGCGGCCGGCACCAGCACCCACGGCGCGACCGCCTGGAACGCCCCAGGCGGCACCGACGCCAGAATCGCCACTCCCGCAACGGTTCCGGCGCACCCCGCCAGCAGCGGAGCCACCCGCGGGCGCGCGCCGCGGAGCCGGAAGGCCGCGCTGGCGAAGCTCAGCGGCGTCACGAACTGGTTGGTGGCGTGGGCCGTCAGCGGGGCGACACCGGCGCCGGTGAGCACCAGGAACGACAGGATCGCGCCGCCGCCGCCCGCCGTGTTGAGCACCCCCGCCACGAACGCCGCGCCCGCCATCAACGCGCCCGTCAGCATTCCCCGCCACCCTCCCACGCACAGCAGTGGGCGGTCGGGGAGAACCGCGGAGAAAGATGCTGCTCGCCGCCGCGATCATCTGTCAAGTATTTGGCCCGATCCTGGACAGATCGAAGTTGCCGGGTTTCTTCGTGGTGCACAACGGGTGCGGGCTGCCAGGCTGGTCGCTGGAACGAGGACGGGGGGTTCCGCAGAGGTCGGCGGCGGGCCGGTGACCCGGCTTCCGGGGGTCGTCGCCGCCTTCTGCGGTTCGCCCGCGCCCGGCGAGAATCCGGGTGTGAGGTTCCACCGGTTGGCGCGTTGTTCACTGTGGCACGCCTGTGCAAGGGTTGCGCGGTTTGTGGTGAGCGGCGGTGGTCATCCTGGCGGACGGGGCGTTCGTGGACGTGCCGGATTCGGCGCCGCTCACCGGGACCGCGGTGAGCAGCCCGGAGCCGGAACGCGACGACGGCCCGGCCGCCCTGCCCTCGTTCGAGCGCGTGTACCGGGAGTACGCGATCCGGGTGTACCGGTACTGCCTGTCCCAGGTCGGCAACGCCAGCGATGCCGACGATCTCACCGCGGAGGTGTTCGCCGCCGCCTTCGCCGCGTACCCGGGCGTGCGGCTGCGCGACGGCGTGGTGTTGCCCTGGCTGCTCCGCATCGCCCGCAACGAGATCATCGACCAGCGCCGGCGGCACTCCCGGCGATCGGCTCTGCTGGCCCGGTTCTTCGGCGGCGAGTCCGAGCAGGACCGGTCGGTGGACGTCGAGGGCGAGGTGGTGACGCGCGACGAGCTGCAGCAGGTGGTGACCGCGATGCGGGGACTGTCCGCCCGGGACCGCACCCTGATCGGTCTGCGGATTGCCGCCGGCCTGCCGTTCGCCGAGATCGGCCAGGTACTCGGGATCTCCGAGCACGCCGCGACCGTGGCCACCAAGCGCGCCCTGCAACGGCTGCGCCGGCACGTGGAGGCGGCGCGATGACGATGAGCCGAACCTCCGAACCGTTCGACGAGCACGCGTTGCGGGTGCTGTTCGAGAACGTCGAGCCGCCGGCCGAGGTGGGCGCCGGCTGGCGCGACCGGGCGAAGGGGGCCGCGCCCGCCAAGGGCCGGCGGGCCGCCCGGATCTTCCGGCGCGGCGACTGGTTCCGCCGGCTCAGCCGGCCCTGGCTGCGGGTGCTCGCCGCCGGGGTCGCCGCCACCGCCACCGCCGGCGTGGTCGGCGTGGTTGCGGCGAACCGGCCGGACGCCCCCGAGCCGGACCCGGACAAGATCGAGACGATCATCAACCTGCCGCCGTCGCCGTCCCTGTCCGCCGTCCCACCGACCTCGGCCTCCGCGCCGGGCGCCCCGTCCGGCACGCAGCCGGTGCCCGGCGGGCCGGGCACCGTGCCCGGGTCAGCGGGCGGACTGCAGTCCGCCAGTCCGGCCGGGCCGGCGGCCCCGGCGCCCGCGCGCGGCCCGCTGGCCGAGTGGCCGGACGCCGGCAACACCGGCATTCCGTCCGGCACAAGGCTTTCCAGCCACGCCGGCGACCTGCACGTCACGCAGGCCGGCGAGCTCGTCACCGACATGCGGGTGAGCGGCGTGATCTACGTCGACGCACCCGACGTGACCCTGCGGCGGGTCCAGGCCAACCGCACCATCCAGCAGCGGGCGCCCCGGCTGCGCGTCGAGGACAGCGAGATCACCGGTGGCCAGATCGGGATCCTGCAGCAGGCCTCGGGGTTGACCGTGCAGCGCAGCCACATCCACGACGTCAGCTACGCGGTGGTGGCCACCACCGACGTCACGATCGTGGACAACTACCTGCCTGGCAACGGATCCCGGGTGGTCACCAACGGCAACACGGCGCGGCTCACCGTGCGCCACAACAACTTCGGCGCCGCGCTGGAGGTCACCGACCAGGACGGCCCGGTCACCGACGTGACCATCGAGAACAACCAGCTCACGTTCCTCTGGGCCCCGTCCGGCGGTGGCTCGCACGACATCCGGGTCACGGGCAACCAGTTTCGCCGCACCCGCCCGGACGATCCCGCGGTGAGCGGCTGGAACCCCGGTCAGGCGGGCAACGTCTGGACCGGAAACGTGTGGTTCGGCACGAGCGACCCGGCCAATCCGTAGTCGATCCCGAGCGCGCGTAACAGCCGGGCCAGCACGATCGCCGGGTCCGCGGTGTGCCCGAGCCCGCGCAGGTCGACCCGCTCACCGAGACCGGTCTCCGGCAGGTGCCGGGCCAGGCAGGCGGCCACGTCGGTGAGCGAGGAGCACGGGTGGTCCCGGCAGGCACCGCACGCGTCCACCGGCCGCACGGTGCCCCCGCGCGCCGCGGCCTCGAACGCCACCCGGTCCGCTCCGCGCAGCTCCAACGCCTCGGCCAGCAGCCGTACCGACTCGCGGTGCGGCCGGCTCACCTTCCCCCGCTCGATCGCCTGGATGGTCCGCGGGCTCAAGCCCGATCTCTCCGCAAGCTGCTCCTGCGTCATCCACGCCGCATGCCGCGCTCGCCGAACCAGGCCGGCAAACGAACCATCCACCGCTCCACCCCCTAGGGCCGGCACCGCCCACACAGTGCGCTCGCAACTTCAAGACGCTCGGCGCCAGAAAACCTCACAGGCAGAAATCCGCGGCTGTTTCTTCCTGTTGCCCGGCGCCGCGCGCTGCCATGATGAGCGCCGGCTTTCGTATCACGGGAGAACTGGGTGGCCCGCTTCAACACACGTCCGCTGCCGGTGCGGCTCGGCGTCCTCGCACTGGTCCTCGCGTTCCTGGGCGCGCTGCCGGTGGTGCCGGCTTTCGCCGACGACCCGGAGCCGACCGAGCCGGCCCCGACCACGACCACCGAGCCGGCTCCGGCGACGACCACGGAGCCCACGCCCACCACGACCGCACCGGTGCCCCCGCCTTCCGAACCGGCGCCGACGATCACCGAATCGCCCCCGCCGGCCTTCCCGGTGCCGGACCCGCCCCCGCCGGCGCCACCTCCGGTGACTCCGGGGTTACCGGATCTCCGGGTGACCCTGGCGTTCGACAAGGCCCGGTATCTCGGCGGCGACCAGGTGAAGGTCGCCGTCACGCTCACCAACCGGAGCGACGTCGACGCGCCGAACGTCACCGGCTCGAGCTGGGGCGACGTCAACTTCGGGGACCCGCTCGGTGCGCTGGCCGCGCCCGGCATCCTGGTCCGGGCCCGGGAGACGCGCACGGTGGAGCTGACCGGCCACATCGGATCCGCCACCGACCATGTGATCATGGTCGGTCTCGGCGTGTACCCCGCCCCGGGCGACGCCAACGGCGACGACAACAGCTCCACCGCGCGGGCGACGCTGGTCGACGGCGTCGGCGGGTACGGCGGCACGATCTTCACCGACAACAACCGCAACGGTCACCGCGACTCGGGCGAGAACGGCCTTTCCGGCGTGACGGTCCGCCTGTCCGGCGGGCTTCCCGCGCGCGAGCTCATCCAGACGACGGACGGTCAGGGCAGGTTCTCCTTCACCGGCATCCCCACCGGCCGGTACTCGCCGCGGTTCGACGCCGGGTATCCGTGGACCGTCGGCAGCCCGACCGCGGGCCGGATCGACCAGATCTCCATCGACGACACCGCCCGGTACGCCAACCTGTCCCTGCCCGCGACGCGCAGCCTGGCCAGCGTGCTGGAGGCGACCCTCTGGTTCGACCGCGACACCTACCAGGTCGGCGACACCGTGCACGTCACCGTCCTGCTGAGCAACCGCGGCGAGCAGCCGCTCACCGGGGTCATCGCGCACTGCGCCGACACGCTCGCCAGTGCTGGCATGCTCCGCGGCGGGCCGGGGTGGGGGCCGCTCGCCGAGGGCGGGCCGGGAGTGACGATTCCGCCCGGGCCGCCGGTCGGGTTCGGGCCACCGGTGACCAGATCGTTCACCGCCACCGAGACCGTGCCGGCGGCCGCGGCGCCGTTCGGCCAGGTGTCCGCGTCCTGCTCGTTCAGCGCCGACGGGTACTTCCAGAACGACCGGGCCTACGGCGACATCAGCGCCCGGGTGCTGGGTGCCCCCACCGGCGGTCACGGTCAGGTTTTCCAGGACAGCAACGACAACGGCTGGCCGGACGCCAGTGAGGGGCTGGCGGGTGCCACCCTGGTGCTCACCGACCAGGACACCGGTGCCGCCGTCGCCCGCCCGGTCACCGACGCCGATGGCGGGTTCACCGTCGACGGGCTGCCGCCGGGCACCTACGACCTCCGGGTGGACGGCCTGTGGAAACCCCGTTTCGGCACGAACTGGTTCCAGTTCCGGGTCGCGGCGGTCCCGCTGAACTTCTCGCAGAACTACCCGGTCGTGCCCGGCACGGAACGGGAGAACCATCTGCCCAACCTCAAGGCGTTCGCGGCGTTCGACAAGCCGGCCTACAACTCCGGTGACGTGGTCAACGTCCGGGTCTCCGTGACGAACATCGGTGACGCCGCGGCCGAAGGCGTGCACGCGTTCGCGTGCGGCGGGCCGGCCGGCGTCAACTGCAACTCCACCCCGCTCGGGGAGCTTTTCCTGCTGCCGGGCGTGCGGATCGAGCCGGGGGAGACCCGGACGGCCGAACTGACCGGAAAGGTCGCGGAAGCCTATGCCGGCGCGCTCGCCTTCGGCATCTGGGTCGAACCGACGAACGGTGACGTGAACCCGTGGAACAACAGATTCCGCACGATCGTGCCGATGACCGCCACGCGCGGCTCGTACTCCGGAATCCTGTACGGCGACCGGAACGGCAACGGCATCCGCGACGCCGGTGAGGAACTCGAACGGATCCGGATCTCCCTGCACGGCGGGGTTCCGGACAGCCAGTTCGACGTCGTGACCGACACGCACGGCCGGTTCGCCTTCCCGGACATCCCGACCGGCCAATATTTCGCCACCTACCAACTGCCGGCCGGCTGGACCCCGCCGGACGGCATGATCACCGTGGACGAGCGGGACGACGGCGACATCGAGATCCGGCTGGACCGCCCGCTGTTCCAGGTGCTGCAGGCCTCGATCGCTTTCACCAGAGGCAGCTATGCCGAGGGCGAGGTCGCGCACATGACCTTCACCCTCACCAACCGCGGTCCCGCCACCCTGACCGGGATCACGACGTTCTGCACCGGCCCCGGTTTCGGCAACGAGATCTACTCGGGTGGTCCGGGCTGGGTCGACATCGGCGACGACGGCTGGATGACCGGCCCCGCCGTCACCCTCGGCCCCGGCGAGACCCGCGCGATCGACGTCTGGGACACCGTGCCCGAGGGGTCGCGCACCCGGGGCTACGTCATCGTCGAATGCGACTTCGGGCTCGATCACGTCTATCCCCTGGACCGCAGCCCGACCGCGCACGCCACGGCACGGGTTCCCGGCGCCGTCGGCACCGGGGGCGGCCGGGTGATCTACGACCGCGACCACAACGGCTTCACCGAAGGCGAAGGCCTACCCGGCGTCAAGCTCGTCCTCGTCGACGGCGCCACCGGCGCCGTGGTGGCCAGAACCACGACCGACCCCGGCGGGCGCTACCTCTTCGCCGACCTCCCCGCCTACCCCTACGAGCTCCGCATCGTCGGCCCCTGGCAGTTCGACGGCCCCGGCTACCGCTTCTTCCAGGTCTACGGCGACGAGAACCGCCCCGACTTCTACGACGTCTACGTCGTCCCCGGCCCGGAGCAGGAGGACCCGGAGGCCCCGCCCGACCTGCTCCCGCAGGGCGTCGTCACCCCCGCCGCGGCCGCCCTCACCAACCTCCTCGCCGCGACCGGCGCCGAGGTGCTCGACGTCCTGCTCATCGCCCTGGCCGCACTCACCGCCGGCCTGGCCCTGCTGCTCCTTCGCCGGCGGCGCACGATGACGAGATGACCTGGGGCGATGGCAGCCTTGATCCAACGCCGATCCTCGACTGGGCCCATCCGCTGGTCCGTTCGTTTGCCGAGCAGGTGCCGCCATTCCTCGCCGGCCTGCGAATGGCGCACCATCTACCAGCGGATCCACGGCGGGCGTGGGGCCGGAGTCCGCGAGATCACTACGGCCACGACGCGTCGGTCCGGCTCGGCCTGATCGGGGTGGCGGTCACCTACCGTCATCCGGTGTGGATGACGAACAGCGTGTCCTTGCCGGAGGTGGCGCCCCAGATCTGGCCCGGCCGGCCGAGTAGCTGGCGGGCGCTGCCGGCGCCGGCGGGCAGGGCGACCGTGGTGAACCGTTCGGTGCCCGGGTCGAAGCCCACGATGCTGTTCGAGCCGAAGTCGCTGGCCCACACCCGGTTCCGGTCGTCGACGTAGACGGCGTAGGTCTGCGGGCTGCGGCCGGGTAGCTTCCATTCCTTCCACTGTCCGGTGGCCGGGTCGAAGCGGCCCACCTGTCCGGCGTTGTACTCGCTGACCCAGATCAGGCCGCGGCTGTCCGACCACACCCGGCGGGCGCCTTGCCCGGCGGTCGGCGGGTCGATCGGGGTGGCCGCGCCGGTGGTGGTGTCGATGCGGGCGATGTGGTTGCCGGCCAGGGAGGCGTAGTACACCTCGCCGGCCGGTGTCGCGGTGATGCCGTACGGGCCGCGGCCCCGGGGCGCCGGGTACACGGCCAGGTCGCCGGTGCGCGGGTCGAGCCGGCCGTAGATCCCGTTCTGCCCGGTGAACCACAGCACGCCCTGCCCGTCGAACGCGGCCGTGTTGAGGTTGGCGTCCGGCCGGTCGGCCGGCAGCGGGAAGCTGCGCACCGCGCGGCTGGTGCCGTCCACCCGGACGATCGCGTTGGTCCCGCTGTCGGTCACCCAGGCGGCGCCGTCGGCGCCGACGATCACGCCGTGCGGCTGGGACCCCTGGCCGAGCCCGACCTGGGTCACCGCCCGAGTGGCTGGATCGAGGTGGCCGAGGTAGCCGGCGCGCTGTGCGGTGAACCAGATTCCGCCGTCGACGGCCGGGGCCACGTCGTGCGGGCCGGCGCC
>NZ_DASYTH010000444.1:0-43970 GCF_036002505.1 Actinophytocola sp. | reverse complement strand
GGCCCAGTGAGGTCCGCCACTTCGCGGCCGCACGAACGTCACATCTTCATCAAGAGCCGCCCTACACGGTGAACCCGCACCCGCTTTGTTATCGTGACCAGGCCGAGGACAATCCGACACCGGCTTATTCACGAAGTATTTATGCGAACGTCACAGATTCCGCCGGATAAGTCTCGAGAAATTTGCCCAGCTGACTATTTGTCACGCCAGCACGCACCACCAGGACGGCGGCGGCGGTTCGGGACGGCAGGAGCGTGACGTCGTCCCGGACGGGCCGGGTGGGGTCGTACGGCGCGAGCACCAACCGCCCGTGCCGATCGATCTCGAGCTGCGTGCCGGCCGGCACGTTCGGCACGTCGCGCAACGCGCCCGGCATGCCGAGCCGTTCCCGCCACCCCCACAGACCCAGCCGCACCGCGTCCTTCTCGTACAGGCGGAACACGGCCCCGCCGGCGACGGTCACCCGCGTCGGGGTCCCGCGGACCGGCTTCTCCCCCAGCGTCCGCTGGTGCCGCTTGGGCACGATGTGGATCACCAGCTGGTCGGGCAGGTAGCGGACCGAACGGCCCTTGTTCGACACCTTGTGGGCCTGCGCGCCGCCGCCGCCGTCACCGGGCGCGGAGCCGAACCCCTCGGGTCCCCCGAAGTCGCCCGGCAGCACGGACTGCTGCGGGTGGTCCAGCGGGTTCCCTCCGGCGCTGCCCACCGTCAGGGCCGGGACGGCGGTCACCTCGGCGTCCGAACCGGAGCCCTGCGCGCGGCTGTGGTCCCGCGTGTGGTCGAGGACGCAGTCCAGCTGCGTCTGATCGCTGCCGTCCAGCGCGGTCACGTTGCCGCGGTAGGCCGCCGTGATGGCGAACCCGCCCAGCATGACCGGCCGGACGACGCCGCGGCGGTCCGCGATCAGCGTGCCGGTCCGCACGCCGCCGGGTCTGGTCGCGGCGCTCATGAGGGCAACATACGGGAAGCGGCGCAGCTCCTCGACGACCGTCTCGGTCGCGCCGGCGGCCCGCAGGGCCCGGTAGAACGCACCGGGCGCGTCGTCGGCCCCGTCGCGCCCGGTGAGCGCCCCTTCCACGGAGTGCGGCGTGCCGGCGGGCAGCGTCCACAGGCCGGGGCCCGGCACCCGCGCCACCGGTGGCGGCCGGTTGGGCAGCCGTTCGATCCAGGCCCGTCCCAGCCCGCGCAGCCGGTGGGCGAGCGCGGGCGGCGGGTTGATCGAGGTGACCGGCACGCCGTGCGCCAGGTCGTCCCGCACCAGGATCCGGGTGCCGGTGACCTGGTGGTGCACGGCTCCGTGGGAGATCTCGACGGTGACCCGGTAGCGGTTGTCGACCGGGACGTCGACCAGCTTGCCGACCGTCTTGACATGCGCCGACGAACCGGCCCCGGCCGACGTCGCCTGCACCCGGGTGCGCCACCATCCGCCGGTCACGCCGCCCTGCCCACCCGTCGTGCGGGTGCCCGGCACGGCGGTCCCGTATCCGGCGCCGAGCCCGAACCAGCGGCGCAGCCGCACCGCGGAGGTACTGGCCTTCATGGTCGACGACGTCACGAGCAGCGACGCCGACCGGGTGGCCGGGAGGTGGGTGCCGCGGTGGTGCGGTGCCGTCTCGGCGTGCAGCGTGACGACCACGGTGGCGCCACCGGCGGTCCGGTAGCTGCTGGACAGCCCGTTGCCGAGACCGTCCACGACCGGCTTGAGCGCACCGGCCGGCAGGTACCGGTGCGCGGTGTCCCGCACGAACCGTCGGATCTCCGCGTCCGTCCATCCCCGGCCGGCGGGTGGCTGGACCGAATGCGCGAGCAGGTCGCTGAACCGGGCCAGCTCGGCGGGATCGGTGTGGATCGGCGAGAGGAAGCGCGGGGTGGACACGAGCGGCATCGCGTGCAGCGTGGCCGGGGGCTCGAGCGCCACCGGCGCGGCGGCGGGCGGGCCCGGCTGGCCGGACAGCCGGGCCGCGGCGGCGGGCGGGAGCGCGAACAGCGCGCTGGCGTCGGCGTCCACCACGACAGTGTCCTGCGCGGTCCGGGTCGGGACGCCGAACCACTTCCGCTTCGCCGTCGTCGTGATGGTGAACCGCATGCCGGTGAGGACCGCGGCCGCCGGTCCACTGTGGACCTCGCCGCGCGCGACGCCGCCCGCGAGGCTGGTCGCGGTGCCGGTGATCTCGAACCGTTGCCGGCCCGCGTGCCCGAACGCGGGCTGTGCGCTGCCGGCGGCCGGTGCGGTCGTCGTGGTCAGGGTGAACCCGCCTTCGGCCCCCCACTGCGTCTCCGCGGACGTGGTCAGGGTCGCCGACACCTGGTCGAGCGCCCACATGGTGGCCGAGGCCGTGGCCTCCCCCTCGGAGGTGAGGCTGGCGTAGGGCCGCGCGTGGTACGGCGTCGCGGTGATCCGCACCGCGGCCTTGGAGCGGCGGAACCATCCGGCGGAGGTCAGACCGACCACGTGCCCCTTCGGCCTGAGCATCATGGGCAGCAGGCTGATCAGTGACTCCTGCCCGGTGACCTGCTCCAGCACCGCGGCTCCGGAGGTGCTCGGGTCCGCGAGCTCGGGGTGGCCGGCGAGCGCGGTCCGCGCGGCCGCCATCAGCTCGTCCCGGGGCGCGTCGAGGTCCAGGACGTCGAACGGCCCGTCCAGCTCCACCGGGGCGTGCGGCGGCCCTTTCGGTGGTCCGCGGTGGATCCGGGGTGTCCGATCCACCGTCCACAGTGCCGTCGTGCCCTTCCACCGCAGGTCGGGCAGCGTCGCCCGGAACCCCCGGCTCACCCGCAGCGCCGGCGCCTTCCTGATCACACCCGAGGACGACTCGACGGTGACGGTGAACAGCAGGTCGCCCGTCCAGTGCCGCCGGCGGCCCGACACCTCGGTGAGGGTCGTCTTGGCGACGCCGGCCGTGCCGACCGTGGCTCGGGCGCGCCACCACGAACCCATGAACCCGAGCCGCAGCAGCAGCGACCTGAACGCCGACGTCCGGAGATGCGTGCCCGCCGCGACGCCGGCACCGACCCGGACGCCCTGCCGGGCGTCGCGGCCCTCGGTCGTCGCCTCGGCACCCTGTTTGACCGTCTCGACCTTCGTGGTGGCCGCCGGATCGGTGGCCGGGCCGCGCTTGAGCTTCTCGACGGCCGCCCGGACGGTCACCACGGTCGGTCGGCCCTTGCGGTCCTTGAGGACGATCGGCAGGCCCCGCCGGCTTTTCAGGGTCCGCCAGGACGTGCGCGCGGTGTCGACGGCGGCCAGGACCGCGCGGTTGTTCTCCCGCTGCACCTGGCTGGCCCGCGTACCGGGGACCGGCAGCAGCGTCTCGTCCACCCCGCGCACGGCCGCCTGGATCAGGTCCCGCAGCTTGCCGCCGCCGGTGTCGAACTCCGGGACGTGGGCGTTCGGCATCGGCATCCAGTCACCGACCAGGCGCGGGGGCGCCACCGTGGTCTTGGGCGGCGCGGACGCCCTGGCGCCGGGATAGCCGAGCGCGGCGGCCTCGTCGTCGGTCACCCAGGCGTAGACGTAGGCGGGCCGGTCCCCGACCCGGGTCGGGCCGGTGACCGGGCCGTTGCTGAAATCGGTCTCCAGGCAGAGCGTCACCGGAATGCGGTAGAGCCGGCGGTCGGCCGTCGTCTTGCTCTTCACGTCCAGGGCGTGGCCGGCCAGCTTCCCGCGGCGCTCGGCGCGCTGGACCTGCGCGCCGAGTTGGAGCCCGGCGGTGGCGAGCACGGCGGGGGCGGAGTCGTCCAGGAAGCTGACCGAGACGGTCGGACCGATCGTCGAGTTGGCGCTGAGGGTCTTCGCGGTGCTCGTGCTGACGGAGTTGGTGCCCCAGGTCCGGCTGAACGTCTCGGCGTTGCCGGGTGCGTTCCTGATCGGGTCGGCGCCGTCGGTCATGAGCACCGGCGGGCCGAGGGTGCCGCGCAGGACGACCTTTCCGCTGATCCTCGGTACCCGGTCGAGTCCCGAACCGGGTCCGTGCTCTCCGGTCCTGGTCTCGAGATCGTCCACTTCCAGGCCGTCGGAGACGATCAGCCGGTAGCTGTCGGCGAAGGCGTCCGGGGTCAGCACCCGCATGAGCCTGGTCGACGCCGCTCCGCCGGGCTTGGTGATGCCGGGCGGCAGGAGGCGCTCGACGTCCTCGCGCAAGGTCGCCGGCAGGGACACCCCCTCCAGGACGAGGTCGCCCGGCAGCCGCTCGGCGCGGTGCTGCGCCGCGGCCACCGGCCGGTAGGTGAGCACGGATCTGGTGGTGCGCAAGGTGATCTGCTGGTTGCCGAGGCGAGCGATCCGCCTGGGGGGTGCGCCCCGGCGGCGCAGGGTCACGGAGATCTCGGTGGATCCGCGCAGGAGCTCGGCGTTGGTGGGGCCGGGACCGAGGCGCGGTCTGGTGACCTCCTGACGATTCCGCACGCCGCTGGACACCGTGCTGGTGGTGGTCGTGATCTTCGACGCGGTCACGCTCACCGAACCGGTGGTGGCCACCTTGACGTCGACGGGTGCGGATCCACCCGTGCCGCCGTATCCGGCTCCGGTCACGAACCCGTGCCGGCCCTCGTCCACCGTGCCGTGCTGTCTGGTGTGCGCGGTCTGCAGCCGGTGGTCGGACGAGCCGGTTTCCTCCGGCGCCGCGACGGGCGTGTAGGCGCCGGGTGGCGGCGCGGTGAGCGTGAGGTCGAGCTCGTGCGGCCCGCCGGGGAAGAGCACGACCGGCAGGCCGCCGCTGAACAGTCTCCGGGCCCCCGTCGAGCGCAGCAGGTCGTCGCTGAGCTGCCTGTTCAGCTCGCTGGTGAGCTCCTCCGAGGTGCCGGCGTGGCGCCGGAGCAGCGCGTCGTGGATCTCCCTGCGCAGCGACTCGCCACCGGTGTAGTCCTCGACGGGGGTGCTCGGTCCTCCGATGAGACCGGGCTCGAGCAGGTACGGCGGGGCGGGGACCGCCCGCGCGGTACCGGCGCTGCCCGGAGTCGGCGCCGGGTTGCCGGCCGGGTTCCCGGGCGGCGTGGCGGGTGCCGGGACCGGGTGGAAGGGTTGCGCCGCGCCGCGGCTGACCGGCACGCCCGGCGCCGCCGGCCCCCTGGGTGCGTCGCGCGGACCACCCGCGTCGCGCGGCGGGTCGAGGACGGGTGGGCCACCGCCGCCGAAGAGCAACGTGTTGCCCCCGCGGGCGATCCGGTGCCCGGCGCGTTCGGCCGCTCCGGACAGCGCTCCCCCGAGGCCGACACCGGACAGGTCACCGCCGTCCAGCAGGAGCGCCGCGGCCACGTCGGTCACCTGCTCGGTGGCCGCACCGCGGAGCAGGTCGCCCAGCAGCGACCGGGTCGGGCCGGCGAGGAAGCCCATCAGCGGGACGACTCCCGCCGCGATCAACCCGCCCTTGGCCGCGTCGGCGGTGAGCGACCAGTCGTGCCCGGTCCGGTGTCCCCAGTGCTCCTGGATCGTCTGGGCGACCCCGTCTGCCCCCGTCTCGGAACCCATCTCGGCCAGGGCCGCGCGCAGCACCTGCAGAAACGCCGTGCGGAGCACCCCGAGACGGGCCACCCGCGCCGCCTGGCGAGCCGCGAGGCGTGGCGCCGTCGCGGGGAACAGCAGGACCAGGGCCAGGTCGATGAGGGACTCGATGAACTCGCAGATGAGGTTGATCTTGAAGTACTCCACGGCCAGCGCGATGCGCTCGATGGTGTCGCCGGCTCCGTCGGCGTACGAGGCGAGCATGCCGAACCCGGCCCGGCAACCCCGCAGCTGCCGCAGCAGCGCGGCGGCGAAGTCGCCGTCGAGATTCTTCGCGCTGATCGCCGAGAGCAGATCCACGAGGGTGGACAATCGCCCGCGCAGCCGTTGCCCGCCTTTTTTGAACCCCCTCGCCGCCCCGCGCAACTCCGTTTCTCCGACGCCAGGGAAGTGTTGCCCCGTGGTGATGAAAATAGCGGTGGCGACCTTCGGGGGGATGGTCAGGCTCACGCGTCAAGTGAACCGGGGTATTGACACCACCTCCTTTCGCCATACCGAACCTCAGCGATCCGGCGGGCGACATCCAGGTGAACTAATTCAACCGGGTTTACTTGACCAAATTTTGAGCTTTTTCACCAAAATCAGGATCCAACCAGTCGACCAGCTCACCCGTGGGGTTGCCGTCGTTGTCGACCGCCCCGATCCAGATCGCCCCGCCGCCGAGCCCGAGCCAGTGATCGACGAGGATCGGGTACGCCTGTATGGGAGAGGCACCGGGGCCGAGGTATACCACCAGATCGTCCGGTCCCACGTTCTTGTCGGAGCCTCTGCGGACCTTCGCCGCGTCCAGGTTGAAATGCTCACCCTGCTGTCCCGTCGGCCGCAGCCACAGAATCTTCTCCGCGGTCCAGTTCCGCTCGCGCACGTCCCCGCGCTCGACGTCCACGCTGGGGTCCTGTTCCTCCACCCGAATACCCAGCGCCGCCAGGTCGGCCGGCTTGATCTCGCTGCCTCCGAGGATGACGATCTTCTCGGGCGGGTACCGGCGAGCGAACGTAAGGACGTCCGTGGCAGCCACGCCGGGCCCCACGGCCAGAACCCTGGCGTCGGTGTTGGACGGCAGGGCGACGATGTCGCCCGCCGGCTCGGCCGGATCGTCCACACCCAGCCGCAGCCACGCCGCCTCGCCCTGCCCGTTCGGGTACACACCGAGCCTGGTGCCGGCCGGAACGCCGGCGACCTTGTCGAGTGCCGGGGGCATCGCGCCCTTGTGCTTGGCCCGCGCGGCGAACTGCTCACGCCAGCCGAGCATGCGGCGTCTGGTGATCTCCCGCAAGGTCAGCGAGATCATGACGCCCTTGTCGATGTGCAGCGCGTTCCGGGTCGGATCGCCCGGAATCCAGTACCGGGCGTCCACCGCGTAGACGACCCGCACATCGTCGTGGAGGCGCCGGTGGCCCGCGAAGTTCTGCGCACCGTCGAGCTCGGATCGCTCCCTGCCCGCGGTGAGCGACGACGGGGGCAGCATGGGGCCGACGACGGGCACGCCGGAGTTGAACTCCGGACCGACCTGCCCGCTGACGCTCTCGCTCGTGCTGGTGCTCTGGCCCTTCGGAATGTTGTCAACGGTCTCCACGGAGGCGTCCTCCGCGTTGACGGCGAGCGGCTGCCCGTACAGCGCGGCCTGCAGGCCGAGGGTTTCCAGGCCGACCGGCGCGAAGAAGTCGCCGCGCAGGCCACGATCCTTCAGCATGGTCTGGAATCCCGACCAGTTGCCGGTCAGCACGGCCGCCGCCAGGACGTTGAACCGCAACTGGCGGAGCATCGCGATCTGCTCGTCCGACGCTCCGTCCTCGCGGAACTCCCGGAAGATCGCTCCGTCGTGCGTAGAGTCCGACTGGTCCTGCCCTGGCAGGGCCGCCTCGATGATGGGCATCGCACCCCCAACGCGCCACAAATGCTCGCCCGGCTTGTCGTGGATATCCGACGCCTGCGGGTTGAGGGAGTCGGACCGGTGCGCCCTACCAAAGGTGGGCAGCATCGCGGCGATCGTGTCGGGCAGGTTGACCATCCACTTCGGCAGCGTGGCGCGCAGCGGCGCTCCGCGGACCGGTTCGGTGCCGAGGCGGACGCTGTGGCCGCCGCTGGGCCAGATCACGGTCACCTCGACGGTGAACTCGGGGGTGAAGTCGAGTTCATGCGCCTTGCTCTCGACGTCCGGCCAGGCCGTCGTTTCCTTGGCGACCCAGCGGAGGTGACCTTCCGTCTTCTGGTCGGTGCGCATGGTCTCCAGCGTCGTGCCGACCGTGCCACCTCCCGACAGGGCGGCGTCGGGCATGGTGTCGCCCGAGTTCCCGGTCGGGTTCGCGGTTCCGCTTCGCTGCTTGGCCGAGATCTTCGATGTGCTCTGCTCGGTGAAGACCATCTGGTACAGACCGACGGAAGTTCCGGGCGGGGCCGGACGCTCGTCCGTCACGTCGGGCTTCGCCCGGATGGTCACCGTCACCGCCTTCGCACCGATGTTGCGGACCCGCGCGTCGCTCTTGGCGAAGAACGTGCGTTTGGCGCCGACCACGGCCTCGCCGAACCGGCCGCCCAGGTTCTCCAACAGATCCTTCGCCGCGTCGTGGACCAGTCCGTGCATCTGCGAGCCACCGGGCGACGAAACGAACTGGTCGGCCAGCCTGGTCGCCACCTGCTCGGGCGTGGGTGGGTTCTCGCTCGCCGGAGACGGCAGCTGGCTCGCCGGGACGGGCCGGACGATGGTGTTGACCGGCATCGTGCTCAGCAGCGCGGTCATCCCGGGGGGCGGCGCCGTGGAATTCGAATCCGGCACCACCGTGCCGTGCGCTTTCAGGGTCGCCGTGGAATCCGGATCCGGCGCCACCGTGTCGTGCGCCTTCGGGGTCGCCGTGGGTTTCGGGTCCGGCGCCACCGTGTCGTGCGCCTTCGGGGTCGCCGTGGGTTTCGGGTCCGGCGCCACCGTGTCGTGCGCCTTCGGGGTTGTGGCCGTGGAGCGGGTGGACGTCAGCCGCCGCGCCTCGCTCTCCGGCATCAGCAGCAGGACCCAGTGCGAGTCCGCGACGTCTACCGTGGTGGTCTTCTCATCCGCGTCACCGATAGTCAGGTTTCCGTCGACGCTGCACTGGAGCTTCGCGGCCACGAGGCTGAACGGTCCCTCGTTGCGCTGGACCGCCCCCTCCATCATGAGGAGCGTGTCACCCGTGCCCCTTCCCCAGCTCCAGACGGAGCTCGCGATCTTTGAGGCAAGGGCCCTGGTTGACCCCGCCCCGGCGCGCACGGCGACGTGCAGGGCCTTGACGTCGGTCGAGGAAGCCGCGAGGGACACCAGGTTCAACGGCATGTCCGACAGCTGGTCCCCGCTCAGGTTGGGCACCAGCACTTTCGGCTCGGTGAGCCACGCGTACGCCTTGACCTTGCCCACCATGTTCTTCACCCCGGGTGCCAGCACCTTCAGGTCGACGCCACCGAACAGGGGGATGGCGTTGCCGTTGGACCCGTCGGACGGCCGGCTGAGGTGGGCGGCGAGCGCGTCCGGGCTGAGCTGGGCGAGCACACTCCCGATGTTCTCGATCACCGCGGAAACCTCGGCGGTGTAAGCGGTGTAGCGGGGCCCGGTGGAACCCTCGACGGGTTCGACACCCACGATGCCGACGGTGCCGTACGTGGGCCACAGCGGGGCCATCAGATGGTCCAGACCGCCTTCCGGCGGCAGGAGCTTGCCGTTCGGCGTCACCTGTGGCGGCGGTACCGCCTTCGACAAGCGGGCGCTGAGCGCGACCTCCAGCGCGTGCCGCCAGGCGTTGAGGGCACGGGGCGCGCGCAGCACCCCGGCGATTCCGTAGCGAACGTCGCTCAGATCGAGAACGTTGTCCGGGGGGCTCGCCGTCGGCATCCGCAGCGTGACTTTCGGATCCAGCTCGGGCGCCCGTCCGTCCGGCCAGACGTTGTCCAGGTTGTCCAGGAAGGACACCCGCGCGCCGTTCTTGATCTTGGCGATCTCCACGTGGTGGGTGCTCATCCGCTCGAACACCGGGACGAACGGCGCGAGCACCAACGGCGGCCGCCGGAAGGGCTCCACCCGGAGCGTCCACGTCGCGTCTGCGATGCCGATTCGCCGATCCCTCGCGGACTCGATGAGCTTGCCATTGACCTCGCCCGTGCTGACCTGCTCTGCAGCGGTCCACGCCCGGGACCCCCGGATGTCGAACCCGGCGGTGGCGGCGAAGCCACCGAACCTCGCCAGGAACCTGAACAGGCCCCCGGCGTTGAATCCGCGTCCCCGCGAACGGCCGTCGGTGTCCTTCGCGGTGCTGAAGGTGATGTGCTCGAACGAGTTCACGTTGTTGGCCAGGTCTCCTGGGATCCTGGCGTCCTTGCCGTCCACCGTTTCGATCCGGCGCACGTTGTCGATGATCGGTTCGATGACCACATCGGTGTGCTGGTTCATGACCCACATCGAGAACTTGTTTCTCAGGTGCACCGGCCGGTACGTCACGTTCTGCCAGGATTCGTTCAGCGCCTTGCTGAGCCTGACCAGGTTCTCCTCACGCCTACGGCTCCGCTTTCCCGCGACGGGCAGCAGGTCGGGATCGAGCTTGCTGATCTCGGCCACGTACCTGTCCACCAGGTCCGGAGTGACCTCCAGGCTGTGGATCCCCGCCAGCGGCGGGAGCCCGCGGCCGTCCTCGGCGACAACCTTCTCGACGCTGGTGTCGAGCTGGTCGATGTCGGTGGCTTCCACCGCCACCCACAGCCACATCGGCTCCCCACCGAGGTCCTCCTTGTCCCCCGCCGGTTCCCCGTTGACGAACGTTCTGCCGGAGAGGAAGACCGGGACGGCGTACACGCCCGGCGTTCGCACGCGGGTCTTCAGCAGGGTGTCCAGCGTGTAGCCCAACGATCTGCCCCGGGATGTCGCGGCCGAGGTGTCGAGGCCACCGGTGGCCTGCGGAGTGGCGGTGAGCTGCAGGCCATTGCCGAGGCCCCAGCCGAAGTTCCAGCCGACCCGCCCGGTCCAGTTCAGCCATCGTCGCTTCGCCGTGACGTCGCTGGTGGTCCGCCCCGCACGGCGCCCGACCTCGGCCCGCGGCTTGCTCCCCGTGTAAGTGCCGGTCCGCTCGCTGACGAGGATGGGTTCGCCGAGCTCGCCGTAGAGTTCGAACCGCCCGACGACCGCGTCCGACGGCGCCACCACGCCACCGTCCGCGTGCTCGCCCCGGGTGCTGCTGACCAGCGGACCGATGCGGTAGCCACCCTTGAGAATGTCGTCGATGTTCTGGGCGAGCTGGCCGGCGCTGAGGGCGTCCAGCAGCTGCTCGCGAGCCGTGCCGCCGACCTTGCCCAGTCCGGCCGCCCTGTCCCGTTCGAGCTTCCTGAAGACGCGGTCGGGCAGGTCGCTCGGCACCTGACCCAGCCACCTCTGCGCCGTTTCGGGCAGGCGTGGTGCCCGCACGCCCGTGCTTCGGCGAGGCTTCGTGAAGTCCACGGCGGCCGCCGAATCGCGCGTCGCGTCGTCCAGGGCCACGGTGATGCTCTGGTCCAGGACCTCGGTGATCACGTCGGGCTGCGCCTGGCCACGCCGGCGGATCTCGATCCGAAGACGGCTCAGCCCGACGTCGTACGGCGTGGTCGACGACGAGGCCAGCTCCTCGGTACGGCGGTGGACGGTCGAGGTCGTGACGGACTCGGTGGTGGTCTCGCCGTAGTTCACCGTGACGCCGCCCACGGGGCCATTGGGCATCGTGCCCTGCACGCCGACACCCGTGGTCCAGGACTTGGTGGCCTCCTGCGTGTTCGCGTCGGTGTGGACGTCGCGGTTCACGTTCATGTCGAACGTCGGTTGGTCGGCGGGGGCAGGGTTCGGCGGGGCCGGCGCCACGGAGCCGGACCGCTCCAGGTGCACGGTGACCTCGACCGCGTTCGCGTGCCGGCCAATGGTGAACCGAATGCCCGAGCCGTTGACCAGCTTGTGCAACTGGCTGAACCGCCCAGGACGCGCGGACAACCCGCCCAGGTGCTGCCGCACGGCCCTGCTGATCACCCCGGACCACCCGACGATCCTCGGCGGCCACTTCGCGGCCCTGCCCTTCAGCAGCCGCTTGACCTTCTCCTGCAGTTCCGCGCCGCCTCCGTAGCCGGTGATCTCGCTCAGCGGCCCGCCGATGGCGCCCGGCACACTGAGGAAGTTGCGCACGTTCTGCTCATCCTGAGCAGGGTCCCGAGCGGGCGGGGGGCCGGACGGGGCGAGCGTCGCGGCGTTGCTGGGGACGGAGTCGTCCCCGCTGGGGCCGCTACGGCTGGGACCCGCCGAACCGGGGGCGAAGGTGCGGTTGGTGCCGACAAGGGTGGAGGCATTGCTGAGGAAGGAGTCGTCCCCGCTGGGGCCGCTACGGCTGGGACCCGCCGAACCGGGGACCGAGGTGGGGACGGTGCCGACAAGGGTGGAGGCGTTGCTGCGGACGGAGTTGTTCCCGCTGAGGCCGCTGCCGCTGGAGACCCCCGTCGGAGCCGGGGCTTTCCACGCCGTCACGGCCAGGGCGACGGGATCGGGCCCCCACAGGTAGTCCGAACCCAGGTCCTCGGTCGTGCCGTCCAGGTGGACCAGCATCCACGTGCCCGTCGACGGCAACTTCGGCTTGAGCTTCCCGTCGGGACTCTTGATCACCTCGGACGAGATGGCCAGGTAGCCGGCCTTCAGCCCGGTCGGGTTGGACTCGTCGTCACGCTTCTGCGTGAAGGCGGCCTTGGTCGCATAGAGCACCTCTCGTCCCAGGATGTCCTTCACGAACAGGTGAAGCTGCTGAGCCGTCTCGAAGTCGAGCCCTTCCGTGAGGCAGTCGATCAGGTCGACCCGGCCAGCCGGGAGATCCTTGAGCACCCGTGCCAGCACGTGCGCGAACTGAATCAGGTTCAGCACGAAGACGGCGCCATTGGGTGCGGTCACCTCGATCACGCCCGACATTCCGTGCGCCACGATCTTCCAGCGGCCTTCACCCCGGTGCTGCGGGCTCAGCTCGAGAACCTTCGTGAAGTCGTCGAAGTCGTCGGCGTCGTGCTCCTGGCTCGGGAAGTGCACGGTCCGCAGGTCGAGATCGACCTGCGCGGCACTGGCCAGCCACTCGGCCAAACCCTTGGACAGCGGGGTGTTGTGGCGGAAGAGCTCCACCCTGGTCCCCGGGGGCAGCCCCTCCCGGTTGGCCTTCGCGGTTTTGCGAATCGGCGGGATCCACGGTTCGGCCAGGTCAAGAACCTCACCGAGGCCGTTGATGACCCCAGCGAGGGAGTTGAACAGCTCGCGCGACACCGATCCAGTCCGCCTCGTGTCATCGAGGAGTCGAACGAAGTCGTCGCTGATGGTCGGCCAGGCCCGCCGCCCGCGTTCCATGGTGCCGATCAGCCGTTCGGCCCGCACCAGCATCTTGACGCGTTTCGACATCGGCAACGGTCTGTAGTCGGCGTCCACCGGGACGCGTGTGACATTCAGGTACCGGCTGACCACTCGGTCGGCGTCGGCCAGAAGCGCTCGCCATTTCTGGACAGATTCGGGGCCTCCGACCCAGTCGGGGGCATTCACCTCCGCATCCACGCTGGCGATCGTCGCCTGCACCTCGTTGAGTGCCTGCGGCAGATCCGCGGTCGAGGCAAGCGGGCCGTGCTCCTCGAATGTGGCCAGCATTCCGGCCAGCCCGGGAGTGGTGTCGAGCCGGCCCACGAGCTCCTTCACCTGCCGCTCGAACCCTGCCAGCGACTCCGGCGAACCCATCCATTTCCCACGCAGCTCGTCGCGCAGCTCAAGCAGGTGGGTGCGGACCCGGAGAAGGCCGCCTTTCCCTTCGATAAGCTCGTAAATACTCGGCGCGACAGCGCTCTTGACCTTGGCGGCGAAGTCGGCGTCAGCATCTTCCGGGTTGCGACCCCTGGCCAACCCCAGGAGCTCGACCACACTCGACAGATCCTCGTCGTAAACGCGCGCCAGCCGGCCAGCGAACCTCTCCTTTCTTGCCGCCTGGTCCAATTCGTCAAGCGCTGTCCAAGCGACATCGAGCAGGTCGACTTCGTCGGTGTCCAGGAAGTACTCCCCGTCATCGCCCCTCGGGTTCCGGGCCATGAGCTCGGCGCGCGCCAGATCGAACTTGCCGGAATACCCCGCGAGTGCCGCCAAGCGGATGGCGGTATCCGTCAGCAGCCTCGCCCGGTGTGCCACCGTGGCTTTCAGTCCGGCTTCCGGCGGCCGCGCGGCCAGGGCATTGTCGATCCTGGCTCCGAGATCGGTGAACGTCTTGGCGAGCGATGCCAGCACCTGCGGCTGGAACGTGGTACTCGTCGCCACCTCTTTCGCATCGAACCGCAGTATCTGCGCTTTCCCTGTGCTGCCGGCCGGCACGAAACCGCCATTCACGAGGTATGCGCCAAGCGCCTTGAAGGGCATATCGACCAGCGTCGACCTCTGTGCTTTCCTAGCGGTCTTCAGCTGCGCGGAAAAGTGCCGCTGGGATTCCTCCGCCGGCACCGGGACGGGAGGGGCCAGAACTGTGACGGGAACGGTCAGAACCTTGGCGAACTCGGCGAGCTGCTGGTCGACGTCGCTCGACGGCTCGCCGTGGACAATCAGGGTCACGCGCTCGACCCGGACGCCCAGCTCTTGCAGCTTGTCGTCCACCATCCAGGCGAGGTTCGCCCCGTCGAGCGGATATGTCGCACCGGTGATGCCACTAACGCCCAGCGTGCCGTCGGCGGCGCGCCTGACTTCCACCAGAGCCCCGCGTTTCACGGGCGGCCTCCAATTGATACCCGTCGCCTTCTGGTGGAACCAGGCCGGTTCCTGCTCAGTATCGGGCAGGAAGGAGAGCAGGACTGCCCGCGTTCTGGACTCGTACACGGTGGCGCGTGTGGACGCGGCGATGTCGGCCAGCTCGGCGGGGCTGGGCAACCCCTCATCGAATCGCGAGTCCACGGTCTCGCGGTCCACAAGGGCCAGGAGCACGTGCGCGTCGTTCATCATCGCCTCGACCGCCGCGATCGCATTGTCGCGGTCATCGCCGGTCAGGGGACCGTCGCCCGAACGCAGCTCATCCGCGAGGTACCACACCCGGAGGAGCGTGGCCGTCGCCCGGTCCCGGAGGTCGTTCACCGTGTCGGCGTGCCCGGTGGACGGCCCGGTCGACCGATATTCGGCCAGCGCGTCCTGAAGGGTCGTGAGGGCCTTATTCAGGGCGTAGAGCCGCTGGCGGACGACGGTCGCCTCCGCCGCTCCGAGTCCGAGTCCGAGCAGGTCGTCGCTGGTCACCTGCGCGATGTGGGTGGTCGCCGGCAGCCCCTGCGGGTAGAACTCGACGCTGCTGACCGTAGCCAGCTTCGGGGCGAACGACACGGTGGCACGTTGCTTGCGCAGCAGCGCCAGCAACGACACCGTCGGCTGGACACCACGGAAGACGTAGTGTCCGGCGCCGTCTTCTGCCAGTGCTCTGGCGGCCTTGGTGAAAGCGACGATCCGGGACCACTCCGCCTTGCTCTCGGCGGGCAGCGGGACGCTGATCGGTCCGATGATCGCGCTCACGGTACCGACGGCGGCGTCGAACTCCGGGACCGGGACATTGATGTCCTCCAGCAGCCGGCCCCACCTCCGCGTCACGTCCGCCTTCCATTCCTCCTTCCAGTCCACGAGCTGACCGGCCCGCTTGCGGAGGCTGTCCGGCCAGTCACGGAACGCGCTCTTGCCGATGCGGTTGACGATCGAGTTGTTCCTGGCGTTGATCGTCGGCGACGCCGCCTTGATCGCCTTGACCTCGGCCGCCAGCAGCAGCCCGATGTCCTTACCGAGTTGGCGGTCGAACTCCGCCGCCGCCAGGACGAACCCATGAGCGGATGCCACGTGCGCAGCGTGCCGCAGACGCCCCGACACGCTGGTCAGCAACGGCAACAGGGCGCGGCGGGGGTCCTCCGGAGGGAGGACGCGCAACAGGGCGGTGTGTCCCCTGACCGCGATCCAGATCGGCCGCACCGTCTCGCCGAGATTCTTCAGCTCCGTGGCCAGGTCCTCCAAGTGGCCAGCCCTTGTCGCAAGGTCGTCCGAGGAGGTGTGCTGCCCAAGGAGCTCGCGGAGCGTCGCCAGATGAGCGTTGGCCTGGCCTTCCCACTTCGTCCCATCGGTCTCCTGGAGCGTCGCCAGCTCCGACTCCGCCACCACGTTGCTGGTGACCCACGTGGCGATGTGCCGGCCGGCCCACCGCACATCCCGCAGTCGCGCCGTGACGGTGTCGAGGAGGGTCCCGAGGGTGTCGAGCAGCAACCCCACCTTGCGCGATTCCGGTGAGGTGTCCGCCGAGCTCAACTGCGCCAGGACCATAACCCGGACCAGTCCCAGGTTCCGCAACAGGAAGCCCGCCGGGGACAGCTGCTCGTGCAACAGCGTCGCCTCGTCCGCCAGTTGCGTACCGTCCCCCAGCGCCGTTCTCAATTGCTGCTGAACGTCTTTCAGGACATTCTGGAAAGTCCCGAGCTCGTCGCTGATCGCCTGCAGGCTTGACTCGATCAGCTTCAGTTGGGGCGCATCGAGGCCCGCCAGGTCCTTCATTTGTTCGCCCAGCTCGCTGCTGAGCTGCTCGGGAACGGAGAGCTGCTCGATCCATTCGCGCACGTCCTTGACCAGGTTCGGCTTGGGGTCCGAGCCGAGTTCGTCCGGGTGCGCACCGAGTTCCGTGGGCCTGGCGGCCTGGAGCCCCGTCCGCACGGCGTCAACGGCTTCCTGGAAACGGGACAACCAGAGCCCGTTCTCCTCCGCGACCCCCGTCCAGAGTTCGAGCACGCGCTGCTCGAACCGGTTCAGCAGCTCCAGCAACCCGTTGGCGTCGCGGATCAGGCCGTTCCGCGCCAGAGCATCGGCGTCGGCCGCCGAGAGCGCCTCCGCGCCCTCGGCGTTGCCGCCCTGTGCGGCGTGTTTCGCGGCCAGCCCGAACAGCCGGAGCAACGCATAGGCCCCGCTGATGCCGCCGGTGAACCCGGTGCCGAGGTCTCTCTCCACCCCGAGGACCAGAGTGAGGATCCCGGTGAGCTCGTCCCGGACCTCCACCACATCGGGCGCAAGCTCGCCGGCATCCGACAACGCGCTCAGGTAGCTCAACAGCCAGTCGACGTTCGTCTGCGCTTCGGCAATCGTGGCCTCCGCCTGGCGCCACTCCGCCGCGAGGGACTCGACGTCGTTTCCTGGTGTCGTATCCCCCTTGGGCGCCCCCAGGAGCTCCCTGACGCGGATGGTCAGGTCGTCCGGTAACTTGGCGACCTGCTCACCGAGTCGACGAAGATCCGCCATCGCCTCGGTCAGTTGCTGGCCCACGTCCGACGGCGGCGCCTCGCCCTCGGCCGGCGCGGGGTCCGGTTCCGGCAGCGTGGACGTCGAACCGGTCCCCTGCGGCGGGTCGCCCATGTGGACGGCGGTGAGCGGTTCGGTGATCGCGGTCAGTACCTCGGCCAACTGGGGGCCGACGGCCGACCACCGCTCAACGGTCCGCATGCTCAGGTCCGGCTCCGCCCGCCGAACCACCGATCCGCCCATCGGCGGCACCGATTCCGGCTTGAGCTTGCCGTCCGGAGTGAACCGCAACTCAACGGAATGCGGAATCCAGCTCACCGAGTCCGAATCCGTGCCGGGCTCCTGCAACGGCACCAGGTACAGCGCCACGGTGGACCCGGTCACCGGGACCCGCCACGACTGGGCGGCATGCTGGATCAGGATGCCGTCCGGTTCCACGTTGTCCGATGCACAGGTGACCAGGTCGATCTCGGCATCCACGGGAAAGTTCGGCAACTCCTGGAGGAACTGCCGGATCTGGCGCACCGTGCTCGACCGCAGCAACCCATCCGCACCCGGCACCACCACCAACACCGAGTTCGCCGGCCTTCCCTTCCGCGCGACCAACGCGTCGAAGACGGCCTCCTGCTCCGGCGTCACCCCCAGATAGACGCCGTAACCACCGTTGTGGTTGACGACCTTGATCTTGGGTCCGGGGCCTTCCCGGTTCACCAGGCCGAGCAGCTCATCCAGCACGCTCTCGCTGAGATCACCTGCCAGCATCTCCGCCACCGGCGACCACCGATCGTCAATCGTCAGCGGCTCCTCCAAATCCGCCGCCCTGGCCACCAGCGAATCAACACTGTCCCCCGAAACAACCCCCACCCGATCAACCACACCCAGCAGACCCCGGACGAATGTCGCGCTCGCGGCCATGCCAGCGGCGACAAAACGAACCTGCCGCTGAACACGCGCGATGTCCGCGATCAACTCGTCGACCGCCCGCCGCGCCGCACCGGACAGCCCCGCCTGGTCGGCCCGATAGCGCAGCAGACCGACCTTCGCTTTGAGCGACCAGCCGACCTCCTGCCAGGCAAGGAAAGCCTCGTCCATCGCATCGGGCCTGGCCTTGAGGAAGTCGTATTCGTCCTGTCTGGCGGTGCGGAGGAACTGGGCGAGCTGGGCGACCACGTCGATATCGCCGGCAGTCGGGGCCAGCGCCGAAACCAGGTTCCGCACGTCCTTCAGCGGTTGCCCCCGCCACCACTCCAGGAACTCGACGAACTCGGGCGAGCTCGCGTGCTCGCGGCGCAGCACCCGGTCGAACCGCTGCACCCCGATGTCGAGCAACGACCCCAGGGCGTAGGTCTGTCCCGCCTCGACCACGGCCTTCCCGGCCGACACGACACCGGCCAGCGCTTCGTGGGCCTCGTCGTCGAGCGACGTTCGGTTCCGCTCGACGAACCCGGCGAGCACGCCGACCTCGGTCGTCAGCTCGGCGAGCCCGGAGATCAGCGCGTCGTTCGGCGACGAATCCGGGTCCCGCAACCGCTCCCGCACCCTCGCGGTGCGGAACGCGATCAGCTCCACCGCCCGGTGGGCACCGCTTAGCCGGTCGGAACCGAGGGACTCGACGCCCAGGACCGCGGTGTCGAGCGCGCCCAGCGCCGCGGCGAGCTGATCATTGCCGGGCAGTGGCAGGTCCTCCGACAGCTCCACCGCCGCCAGGTCCACCTGGTGCGGCCGCTCCGGCAGCTGCCACAGCGGCGGCCGTATCGATGGCTCGTGGTCGTCGCGGCGGGTGAGCGGCATGTCCCACGCCTGCCACAGCGCCTTCACCGCGGACGCCACCTTGAGGAGCGCGTCGACGTGAACCGGAGCGAAGCCGATCCAGGCGTCCGGTGCCTCACCGCCCCACTGGGCCATGCGCGTCAGGTAGTGCCGCTGCTCTACCTCACTCCGAACCGTGTCGAGCACCGCGACCAACGTCTCGGCCTCAGCAGCCATCTGCTTGATGAGGTTCTTGGCGGTCGCGTTTTCCGTCGACGCCATCCCGGACAGTTGCCCATAGAGGGTGCCGATCTGCTGGAGGGGCGCTGTCGCCTTGGCGAGCTCGTCCACCAACGGCGACTGATCCGACGCCGACCCGGCGACGGTGGCCGCCAGGGCGTCCTTCGTGCGAAACGCTTCGTTGATGATCCCCCGCAGCACGCCATTGGCGTGCTCACTCGTGGTGGGTTCCGGCCGGAACAGGGAACCGTGGTGGGCCTGGCCCAACCAGGAGACCTCGTGAACGAGGGCTCGAACGTGATCGGCCTGTGGGTTGCCGACGGTCAGACGTCCCGCCTCGGTTTCGAGTCCACTGAGCGCGTTCACCAGGTTCACGGCGGGCTGTGCCAACCACTCCTGCACCAGTGCCGAGTTCAGCTTCCACGCGTACGAGTCGAGGCCGTGGGCCAGATACCTCGCCGCGTGGCTCGTCGTCTGGTACGGGATTCCCAGCTGCATGACGGTCTGATCACCCGGCGACGCGTGGTAGAGCTGGCGGAGGGCGTGGCCGAGCTCGTCGAGTTTCGCGGCCAGGGCCTGGGCCAGGTCCGGGACGAACCGAACCTCGATCCCGACGTGCCCGGGGGGCAGGCCGGGCCAGGGAACCTCGACGGCGACCCCTGCCTTGGCGAGATGTGGCAGGTAGATGTGCGGTATCGGGCCGGCGTAGCGGAACACGAGACCGCCCTGGCGCAACAACGGGGTCCGCCGTACCGCCGGAACCAGACTGGCGAGCGCCGCCCCGACGTGAGTGGCCGGAACGACCGCTGATCTCGGCGTGTTCAGCGCGGTGAGCGTGTAGGGCAGTGCCGTACCCGCCTGGCGGATCTCGGTGAGCAGCCCGGCGACGTAGTTTTGGTAGAGCGGCACCAGCAGCGGGTCCTCCGCTTCGGCGATGGGACGCAGCGCCGCGACCGCCCGCTTTTCGGTCTCCTCCAGCGTCTTCACCAGGGTGGCGACGTCCGGCGGCACACCGGTCAGTCCACTGGTCAGGATCACATGCTGCGCCAACGCGACATTTCCGCCCGCCTGGACGAGGTCACGCGCGAGGCGAAGCAGTCTGTCGACCCATGCCAGCTCAACCCGCGCGCTCGCGAGCGCCGCGGCGGGCCAGTGGGCGACCCGTACCCCCGCCGCGGGCAGCACCGGATCCTCGGGCGTGAACGCCATGACCGGGGGCGGGACAGTGGTGGACTGCGTCGCCGGCTCGCCGCGCAGCGCGGAAACACGCTCCCGGTAGGAGTCCACTCTCGACTGGTCCAGCTCGGTGAGCGGCCGTTCGAGGCGATCCAGCGTCTGCCGCTCAAGCATGTCGAGAGTGCCCGGCAGCATCGTCCGCACGGCCTCGGCCACCACGCCGCCGGCCTGATCCGCGACGCTCACGATCTGCTCGACCGCCGCCAACTCGGCCTGGGCACCATCAATCGTCCCGTGCGCCGACGGGTCCGACCCGGATGACTCCGAGAGCTTTCGCGCCAGCGCCGTGCTGCTGGCCGCCATCGCCTGCCGCGAGCCCGCGACCTGGTCCAGGTGAAGCGCCAGCCGCAGTTGGTCGAGCGTGTTCTTGCCGACCAGGGGGGTCAACCCGCCTAGCGACCGCCGATGGACCGCATCCAGCGCGGCCAGCACGATGTCGACCACCGCGCTGGCCGCCATCAACCCCGGGACGTCATCGGCGCGGGCAGCATCGGCCAGCTGCTGCGCGAACCCCGCCACCATGTCAGCGGCCGCCAACTCGGCCTTTGCCCGCTCCAGCTCCGGGGTGAACTCGGCGTCCGACTGCGCGTTCCAGGGCTCCGGATCACGGCTGAAGTCCTCCCCGGCCTGCGGCTCCCAGACCGCCACCGGGTGGGACGCCGAGGACCGCGCCGAAGCGACGAACGCCTCTCCCAGCGTCCGCACGCCGGCGATCAACTCCAGCACCCGAACCGACCCCGGATCGGGGACGCCAAGCTCACTCAGCCGGTGTTCCAGTTCGCCGGCCGCCGCAAGCACCCGGGTCCTGGCCCACCGTGTGTCCGGCTTGTGGTCGTGCGCGGCCAGCACGGCGGCAAGCCGCATCGTCGCGATGAACACCGCCTGCTGCCGCCCGGCCAACTCGGCCAGTGCCTGCGCCACGGCCGGGTCGGGGTCGGGCGACGACCTCCGCAGGTGAGCAATGCTCGCGCCGAGCTCATGGAGCCGATACGCGGCCCGCTTGGCCAGACCGCCGACGAACTGGACCTCGACCCGGACCTTCCCGCTGACCAGACCCTCCTGAGGAGCGACATCGAGGACCGCCCCCAGCCCCGCAAGCCACTCCCGGTCCTCCTGGTCCAGCAGGGCGCTCCCACTGACCGTGATCACCCAACCGTTCCCCGGCCGCACGGCATGCCCCCCGGACAGCAGACCGGCGAGCACCAGCCGAAACTGGGCCGGCGACACCGGCACCGACACCGGCCTGGCCAGTCGGACATCGGTCAGCGCCCGCTCCACGGCATCGGGCGCCCGCTCGATCCGGTCCCGCAGCGGGGTGAAGGATTCCCCGAAGCCGGTCAACCAGATCGTCAAAGGATCATCAGGGTTAGCGGCATTACCAGGGTTGGCGGCGGCACTACCAGGATCAGAGGCATCAGAAGATTCATCGTCAGAAGACTCGTTGAGCAGGTACCGGAACAGGTCGGGCATCGACGCCTCGATCTCGGCCAGCCTCCGGTTCAGCTCGTTGACATTCCTGGGCAGTTGCGCGCCGACCAGGCCACTTTCCACGAACCGCTGCGCCCGGATCGGCTCGGCCGTCTCCGCAAGGTCCAGCAGCTGGTTGAAACGGCCCAGCTCCGCATAGACGGCCTCCAGCTTGGCAAGGATGGGTACACCCGGTCCGGTCAGGGACGCGACCAGAGCCCGGCCCGCCACCATCACCTCATCGACCAGCGCCAGGACCTCATCGACCGCCTCGGTCGGCGAGACACCGAAACGGCCCTCGAACACCTCGCGCGGCACCCGCAACCAGTCCGCCTGGTCGAGCAGCTCATCGAGGTCGTTCACGAGGTCATCGGCGGTGGAGCGCCGCTCCTTCTGCGTCCCGCTGTGCGCGGCCAGCCTCATCATCGTGTCGAACACCTGTCGCTGCTGCTCGCGCATCGAGGTCAGGTGCGCCGCCCCATCGGCGCCGACCAGGGCAGCAAGTTCGGCGAGGCGGTCGCCGAGCTGGCCGAGCCGCTTCGCGCCCAACACGACCGGGTCCGGGACGAACCGGACCACGACCCGGATCGGCCCAGGAACGGGACTGTCACCGGTCACGACGTACCCGAGCCCCGCCAGGAACTCGTCATCCTCCAGGCTCAACGGGCCACCATGAACCTCGAGCACGAAGCCGCCACCGCCGCGCGGCCGGGTCAACCCGGCCAGCACCGACCGCACGGTTTCGTCCTGCTCCACCCGCACCGAGAGGGGTTGCCGCAGCCAGGCAAGCACATCCGCCACCGCACCGGTGCCGGCCGTGATCGCCGCACCCAGGCCGGCGACCTCCGCCTGGAACGCCGCCACCAGCGACGGATCCACCGGCCCCGCCCGCCCCAACCGGTGGAGCGTGTCCCGCTCCAGCCCGGTCAACCACTGCCGCAACTCCGTGTCGTTGCCGGGTAGCGATTCCTGGAACAGCCCACTGCCGACGAGCGCCCGCGCCCGGTCCGCCCCGGCCGTTCCGACCTGACTCGCCAGCGTCACCAGTTGCTGTACGCGATCCAGCTCGCCGAACGCACGCTCGAACTCGGTGGCGACATCCCCGGGCCCCGCCTCCCCATCGGAGATCAACCGGAGCACCGACGCCACCTGGGCTTCACCCAGCGTCACCACTTCCCCCGCCAGCGCCACGGCCGCGTACGCCGCGGTGGCGCCGGCGGTGGCCCTGGTCGTGAGCAGGGCCCGGTGCAACCCAGCCGACGCCGCACGCAACCCGGCCAGCTGGCGCCCCAACGCCTCGACGGCCTCGCGCACCTCGTCCCGAGCCCGCGGCGAGACCGGCTGCCCACCGTGCACGGTCCGCAACTCGAGCACGCGCTCCAGCGCCTGGAACACCGCGAGCCGCGCGGTCGCCAGGGCGGCCACGGCGCGATGGCCGGGCGCCGGATCGCTGAGTGTCTCGAGGTGCAGGCGGAGCGAGTCGAGCTGGCCCTGGAAGGCAGCCAACGGTGCCGCGATCTCCACGTGGACCCGGATCTCACCGGGCGCGAGCTGACCGGTGGTCGGGACGTCCCGGACGGCTCCCAGCCGCTTCAGCCGCCGCCGCTGCTCCAGGCTCAACTCGGCACCGCTCACCTCGAGAAGGAGAGCGGCCTCCGCACCCGGTCCCGGAAGCAGCCTGCCAAGTGCCACCAAAACCGCATCGGGCTTCCCGGTCACCACCATCGGCTCGTTCAGCGCGGCGAGCGCCAGATCCAGGGCGGCGCCGTCACGGGCGATGTTCTGCTGCAGTTCGGTGACGGTGTCCCGGAAGGCCACCAGCAACGACCTGTCCACGGACCCGCTGCCCGCCCGCCGATCCACCTCCTGCTGGAGCCCGTTCAGCGCACCGGCCAACTCGACGTGGCTGTTGATGCCGCTGAGCATCTTCGCGCCCCACAAACCGCTCGCGTGCAGTAGCTGCTTCCGCATCGCCTCGGTCTCGGCCTTCGCGGAGTTCGCCACCTCCATCAGCCGCTCAATGGTCTCCAGGCGGAGATACGCGTCGCCGAGCTCGGCGGCCGACATCCTCCCGAGCTCGGCACGCGAAGACGATGCATAGGCATAAGCCGTCGCGACCATTTCCTCGGCCAGCCGTGCGGCCGCGCTTCCGAGCGGATCGCCGGCAAGCAGGTTCCGTGCACCGTTGTGCAGGTCCCGCGCCCGTTCCTCGAGCACCGTGGTGATCTCGTGCAGGCGCGCCGCATCCGCTGCGGAGATCCGCTGCTCACGGTGGCGCGCCAGATCATCGGCCAGCCGCTCCGCCTGGGTCGCCATCCGGTCAAGCAAGCTCTTCAGCTGCACAGCGGAATAGGCGTCCGGTGCTTCCGCAAGCAGCGTGTCCAGGGAATCGCCGAACTGGCCGGACTCCGCCCTGAGCTTGGCCACAACGTCCGGAACGACCTCGATTCTCGCGCGGCGGGGCCGGTCGGCGCGATCATCGGGAATCGTGTCCACGGTCCCGTGGGGCGTCAGCATCGCCCCGCCGTCTCCCGGTTGCCCGACCCGGAACATCAGGGCGCTGCCCGTGGTCAGCGAGTGGTGCTTGGGAACGGTGCGGCCGAGCACCTGCGCCGGGTCGGCCCCGGCCGGGATGTCGATGTCCAGCGGTCCGCGCAGCTCGGCCAGCACCTGCGGCAGCGCGGACCGGCCGGTCAACCGCTCCCTCAGCGACCGCACACGCGACTGGAAGCCACGCGGCGGGTTGTCACCCCGCCGCCGCTCGATCGCGTCCAGCAGACCCAGCACCTCGTCCGTCGTCGTTTCCGGCACCGCACCAAGCAAACCGCTCGCGGCGACCAGCGCCGTCCGCTTCGCCGGATCCGGCTCCTGTTGGTAGTCCCGCGTCAGGTCCGCCAGGAGGCGAAGACGACGCAGCTCGGTCTCGTCGTGGCGCTTGCCGCCCAGATCACCGATGACCGGATTGGTGCCCACCGTGGACGCGGTGGCGTGTTGCGGGTCGTCGCCCATGTGGATGGCGGTGAGCGGTTCCGTGATCGGTACGGTGCTCGCGGCCAGTACCTCGGCCAGCAGGGGGCCGACGGCCGACCACCGCTCAACGGTATCCGTGCTCAGGTCCGGCTCCGCCCGTTGGACCACCGGCTCGCCCACCGGCGGCACCGATTCCGGCTTGAGTTTGCCGTCCGATGTGAACCGCAACTCAACAGAATGCGGAACCACACTCACCAGGTCCGGCTCCGTGCCGGACTGCTTCAACGGCACCAGGTACAGCGCCACGGTGGACCCGGCCACCGGGACCCGCCATGAGTAGGCGGCATGCCGGATCAGCGCACCCAGCGGGGTCACCTTGTCCGAGACGCAGCTGACCAGGTGGATCTCGGCGTCCGCCGGAAAGCCCGGCAACTTCAGGAGGAACTGCCGGAGCTGGCGAAGCGTGCGCTGCCGGCCCCCGAACCGCGGCCAACCGTTCGCGCCGGGCACCAGGACCAGGACCGCGTTCGCCGGCACCAACTGCCGTGCGACCAGCGCGTCGAACGCCTTCTCCTGCTCCCGCGTCTCCCCGAGATAGACGCCGTAGCCGCCCTGGACGCCGTCCCGGTTGTGGCTGACGACCTTGATCTTGCGCCCGGGGCCCTCCCGGTTCACCTGGCTGAGCAGCTCCTCCAGCACGCTCTCGCTAAGATCACCCGCCAGCATCTCCGCCACCGACGACCACCGATGGCCAATCTCCGGCGCTCCCTCCGCCTTTGCGGCCTTGGCCACCAGCGAGCCGAGGGTGGTCAGGTTACCCACACCGACCGTTGTGGCGACCTCCAGCAGACTGCGGACGAAGCCCGCACCCGCGGCCATGTCGTCGGCGACGAACTGAACCTGCCGCTGAACACGCGCGATGTCCGCGATCAGCTCGTCGGCGGCCTTGCGCACCGCACCGGTCAGCCCCGCCTCCCCGGCCCTGGAACGCAGCAGCTCGACCGTCGCCTCGAGCGACCGAGCGGCCGACAGCCAGGAAGCGGACACCTCCAACATGGCGGCGGGCCGGACCATCAGGGCCGCGTATGCCTCCGGCGTCGGGTATCTGAGGTATGCGGCCAACTGAGCGACCAACTCGATGTCGCCGGCTCTGGTGGGGACCAGCGTCGAAACCAGTTCCCGCGCCGCGTCGAGCGGTCCCACCCGCCACCACCGCATGAACTCGAGGAACTCGGGCGAACCTTCGTGCTGGCGGCGCAGCGTCCGACCGAACCGCTGGACCCCGGCATCGAGCAGCGACTCCAGGACGACCGTCTGTCCCGCCTTGACCACGTCCGTCCCCGCCGCCACGACGGCGCGCAGCGGTTCCCGAACCTGCTGACCGAACCCAAGATCACGCCGCTCGAGGTGCTCGGCGAGCACACCCACCGCGGTCCCCAACTCGTCGAGTCCGGAGATCAGCGCATCGCGCGGCGGCGAGCCCGGAACCCACAACCCCTGCCGCAGCTTCATGGTGAGGACACCGATCAGCTCCACCGTCTGGCCGGCACCGAGAAGCCGGTCACCATCGATGGACCTGGCCGTCTGGACCGCGGAGTCGAGCTCAGTCAGCAGTTGGGCGAGCCCATCATGGCTTCGCATCACCAGATCCTCGGCCGAGTCGGCCAGGTCCGCCTGGTGGGGGCGCTCGCTCGCCGGCGCCGGGACGGATGGCACCGACGTCGCTTCGGTCCCGGCGGGAAGTGCACCGGCGGACCGCGTCGCCAGCTTCTGGCTCAGCTCCGATACGCGTTCCCGGTAGGCGTTCTCGAGCCTCGACCGCTCCCGGCGCTCCTGCTCGGTGACTGGCAACGCAAAGCCGGCCAGGCGGCCCTCCGTCCACTGTTCGATCTCCGCGAGCGTGCCCGACAACTCCCGCAGCACGACGCCGGCCGGCCGGCTGCCGACCACATCCGCGATGCTCAGCAACTGCGCGACCCCCGCCAGCTCGGCATCGGCACGCCCAAGCACCTCGTCCACCGGCTGGTCCAGCCTGGACGACCTCGCCAGCTTCTCCGTCAGCCTCGCGCCGTGGGCTTCCAGCTTCTGCCGCAGCTTGGCGACACGGTCCATGCTGTAATCCAGCTCCAGCTGGTTGCGCCTGTTCCTCCCGACCAGCGGCACCATCGGGCCGAGGGTCCGCTGCCTGACCTCACCCAGCACCTTCAGCGCGACATCGACCACGACGCCGGCAGCGATCATCCCCCGAACATCGCCGGAGCTCGGTGCCCGCACGAACAGATCCACAAGCCGCACGAAACCGGAACCGGCCGCCAACTCGGGCCGTGCCCGCTCCGACGCCGACGTGAACTCCGCGTTCGACGGCTCGTCCCACGGCTGCTCGGCAGCCGACTCGCGCGCGGCGGCGACCTGGGCCTGCCCCAGCGTCACCACCTGGCCGACCAGCTCCAGCACCCGATCCAACCCGGGACCGCTGATGCCGCTCTTCCGGATCTCCCGCAACCAGCTCGCCGATTCGTGAATTTCACGGAGTTCACGGAGCCGGTGTTCCAGATCGCCGGCCGCCTTACGCACCCGTGCGCTGGAACGCTCCGAGCCCGGTCCGCCGTCGTGCTCGGCCAGCTCCGCGGCCAGCCTCATCACCGAGGTGAACACCGCCTGGTGCGACCCGGCCAGCACCCGCACAGCGGGCTCGGACGACGTGGCCAGCAGGCGGGCGATGCCCGCGCCGAGTTGGTTGAGCTTCTCGGTGCCGCGCTCGGCCACGCCCGCGACGAGCTCGATTTCGGCATGGACGCGGTCGCCGGGCAGACCATCGTGGGCTGCGGCGTCGACGACCGCCCCCAGCCGCTCCAACTGCGCCCGGACGGTCTCGTCCAGCGGGCCGCCACCGACCCTGAACACCCAGCCGCTCCCGGGCCGCACCGGCTGCCCCTCCGACACCACCTCGGCGATCGCCGACAGATCGTCCGGCGACACCGTCACCGACAGCGACCTGACCGACCCGACCTCCGCGAGCGCCCGCGCCACCGCCTCGGGCGCGGCGTCGATCCTCCTGCGCAGTCCGTCGACCGCATCCTGGAAAACGCCCACACGCTCCGTGACCTGGGCATGGCGGGCATCCCGCCGCGGCACAGGTTCGCCGAACCTGGACATGAACAGCGCGGGCATCGCCTTCCTGAGCTTGTCCAGCCTGCGGCGCAGCCCGTTGAGCGTCCCCGGCAACTGCGCGCCGAGCAGGCGACTCCGCGCCTGTTCCCCATCGCCCGCCTCCGCCAGCTCCAGCAGCCGGTGAATGCGGTTCAACTCCGCCTGGACGGCCCCAAGCCCGACACCGGCGTGCTCTCCCGGTTGGGTCACCGACGCGATGAGAGCCCAGCCCGCCACCGCCGCGTCGTCGACCAGCGCCAGGACCTCACCGACCACCTCGGCCGGCTCCACACCGAAACGCGTCCTGAACTCGGTGGGAGGCACCCGCAAGTGGTTCGTCGCGGTCCGCAGCCCATTCAGTGCGGCCCGCAGGTCATTGACGGCGTCGCGCCGCTGCGCCGGCGTCCCGCGGGACGAAGCCAGCTTCATCATCGCGTCGAACGCCCACCACTGCCGCTTGCCCAGCACGGTCGCCAGGTCCCCGCCATGGGCACCGAGGCGCGCGGTGAGTTCGCCCAGGCGAGCGCCGAGCTGATCGAGCCGCTTCGCCCCGAGCGCGACCGGAGCCGGAACGAACCGAACCACCACCTGACCCGGACCGAAAGCCGGATCGTCGGCGAACAGGACTTTCCCGTATCCTTCGAGGAACTTCACATCCTCCGGGCTCAGTTCGCCCCGGCGGACCTCGAAAACGAAACCGGCGCCGTCGCGAGGCCGGTTCAGCCCCGCGAACACCGACCGCACGCCCCCCGGCGGCACCGGCACCGCGAAAGACCGCCGCAACCGGGCGAGCACATCCGTCACCGCACCTGTGCTGGCGTCGATCTCCGCACGCAGTTGGGCGACGTCAGCCTGGAAGGCCGCCACCAACGACGGATCCACCGATCCGGCCATACCCGACCGATAAAGCGTGGTCTGTTCCACCCCGGTCAACATCCGCCGCAGTTCCGTGCCATTGCCGGGCAACCACGCCTGGAACAACTCGCTGCCGAGCAGCAACCTCGCCCGGTCCGCCCCGAGCGCGCCGACCTGCCGCGCCACCGTCAGAAGATGCCGAATACGGCCCAGTTCACGATAGGCGGGCCCAAAGGCGGAAACGACATTCCCACCCACCGGCTGCCCATCGGAAAGGAACCGGTGCTGGAACGCGACGTAGGCATCGCCCACCATCGCCGTTTCCTCGGCCATCGCCACGGTCCTGGACGCCGCGTCGAAGCCGTCGCTGGTCGTGAGAAGAGCCTGGCTCAACCCGGTCGACGCCTCGCGCAACGCCACCAGCGTGCGCCCCAGCGCCTCGACGGCTCCGCGCACCTCGTCCCGGGCCTGCCGCGAAGCCGGCTTCTTACCATGCAGGGTCTGCAGATCGAACAGCCGCTCCATCGCCCGGAACACCGCGAGACGCCGATCCGCCAATGCCGCCACCGCGGGATGGTCGGGTATCCCACGGCGCAGGCTCTCAACGCTGTCGGCGAGCGAATGGAGCCGTTCATAGAATTCACCGACCGGAGCCACGATGGACCGCACACGCACCCGGATCTGACCAGGCTCCACCTGATCGGCATCCTGGACGTCACGGACGGCCCCCAACCACGACAGCTGTTCACGCAGGTCCCAGCTCAGCTCGTCACCGCTCGTCTCGAGAACGAGAGCGGCCTCCTCGCCCGGTTCCGGAATCACCCCGGCAAGCTCCGACATCAGGTCATCCGGCGCCGCGGTCACCACGATCGGCTCATTCAGGGCGGCAAGAGTCAGGTTCACAACTCGGCTGTTGCCGGCCGCACTGGTGCCCGCCGCACTGCTGCTGTCCTCACTGCTGCTGTCGTCGGTGACCTCCGTGGCGTCGTCGATCCTCGATCGCAGTTGTTCGACGTAGGTCCGGAAGGCCGCTACCAACGACGGATCCACCGAAGCGGCACCGCGGCCAGTCAGCCGAAGCGTCTCCGATTCGAGCCGATCCAGCACATTCGCCAGATCATCGGCATTGTCGACACCGACAAGCAGTTTCGCGCCCAGCAAACCGCTGCCGGCCAGCACCTCTTTCTTGGCCGACTCGGTCTCGGCCCGCGCGAACTCAGGCGCCACGTCCAGCAGGCGCTCAATAGTGCGCAAATCGCGATAAGCTTGTTCGAAATCGGCGGCGGACATCCTCAAGAACCCTTGGATCGAGGACTGTGCGTAGTAGGTTCCCGCCAGCTCGATCAATTCCCCGACCTGTCCAACAAGTTCTTCCACCATTCCCGGGGCCGGGTGGGTGCGAGAATGGAATCGCAGGGCCGAAGAGTTCTCCCGCACTGGCTGGAGCCGCGCGGCGAATGCTTCGCGCGCATGCCACATGTGCCCCAACTCCTCATGGGATGCCCTCTTCCCACGGCGCTGCGACAACACACCGGCGTACCGCTCCGCTTCGGTCGCCATTAGTCGAAGCGATTCCTCCAGCGCATCAAGGAATGGAAAGCCCGGACCCAGCCCCTGGATACGACTAATGAGCGCTTCAGACTTCTCCTTGAGTTTCTTGACCGCGTCCGGAACGATCTCGATTCTCATGACGAGCGGACCGTCGACGGGGTCTCCGAGCGAGGAGACAGGAACACCGCTCCGAATCAACATGGTGCTTCCGCTCAGCAGCGAACGGTGCCAGGGAAGAATTTCGCGAAGCACCCGGGCCGGGATCTCACCGGCGTCGATGGTCAGGCTCCGCAGCGGCGGGGCCAACTCGGCCAGCACCTGCGGCAGGCTGGTGAGGCCGGCAAACCGCGTCCGCAGCGAGTCCACGCGGGCGAGGAGATCGCGCGACGCGTTGTCACCCCGCCACAGCTCGATCGCGTCCAGCAGGTCAACCAGCTGCTGCTGTGTCGTCGTTGCCGGTAGCGCACCGAGCAGACCACTCCTGGCGACCAGCGCCGTCCGCTTCGCCCCGTCCGGTTCCTTGTCGTAGTCCCGCGCCAGGTCCGCCAGGAGGCGAAGACGATGCAGCGCGTCCTCGACGTCGAGCTCGCCGCCCAGTTCGTCGATCATCGGATTGGGGTCGCGCCCCCATTCCAGGACCTCGTCGCCCTCCTTGAGCTCCTTCGCCAGCATTCCGGCGGCCCACGACGTACTGGGCACGGGGGCGACCCGCAGATCCCGCTCGAAGTGCCTCAGCGGGTTCCGTTCGAGCCGCAGCGGGCCGACCGTCAGCCGACCCGAACCGGTCACGCCCGGATACCAGCGAACGCGCACCCGTGTCCCGTCCGTGCCGGGGATCGTCGTCCAGATGGACGAGACCGGCTCGACCGTGGTGGTCAGCCCGCTCGTGTAGGAGGCCCAACGCTGCAGCGCCACCATCGGATGGGGCACGTCGCGGGTGAAGCAGCTGACCAGCTCCTGCACCTCGTAGATCGGAAGTCGCGAAATGGCCCGGGTCAGCTGTATGGACTGCAGGTAGGTGAGCTCGTCGACGTCCACCGTGGGCTCGGTGTCCCCGGGGTCACTGTCCGGCACGGGGAACAGGCCGTCCCTACCGTGCTGTACAAGCATCACGGTGTACTCCGGCACCCCCGACCGGATCACCCGCTGCAGCCGGCGCTCGGACAGCAGCTTGAACGCCTGGTAGTGCTTCGCGGGCCGGCCGTTGATCTCCTTGGGTCCGAAATAGACGTTGAAACCGCCATTGACCTCGACCGGCACGCCCTCGATCTCGACCGTGTGGTTGCGGTTGTCGATCACGTGCACCCACCGCATGAGCGAGGACACCTGCTCCGGAGAGAGATAACCCGCCCACGCCACGGCCACCGGCGACCACCGGTACCCGATCGTCAGCGGCTCCGGCTGCCCCTTGGCCCTGGTCACGAACTCGCGCAGCGTCTCCCCGGTGCGGACACCCATGCTCTCCCCAGCCGCCAGCACTTCGCCGGCGAAGGCCGCGTTCGCCACCATCTCCTGCCCGCGCAGCTCGATCCGCGCCTGGACGCGCTCGACGAGGTCGATCAGGGTGTCGAAGGCCCGCCGCGTCGCTCGGGACAGCGCGGGCGGCCTGGCCCACTGGCGAAGTTCGCCGACCATGCGGTCCACGCCCTCCCGCGCCGCTTCGCGCGACGTAGCCGACTCGGCCAACCGCCTGAGCTCGCCCAGCATGCTGTCGAGTGACCTGGCCACCGGCAACCATTCCTCGTTGCTCAGCCAGGCATTGGCCTCCCGCGACGCTCCGGACGTCTCCTCCGGCCTGGCCAGGCGGTGAAGTTCGGTGACAACGCGGCCGAGCGAGGTGGCGGCCGACCGCCAATTCCCGTCGCTCAGCGAGGCGATGGCCTCCCGCGACGCTTCGGACAGCAGGTCGCGCATGGTCCACTGGCGAAGCTCGCCGGCCATGCGGTCGAGTGCGCTGGCGGCCGACGACCAGGTCGCCGCATCGGTCTCCATCGTGCGTCGCAGCTGCTCGGCAACCTGGCGTTGGTCCCGCGCGCCACCGACGTAGGAGGCCAGGGAGGCAACCATGGCGGCGTCGTCGGCACCGGTCGACGACAACTCCGAAACCAGGTCCGGTACGCCGTCCAGCGGCTTGCCCTGCCACCAAAGCCGAAACTCGGTGCTCGTACCCATCGGGTCGGTCAGCAGCACCTCATCGAACTGCGCGATCCCGAAATCGAGGACCATCGCCGCGGCGCTGCGCCGCCCCGCGTCGACGACGAGTACCCCAGCCTGCACGACCCGGTCCAGCGACGACGCCAGGCCGCCCGTGCCCGGCCCGGACCGCGTCCGGGCGGCGAGTCCCGCCAACACCGCCACGTCGAGCGCCAACCGGTCGGCCTCGGCGAGCAGCTCGTACATCGCCGACCTGACGTCGCTGGCGTCCTCGCCCAGCGACGCGTCCACCGTCCGCCACCGCTGCCGGATGCTCGCGGCGGTGGACTTGATGATCTTGACCGGATGGCCGGCGTCGCCCGGCAGATCCGGGGAAACGGCTCCGAGCGCGGCGTCCAGCCTGTCCAGCGCCGCGACCAGGGCAGCACCGACCCGCACCGCCACCGGGTCCTCGGCGAGATCCGCCGGCACCGGCGGCGGCGCCATGGCCAGCTCGTCCCGCTGCTCCCACAACCCCGCCACGGGAGGCACCCGACCCGTGTGCCGGTTGCGGTTCCGGTCCGATCCGGAGCGCGACTCCTCTTCCAGCGTCCGTACCGCGTCCCGGACCATGTCGAGCGCGGCGAGGTGATCCGGAACGAGATCGATCCACGTGGCGTGGCTCGCGGGAGCCGGGCCAGGCTTCATCGGGTTGAGCATCTCGAGGTGCCGAGCCCAGACGTCGTTCCGGATCGGGTCGAGCACCTGGCCCAACCGATTCGCGTGCTGTGCCATCTGCTGGGCCAACCCGGCGAAGCGGGCCGGGTCGAAACCATCCGAGGCCAGCTCCTGGTGCAGCGCCTCGATCTCGACGAGGTGTCCGTCCGCCTTCCCCAGCTCAGCCAGCCACGGCGGTTGCCCTGGCCCCTCCATGGCGATGGTGCTGACCCGCAGAATTTCGTAGCCGCGCCGAGCCTGCTTGAGGCGACCGCTCAGCAGGACACGGCTGTCCTCGCTGGGCGCTGGATCGGTCACGGCCTGGTAGTGGGCCGTGGTCAACACGCTCACCTCGTGGTTGAGTGCCCGAAGCTGCCGGACCAACCGGTAGGCGGGACGCGACCCGAACAGCGCGTTCACCAGACCGTTCAGGGTGTTCTGCGACGTCTTCAGCCACTCGGCGTCCGCGCGCGCCAACTCCTCAACCTCAGGATTGTCCAGCCGCCAGGCGGAATCCCCCAGAGTGTCGGTCAGCTCCGTCGCCGCATTCGTGACAAGCCGGTACTGGTATTCCAGGTACGCCACCCGGCTGGTCAGCGCGCGCGGCAACCAGACCTTCATCGTGGCGAGGTGCTCGCCGAGCGCCTGTTGTTTTCGCGCCAGCTCGCGGGCCAGGTCGGGAACGAACCGCGCCGCGATCCGGGTGCGACTCGGGAAGAGCGGGTGCGCGGGAACCCGGACGACGGTCCCCCGCGTCTGGAGCGTCCGCAGCTGCGCGGCGTCGATCGGGCCGCCGACCTCGAACACGATGAGACCCTGGCGCCGCACCGGATGCCACGGCGTCGCCGGCGGAAGCGCAGCCAGCAGTGCCTCCGGCGGGCCGACCACGACCATCGGCCTGGCCAGCTTGCGAAGAATCCGGTTCAGGGCGCCATTCCTGCGGTTGATCTCCGCCTGCAGTGCGGCGATGTGATCCAGGTAGTCCTGCACCGTGGACGAGCCTTCCGCCTCGTCGATGGACCGCAGCACGTCGATCGTCCGGGCCGCGAGGTTCGTCAGTGCGAGACGCAACTCCCCGACGTCTCGCCCCAGCGGCAGACCCCACAACCGGCTGGTGCGGATCAACTCGGGGGCGATGAGCAGGCCCGGCCCGCGCACGCTCGCCGCGACCTTCAGCAACTTGACGATCGGCCACAGCTGAGCGCGAGCATCCGCGAGCGCCTTGCCGGACTGCGGCATTCCCCACGCCGAACTCGCGGACCTCGCCGCGGACTCCACACCGGCGAGCCGCGCCTCCAGTTCCCGGCGCATGCCGGCAACGCGCTCCCGGTAGGAGTCCAGCTTCGGCTGATCCCCCGCGGGAACCGGGTGTTCGAGGCGGCCCAGCGTTCGCTCCTGGAGATCCTCGAGGGTGTCCGGCTGCTGCTGCGCGCGCGGGCGCGACAGCACCTCGAGCACGACGGCGGCCACCCTGCGCTCACCCCGCCCGATGACGTGGTTCACCAGGTTGGTGACCGCCGCCAGCTCGGCATCGGCACGAGCGAGCACCGCATCCGCCGACCGGTCCGGCCCGGTCGACGTGGCGAGCTTGTCCGCCAGCGTGGTGCGGACGGCCTCCAGCGGCGCCCGCAGCTCCGCCACGCGCCCCGCGTAGTGGTCCAGCCTCAGCTGGTCCAGGTCGGTCCCCCCGGCGAGCGGCGCCAGCCGGTCGAGAGCGCTCCGCCGCACCTCGGTCAGGGTGTCCAGCAGCACGTCGACCAGGACGCCGGCGGTGACCAACCTCTGATCATCACCGGCGTCCACCACACCGGCGAACCGGTCCTCGAGCGACCGCACCAGGTCGGCGACGGCCGCGAGCTCGGCATTGGCGCGTTCGACCTCCCCGGTGAACGCGGGGGCCGACGGCCCCTTCCACGGCTCCGGAGCGGTATCGAACTCGCTCACCGCCTGGACGTCGGGCAGCTCGGAGGCCACCGGAAACACCGGGTCGGAGGCGGACACCCGCGCGGCCGCGACGTACGCCTGCGCCAGCGTTTCCACGTCGTCGGCCAGCGTCAGCAGCTCGGTCACCTCGGGTCGCCCGGCCAGGGTCGTGTTCCCCGAGGTGGCCGTGAAAGTACGGAACGCGCCCATCGCGCGGGTCGCGGAGGAGGCCAAGCTGTCCCGGCGGGCAGCCCTGCGCAGCTGGCGCGCCCGCGCGCTCGGCGCGGGCTGCGCGCCGCGGAGCGCGTCGTCGGCCGGGCGCAGCCGGGCTGTCTGCGTGGTCAGCTCGCGGTGCGCGCGTTCGAGCGCGCCGGCGGCCGCGTGCACCTCCGCCCGGGCTCGGGCCGTCGCCGGCTTCCCGCCGTGCGCGGCCAGGACGGCGGCCAGCGTCATCAGCGCGTTGAACACCGCTTGCTGCCGTGCGCCGAGGTCCGCCAGGACCTGATCCGCCGGATTCTTACGACGCAGGCGCTCGACGATGGCGCCGAGCGCGCCGAGCTTCTCCGTCCCGTACTTGACCACGTCCCGGATGACCCCGATCTCGACCCGTACGTGATCGGGGTCCAGATCCGGTACCGGGCCGGCGAGCACGACGGCCCCGTGCCGCCGCAGCGGAGCCAGGTCCTGCTGCTTCGGCCGGCCCCAGACCCGGAAGACGAACCCGCCACCGGGCGGGGCCGAACGCGAGTCGGAAACGATGCCGGCGAGCGCCGCCGCCTCTCCCGTCGAGCCGTCGCGGGGGGTCCAGACCCGCCACAGGCGATCCGCACGCACGGTCACGGACAGGTTCTTGTGCAGCCTGGAACTGGCGAGCGTCCGCCGGAGTGGCCCGGCGAGCTCTTCGATGTCGGAACGCAGCTCGGCCAGGTAGTACGCGTGGGCGCCGCTCCTGTTCTGTCCCCACCCCTCCCACGCCATCGGCAACGTCAGCTCGAGCGATTCGAATTCGAGCTCGGCCAGTCTCGTCCGCAGCGCCGGGACGGTCTCCGGCAGCGGCGCGCCGACCAGGTAGCTGTTGGCCTGCAAGCGCGCCCACTCGGCCTCGGTGGCGTTGTCGCCCTCCTTCACCAAGCGCAGCAGTTCGCCGATCCGGCCCAACTCGGCGTAGGCAGCGTTGACCTTCCCGACGGACCGCTCGTTCACCTTGTGCGCGGCGAGAATCGGCCCGGCCGCCGAGGCGAGGTGGGCCCGGCCGGCCGCCACCACCTCATCCAGGAGCGCCGCGACCTCGGCCGCCGCATCAAGGCTGGCGACGTCTGCCCGGAGCTGGTCAGCGCCTTCGCTCAGCTCGTCCAGCTCATCCTCGAGAGTGTGGGCGGCCGCACGCACCTGTTCCTGTACCCAGTCCGGCTGCCCGGCATGCGCGGCCAGCCGGGCGGCCAGCTTCATCAGCGCGTCGAACGCCGCTTGCTGCCGCTCGCGCAGCGTCGGCACGAGTTCCTGGAACCGGGTCGTCGTCGCCAGCTCGTCGAGCCGGGCACCGAGCTCGTTGAGCTGCTCCATCGCGTGCGTCCACGGGTCCGGAACGGACCGGACCACGATCCGGAGGCGACCATCGGCAAGATCGTCGCGGGAAACGTGGACGATGCCCCCCAGCTCCCCCAGCCGCTCCAGGTCCGCCCCGGTCGGCTTGCCGCTGACCTCGAAGACGAGACCGTGACGCTCGCCCGGCTCCGGCGCAACGACCCCGGCCAACGCCGACCGCACCTCGCCCGCCGCCAGGATCACCGGGATCGGCCGCCGCAGCCTGGTCAGCATCCGCTCGACCGCCTCGCCGCCGGCGTCGATCCTGCTGCGCACCCCGGCGACGTACGCCTCGTAGGCGGCCGCCAGCGACGCGTGCTCCGGCCCGGCGACGTGCCCGAACCACTCGAGCGTCTCCTTCCTGGCCTGGTCCAGCAAGGCCCGCAGCCCCACGACATCCCGGCCAAGGTCCGCGCCGGCCAGACCGCTGGTGAGCAACCGCGTCCCGTCCGGATCGGTCTCGTTCGCGAGCGTCAGCAGCCGCTCGATGCGGTGCAACGTGCCGTAGGCGGCGCTGAGCCCGTCGGCGATCGCCCTGGGGGCCGGCTCCGCACCGGAAACCAGCCCGAGCACGGCCGCGACGCGGGCCTGGCCCAGCTGCGCCACCAGCCTGGTCAGCTTCACGACGCGAGCCAGGTCGGCCGGTCCGGCATCGAGGCCCGCCTCCACCTCCAGCCGCGCCGCCTGCGCCTGGAGTCGGTCCTGCTCTCGCCGCAGGGCCATGGCCGCCGCGCGCACCTCGTCGCGCGCGGCCCGGGAGACCAGGTTCCCCCCGTGCCCGGCGAGAACGTCGGTCAGCCGGTCCGCCGCCTGCGCCATCGCGCGCACCCGGCCGGCCAGTGCCGTCGTGGGCTCATGATCTGGTGTCGAGGCCAGCAGCCGGTTGACGGCGGTCCCGAGCTCGTCGAGCTCCGTCCGCAACACCCTGTGCACGGCCGGCACGAACTTGACTTCGACCTCGACCTGGTTCCGGGCCCGACGGTCCTCGATGAGGACGATCCCCTGCCGCATCAGCCATTCCAGGTTCGCCCGCCCCGGGTGTCCGCGGAGCCTGAAGATCACGCCGCGGTCCGCGTCCGGACGCGGACGAACCACCGTGGCGACCACCATCCGCAACTTGTCCGGGTGCTCCACGGTCATGGACACCGTCGGCTCCTGCAGTAGATCGAGGGTCGACGTCAGCCACTCGCGGCCGCCGGCAATCCGCGAACGCAGGCCGGCAACGTACCGCTGTACGGCCTTCCCCAACGTCTCGTCCACCGGCCTGGCCACGTCCGCCAACCGCTCGCGTATCTCCCGTTCGACCTCGGTCAGGACGGCCTCCAGCCCGGCGATGTCCTCGGCCGGCCGTGCGCCCAGCAGACCGCTCGCGGCGAGCAGGCTCACCTTGAAGTTGTCCTTGTCCTCGTCGGCCAGGGCCGGGCGGTCGTCGGCCTCCACGGCGGCGAGGTCGTCCGCCAGGGTCACCAGCCGCTCGATGGCATCCAACTTGTCGTAGGCGTCGCGGAACGCCGGGGCGAACTCGCCGCGAGCCGAGATGAGCGCGGACCTGGCATAGGCCGTCCCATCCCGGGCGACCCGGTCAGCCACCAGCACGTACTCATCGAGGGAACCGTCGTTCCTGGCACGCAGTGCCGATACCTCATCCGCCAGCCTGGTCGCCTTGCCCAGCAGATCCGTGGCGATCTCGCGCACCTGCGCCTGATCCGTACCGTGGTTGGCCAGAACGCGGTCCAGTTCCGCTGCCGCGTCCGTCACGTCGGGAAGCACATCGCGCAGCGGCCTCAGGTCGATGGAACCCGACCGCCAGAAATCGTCCGTCGATTGCAGAGCGCGGAGTCGAAGCGGCGCGAAATCGTCCAGCAACGTCAGGTACGGCTCCGGGAGGAACTCGACCCTGACCCGGACGGAATCGTCGTCCGGTACGTTCTCGGTGCCCCTGACAATGGCTCCCAGCTTCGAAAGACGCTCCAGATCCGTCGGATTCACCCGACGGCCGGCGATGTGGAAGACGAGGGCGCCACGGGTGCGGCGGGCGCGGGGAGCCAGCCCGCTCATCGTCGACCACAGATCCTTGTTCGCCGGGACCGTGAACTCCAGCGGTCCGCTCAGCATCGTCAGCACGTCCTGCAGCGCGGCGCCCCCGGCGTGGTCGTTGATCCTCCTGCGCAGCCCCGCCACCCGGTCGCGGACGCCGGCCTGCGCGCCGTCGCCCAACCACCGCTCGATCTCGTCCAGACGAGCCAGCAACTGCCCCGGACGCGTCTCGAGCACCCCGCCGTAGAAGTGACTGTCGATAATCAACCCGATCCGCACGCCCCGCTTCCGATGGAGCAGGAACGAATCCGCCAGGTCCGCCACCTGACGAATGCGGTACAGCTCGGTCTCGACGAGGTCCCACCGGCCGACCGGCTCGTCGACGAGTGTGTCGTCATCGGCCGTCCACTCCGGATCGCCACCGGCCTCCGCGGACGGCAGCTCCGGGGACGCCGGCCCCGCCTGGGTGGCCTGGGAATCCTCGTCGCCCCAGAGGATGGACCAGGCATTCACGCCGAGTTCCGCCATGTCGAGCTCTCCCGCCGCCCACGTCGTGGCCTTGACGGTGCTGTAGCCGAAATACGGCTCGAAGCGCCTGAGCACGCGCATCTCGCGCGTGAATGGCTCTCCCGCGGTGAGCCAGCCCGCCTCGCTGATATCCGGACGCCAGCCGACGGTCACCGCATTGGTGTTCAGGCCGGGAGTCACCTTCCAGGTCGAGAAAATCGGCACTATCGACGTGAGCAGTACACATTTCAGGGTGTCGGCCAGCCGCTGCTGCATCGCCTCGGGCTGGGACACCGTGCGGGGGAGGCAGCTGATCTGCTGCATCTCGGCACCGGCCGGCAGACCCAGAACGGCCGCGAGAAGCTGCTCGTAGTGCCGGCCGGTGAGAGTGGTGTCGACGTCGGTCGTTTCGCCGATGGGCATGACGAACAGGCCGTCCCGACCCTCGATGAGGGAAACCACCGTGGACGGCTGTCCCTGGGCGGATAGCCCGCGCTCGGCCAGTTTTTCGAACACCCGGTAGTGGGCCGTCAGTGACACGTTGCCGTCGGCGTCGGGTTCGGCGCCAAGGACCTCCTTGCGCCCGAAGTACACGTAGAAGGTGCCCTGGTTCTCCTTGACATGTACGAACTTCAGGAGTTGGCGCAGCTGCGCGGCGGTGAGGTCGCCCACCAACGCCACGGCGACCGGCGACCACTGGTGACCGATCTTCGGCGGATCCGGCCTCAGCGGATCCGCCGGAGGTCGTGCCCGGGTCATGAACTCGGTGAGCGTCTGATTGACACCGATCTGGCCGGCGAGGCTCGACAGATCGTCGGCGAAGGCCACGTTCGCGGCCATCTCCTGGCCGCGGAGTTTGAGCCGGCTCCGAACCTGCTTGGCGATCCGGATCAGGTCAACGAGGGCCTGCTGCTGCGTTGCGGACAGCCTTTTGCTCTTGGCCCACCGGACCAGCTCGTTGGCCTCCCGCCGGAACGAATCAACGGCCTGCAACTGGGCGTTCGACGCCTGGCTCATCCTTTCTCGCCGCTTCGCCACGGCACGCTCCGCCGCCTCGCCGCGGCCGGCGAGGTAGTCGGCGAGCTCGGTCACCAGACCGACGTCCTCGGCACTGGTCGCGGCCGGATTCGCGATCCCAGCCAGCACCGCGTTCAGCGGCTGGCGGAGCCACCACCTCACAAAATCCGTGTCCGCGGTCTCCGGGTCGCCTTCCAGGGCCTCGTTGAACCGCGCGATTCCGTGTTCGAGGAGGCTCGCCAGGGCGTCCCGCTCCCCCGCCCGGAGAACGGCCTTCCCCGCCGCCACGACCTTGTCCAGCAGGTACACGACCGACCGGCGCACCTCGGGGTTGGCTCGCGCCCGGGCCTCGACCGAGGCCAGGACCGCCAGTTCGCGCGCCAACTCGGCGAACCCGGCGATCATCCCGGCCATCGCCGCCTCGGCCGCGGTGGCATCGCCCCAGCTCAGCGCCGCTCGGTGCGCCTTCAGCCTGGTGATGGTGAGATCGAGCAACGCCAGCGGCCGGTGCGCGTGGTCCCAGTCTTTCCTGGGAATGCCGGCCAGCGCGGCCCGGATCGCGGTCTGCAGCTCGGTGATCGTCACGACGATGCCGGTGTCCAGTGCCACCGGGTTCCCCTGTGGAGCCGGAGCCGGATCCGGCTCCGACGACACCGACGGATCGGTGTCGCGGAGGTACGGTATGGCCTCGCGCGCGCTCTTCAGTGCCGTCACGGCCGCCGCGACCCCCTCGAGCGCGACGATGTGCACCATGGTGGCGTCGATCGCCTTGCCGCGATTGGTGTCGAGGTCCACGGCTTCCAGCGCGCGGTAGCTGTTCACCACAACGGTCCGGATCTCGTCGAGCTCATGGCTCAGCAGCTTCGCCCGACCCACCATCGAATCAACCAGCTTGTCGGCGTCCGCATGGTCCGCCAGTCGCTCGGCCAGTGCCGCAATCCTGTCAAGGTCGGCGTGTGCCTCGGCGAGTTGGCGTTGCCACCGCGGCGCCGGCACGTCCGTGATGCCGGACAGGGCCTCGAGGGTGCGGCGCGCCTGCCTGAGGTGATCCCGCAGAACGGCAGCGGCCTGCTGGCTCGGAGTGAATTCCTCCCTGAGCAGGGTCTCGCTGTGCGCCACGCCGGCCACGAACACGCCCTCGACCCATTTCCTGACCGACGTGAAACTCTCCGACTTGACCAGCTCCGGACGCGGACCGCGCACCAGCTCCGCCAAGGAGATGACGTTGTCCCGAAGGGTCTCGGCCTGCTTGCGCACCAGCTCCCGAACCTCGGGGTCCCCCAGCCGCCACCGGTGCTCGGCCAGGATGGCGGCCAGGCGGCCCGCGGCCTTCTGCGCGGCTTGATACCGCTCGTCCAGCTCCCGCACGAACTCCTGCACGGTCGGCTCATCGTCCGGAACCGACCAGGTCAGACTGCTGATCTGGTTGCGGAGGCCCTGGAGCTTCGAGGTCAACTCGGCGGCCAGGTCCGGGATGATCCGAATCTCGACCCGGACCTGGCCGCCGGTGTCCCGGGGAACGCCGAACACGACCCCCTCGGTGTCGAGCAGTTCCCTGTCCTCGGCCAGCAGCGGCCCGCTGACCATGAACACCGCGGTGCCCCGGCGGGGCTGCGGAATCCGGCGTAGGGCGATGACCCTGGCGAACTTCGCCCGCATGTCGGAGGGCGCCCCGGTCACGACCCTCGGCGCGGCCAACTCGCGCAGCGTCGGCTCCAGCGCGTCGCGACGCCTGGCGATCTCCGACCGCAGGTGCAGCACCCGGTCCAGGTACGGCTGCTCCAGCGACGGACCTTCCACCTCGGCGATGGGCCGCAGCACGTCGAACACCCGGTTCGCGACATCCTCCAGCGTGCGCAGCACCTCGTCGACGTTGCCGCCCAGCACACCGGGCAGACCGCTGTCCTCGATGAGCTGGTCGCGCTCGCCCGGCCGCGAATGGACGTCATAGTCGAGGCGCAGCAGGTCGATGAACGGCCGCAACTGGGCCTGAGCGTCCAGGAGCGCCGCGACGGACTGCCGCGAGGTCGGCACCGATTCTCCGGACTCCACCGAAGGCACCGGGCCAGCTGCCACCACCTGCCGCCATGCCGCAAGCCCTTGGCGCAGCTGGGAAACCTGCCGCTGGTAGGACTTCAGCTCCGTGCGGAAGGTGTTCAACTGGGGCACCCGGCCGAGGGTCCGCTCCTCGAGGTAATCCAGCGTGCCCGCCAGCGTGTCGAGCAGGGCGACCCGCGCCGAACCGCCGAATCGATCCGCGAGATACCGCAGTTGGGTGATCATGGCCAGCTCGGCTGCGGCACCGTTGAGCTTCGCGTCGATGATCGGGGACTTCGGGGACTTCGGGGACCCGGGCGACCACAGCTCATCCGCCGCGAGCATGGCATCGACCTCGCGGCGCAGCGCGGTGAGGCTGTCCGTCTGGGGCTCGCGTCGCGGCCGGTCCTGATCGGTGCGCCGGGCCGAGGGCGGCAGCCCGTCGAGCACCCGTTGCTCCACCTGCTCGCGCACCGCCTCGATGTCGCGGCGCAGGTCGGTCACGCGGTCCCGGTAGTAGTCCAGCCGCAACTGGTCCGCATTGTCGCTCCCGGCCAGGCGCATCAGCAGGTCGAGTGCCAGCCGCTCGATCTCGTTCAGCGTGTCCAGCAGCACGTCCAGCTCGACGCGGATGGCGGGAAGAGTCCCGGGGTCGCCGGCCCACACCGCCATGCTGAGCGAAGCGTCGACGTACAGCCGTTCGGTCACCAGCCGGCTGAACAGGGACAGCTCGGCATGGGCGGTCCTGAGTGTCTCGCCGAACTCCGGGCCGGACGGCCGCTGCTCGACGATCTCGTCCTCGCGTGGGTCGAGGATGCCGTCCGGCTCGGGATCCTTGGGGGCCTCGTGCGGCAGCGGGCCGGAAGCCGACCGGACCGCGACCGTGGCGTAGGCCCGGCCAAGGACCGTCAGCGTCGCGATGTACTCGGACAGGGGTTCCGGAGCCTGCGTTTCGCCGAGCCGGTCGAGCGTCCGTTGCAGGGCCGCTGCGGCCTTGTGCACCTCGGTCCTGGCCGTCTTCGATTCCGGCTTCCCGCCGTGCGCGGCCAGCACGGCGGCCAGCCGCATGGTCGCGGTGAGCACGGCGCGCCAGGCGTCCACGCTCTCCGGCTGTTCGCGCACCTCGGCGCCGATCCTGCCGAGCAGCGTCGTGACCTGCGTCAGCAGGTCCGAGACGACCAGTACCTCGGCCAGAGCGGGGCCGTCCCCGCCCTGGTAGTGGACGGTCCCCAGCGACTCGAGCTGTTCCCACTTCTCCGGCGTCGGCGGGTCGCCACTGACCCAGATGACGACGTGGCTCGTGCCCCGCCCCTCGGGGGCCGGACCGGCCAGCGCCGACCGCAGACCGTCGATCGCCACCGGCACGGGCATCGGCTTGGCCAGCCGGTCGAGCGCCTGCCGCACCGCGATGCCGTCCCGGGTGAGCGCCCGAGTCAGCGTGGCGGCGCGGTCCTGGAAGTCGCTGAGCAGCCGCCGCTGGCTGGGCCCTTCGAGGTGAACCCACCGCTGGAGCGTCTCCTCGGACTGGAGCTCGATCAGCCGCAGCCGCAGATCCTCGACGGTCCCGGGCAGGTCGTGACCCACCAGCCGGCTCTCGGCGATGATCTTCGCCCACCGTCTGGGGGTCAGCGCCGGCCTGCCGGCGCGGGCCAGCTTCAGCAGCCGCTCGTAGCGACCCAACTCGTCATTGGCAGCCTTGAAGGCGTCAACGGTCCGCTGGCGTGCGGCCACCGCCTCGGAAACCGACCTGCGCGCCGCAGTGACCTGTGCCCGGCCTGTCGCCACCACGTCCTCGAGCAGCGTCGCGATCTCAGCCACCGCGGCTGCATGGTCGGGGTTGAACCGCGACCCGAGGTCGGCCGCGAAGCCACGCAGACCGTCCGCCCGCGCGCCCAGGTCATACAGCGTCCGCGCCAATGCGGCGGACGCCTCGAGCACCCGTTCCGGATCGGGCTGGCCCCCACGCGCGGGCAGTGCGGCGGCCAGTCGCATCGTGGCGGCGAACACCTTCTGCTGCAACGGGCC